>JAHEFT010000053.1:0-9231 GCA_024640025.1 Chromatiales bacterium
TCCCCGGCAGGCGCCATCAAGGAAGATTCACCGGCCGGTGAATACCTGAAAAACCACGGTGTGCAAAAAGCGGACTTCAACTCCTACGGCTCACGCCGCGGCAACCACGAAGTGATGATGCGCGGCACGTTCGCCAATGTGCGTCTGCGTAATCAACTGGCCCCGGGCACGGAAGGCGGATGGACCACCTTCCAGCCGTCCGGCGAACAGATGAGCATTTACGACGCGGCCATGAAGTACCAGGCGGAAGGAACGTCGCTGGTGATCCTGGCCGGCAAGGAATACGGCACCGGTTCATCCCGTGACTGGGCGGCCAAGGGCACCAACCTGCTGGGTGTCAAGGCAGTTATCACCGAAAGTTTCGAGCGCATTCACCGTTCAAACCTGGTCGGAATGGGTGTTTTACCACTCAATTTCCTATCCGGCGAGAGCGCCAATTCACTGGGCCTTACAGGCAAAGAAAGCTATAGTATTGAATGGCCTGAAGATTGTTCTTCAGGTAATGTCTCAGTTACTGCTACTGCGGAAGATGGAAAAGTGACGCAGTTCCAGGCACGGGTGCGCATCGATACGCCGAAGGAAGCGGAATATTATCGCCATGGCGGAATCCTGCATTACGTGCTGAGGCAGTTAGCTGCGGCCTGAGGCCCAATGACCGGAAAAAGATGCCCCGGCCTGGCGCCGGGGCTTTTTTTATTGGGTCCGGGAGCGGGGAAATGCCCGTACCACGCGCAGATAGCGTTCCGCTTCGGCCTCGCTGATCTTCCGGGTTC
Source organism: Chromatiales bacterium (assembly GCA_024640025.1). Classification (GTDB taxonomy): domain Bacteria; phylum Pseudomonadota; class Gammaproteobacteria; order Xanthomonadales; family SZUA-36; genus JAHEFT01. The sequence goes on from JAHEFT010000053.1 coordinate 774, forward strand.
GCCCAAGCAGTTCCAGTTCCTCGCCCTGCAACCGGGCCACCGGGACACCGTTGAGCAGCAGAATCCGGTTACCCGCCTTGGCCGGCGTCTTCACTCCCGGCGTGATGATTCCGCCAAGGTTCAACGGGTCACACGCGTTGATCACCTTGAGTTGATCTTCAGCCGGTTCCGACGCATGTCTTCGCAACAGTCCGACCGCTTCCGGCAAGGCGAACTGCTCACCGGAAAATCCGTCGACAAACCGGCCGCCATAGACTTCCCCGCGGTCTTCCATGCGGCGCAGGTAGCGCAACAGGTTACGCCAGGGCGGCAGCAGTGACTCCCGCTCAAGAACCGCGCGAAAGACCACGCCGTAGCGGCGCAACAGGGCTTCGCAAACCGTCGCCAGCCTTTCCTGGTCGGCCGCTGCTCCATTTCCTGACATGTTGGGTTTTGGACTTTGGGTAACGCTCCAACGGCCCAGCATTCCAGCCTGGGCGGCACGCATGCGTCCCCGCACCCTCTTTTGCTTACGCCGCTTATCCGCTTCAGACCTGATCAGCCAACGCAGGGGTGAGAAGGCGTCGGAAGTCACCAATCCCCGCGCGACCAGTTCGCCGACCGCCTGTTCCACCTGGACCGGCATCAGTCCCGCTTCCTGTTCCAGGTCAACGGTGAACATGGCGCCATGCCCGCTCAGGACCTGGAGTACCCGGTTAGCCAGCGTCCCGGGTTGCGTGACGTTTTCGGGCGGATCCGATTGCCAGGAGGCGGTATGCCGCCGGGGAATGATGGCGATCGGAGTTGCGGCCAGCAGTTGCTGGGTGCCCTGCCCGGCGCTGAAAGGCCGGAACCAGGTCACAAACCCACTGAGAAACTGCTCGTCGAGACGCTGTGGTGAATAGTCGGCACAGCGCTTTGCCAGCAATCCCTGCTCCCAGGAGGCCACCGGTGCAGCCCACCCTTCCAGCAAAGCCAGTACCTGCTCCAGTTCACCGGACGGGTCGTCGAGCCCATGCCAGTCCTGCAGGAAGCGCATATAGGCCGCCGGCGCAACCGGTCGGGCCGCCTTTCTGCGCTGTTCGCGGCTGTAGCGGTGGATACGCGCCAGTAAACGGCGTTCGCACCAGGTTTTGTCCCCTCGCTCCAGTACCTGGCCCGTATCCATTACCATGACATACCCTTCGTTTTGAAGCGTCAGTAAGGCAATGTCCAGTTCAGCCTGCGGCAATGAGAAGTCTTCCGCCAGGGCGGCAGCCCCGACCGGGCCCAGACCGGACAAGCGGCTGCGCAGCAGTTCGACGAGTGCTGCCTCGCGTCCGGGTCCATCGAGGGAAAAAACCGCCGAAGGGTCGGGGTGGACCGCCGCGTTGGGATGGACCGCGCAGAACTCACCCAGCCTTTCTGTGGCCACCCACCAGGCAGAATCTCCCGCCTCAACGCAGCTGGCGCGCAGGTCGTCCGCCAGGGCCTGGAACCACTTGCCCCATTGCTCAAACCTTGACGGCGTTCCGGTGCTGGAGACACCGGTGGAAAATTCCTGCCGGGTGAGAAACCCCAATTGCAGCAGGCCGTCATGCAGTTCATCCGGGTTGCGGGGCCGAATCCAGCTCTCGGACCGGACCTGTTCGGTGGCCTCGACGGAAATAATGCTCAACGTCGCTGCATCCCCCAGGTCGTTCGGGCTTTGGCTGATGGCCCGGGTACGCCGGTTTTCCGCCTCACCATCGTCCAGGAAAGCATAGGGCCTGGCATTGATGATTTCCGCGGATAGCGGTGACGGGCCGGTCAGGTCAAGGCAACGGATTTCAATCTCACCCGCTTCGATGCGTTTCAGCAGGGCCTCCAGGCCGTCGATGTCCATCGTTTCCGTCATGCAGTCGCGGATGGTCTGGTTGACCAGCGGGTGGTCCGGTATTTCCCTTTCCCCGCGTATATTTTCCAGGCAGGCCAACTGGTCCGGAAACACGACAGCCACCAGGTCTTCCGCTGCGTTACGCTGCCACTGCGGCGGCAGCTTCTGACCGTTGCGCATACGCTGAACCGCCAGCGCGATGGTTGCATTCCAGCGCCAGCGCACTTCGAACATGGGGGCGTCAAGAAGCGCCTGGACCAGTACCTGACGGACACTGGCCGACTTGAGGTAGCCGGGTACATCACTGGTCTCAAAACTGTGTGTTTCCCCCAGCGACAGGATCAGGCTGTCCTCCAGTGCCGCCGCCTGCAACTCAAAATTGAAGTGCCGGCAGAACCGTTTTCGCAGCGCCAGGCCCCAGGCCCGCATGATGCGCGAACCCAGCGGTGCATGGACGACCAGGTGCATATCGCCGGTGTCGTCGAAGAACCGCTCCAGCACGATGCGGTCGCGGGTGGGAATCACGCCAAGAGCCTGCCGCGCTGCGTCCAGGTAATTCACCAGTTGAACAGCGGCGCCGGGCTCGATTCCGAGTGCCTCCAGGTAAGCCAGGGCCGCTTCTGTGCCGCCTTCCTGCAGCAGCGTGTCCATTTCCTGGCGTAAACCGGATACGGCTGCTGAAAGCTCGTCACTGCGTCCCTGTGCGTCTCCCACCCAGAATGGAATGGTGGGCGGCTGACCCCTCGCATCTTCGACCAGCACCCGGCCCTGCTCGATCTTGAGGATCCGGTAACTGGTGTTGCCCAGCTGGAAAATATCACCGGGAAGACTTTCAAATGAGAAGTCCTCGTTCAGGGTGCCTACGCGGTAGCCTTGCGGCAGCATGATCACTTCGTAGTCGAAATGGTCCGGAATAGCGCCGCCATTCTGCAGTGCGGTGAGTCGCGCCGACGGCCGCGGCCGGAGCCGGCCGTTGATGGCGTCATGGTGCAGAAAGGCGGCCCGCCGCCCTCTTCGCGTGGCGTACCCGCTGGCCAGCATATCTATCACTTGCCCAAAACTCTCGCTGGAAAGATCACGGTAAGGCCATGCCTGTCTTACCTGTTCCAGCAACGGCCCGGTTTCCCACTCGCGTGCGCTGACCTCAGCTATCACCTGCTGGGCCAGAACATCCAGCGGCGCCTCGGGAATCAGCACGCGGTCCAGCACACCTTCCCGGACCGACCGGATCAGCGCGACACTTTCCACCAGGTCATCGCGCGAAACCGGGAACAGCCGGCCTTTGGGGGTCTCGCCCACAGCATGGCCGGCGCGGCCGACCCGCTGAATAAACGCCGAAATACTGCCCGGCGAGCCGATCTGGCAGACCAGGTCGACGTGGCCGATGTCAATTCCCAACTCCAGCGAGGCGGTGGCGACCAGGGCGCGCAACCGGCCCGATTTCAGCGCCTGTTCCGCCTCCAGGCGATGGTCGCGGGAAAGACTGCCATGATGCGCGGTCACCGCCTCGTCCCCGATGCGTTCCGCCAGGTGCCGGGCCAGCCGTTCCGCCAACCGCCGGGTGTTGACGAAGATCAGCGTGGTTTTGTGCTCAGCGATCAGGGCTTCGAGCCGGTTATAGATTTCTTCCCAGACTTCGTTGGCCATGACGGGTGAAAGCGGAGATTCGGGAATCACCAGCGACAGGTCACGTTCGCGCTGATGGCCGGTATCCACGATTTCACAAGGCCTGCCGCCGGTCAGGAAGCTGGCAATCAGGCTGATCGGGTTTTGTGTCGCTGAAAGCCCGATGCGACGGGCGCGCTCATGGCCGGTTTGCGCGTTGAGGGCGTCAAGCCGCGCCAGGGACAGGGCCAGGTGGCTGCCGCGCTTGCTGCCGGCCACCGCGTGAATCTCGTCGACGATCACGGAGCTGACACCGCCGAGCATGCTGCGCCCGGAGTCAGAGGTCAGTAACAAGTACAGCGATTCGGGTGTCGTGACCAGTATCTGCGGCGGCTTGCGGCGCATTTTTTCCCGGTCACCGGGCGTCGTATCGCCGGTTCGCACCATGGCGGAAATGCCCGAAACCCTGCCCTCGTGTTCCGCCAGCCAGCCATCGATGCCATCGAGAGGCAGCCTGAGGTTGCGCTCGATGTCGTTGGACAGGGCCTTCAGGGGTGAGACATAAAGCACGTGAACACGGTCGCTCAAAGGCTGTTCGCTGCCCTGCTCGACCAGTTCATTGATGGCGCAAAGGAATGCTGCAAACGTCTTGCCGCTTCCGGTGGGCGCTGCTATCAGGACGTCCTGATCAGAATCAATGGCCGTCCATGCGGCCGACTGCACCGGAGTCGGCGAGTGGAAAGCGGCGCTGAACCAGGAACGTACTGCAGGGTGGAAGCTTGCGTAGGCCATTGGCCCATTCTACCCGAAGCATTCTCAAAAACTGAGAGAGCTGCGGTTATCCTTCCAGCGTGGCCGGAGTCCAGTTGGCCGACTGAAGCAGCCATTCGTCATCGGTCAGTATCCACCGGGTGTCAAACTCATAAACCTGGCCGCTCTCCGGAATCCAGCCCGGGCCACCGGTCACCAGAGCCCTGAACACAGCCTTCGCCGTGTTTTTGCCGGTTTCGGTGACGTGAATGGGAAATAGCTGTGCCTGCAGGTTCTTGTGGCGATTCAACTGGAACACGACCATGGCCCGGACCTGATCCCTGTTCATGGATTCCCGCTGGCCCTTGAAGTCACCGGCTATGTGTCCCATGAAGGCGCGCCGCTCGCCGGCCTCGATGCTGGCTTCCATATTACGGATGGTCGCGATGACTCGCTGTTCGACCGTCAGGGGTTTCGCACAGGCAGCCAACCCGGCCAGCAACAGCGCCGCAAGAAACATCGTGAGAGGGCACCGCCTCACTCTTCGGTAACCAGGTGGGACTCCAACAGGCGCGATGCGACAACAATCAGGTCATGTTCCGTGACGATTCCCACCAGTTTGTTTTTGCGGGTCACCGGCAAACAGCCCAGCTTCTTCTCACGCATGATACGAATCGCATCGACAGTCAGGGTGTCGGGGTGCACCGTAACAGGCTCGCGGTTCATGATTTCCTCCACCGTCACCCTGGTGTCGCTGCTGAGACGTCCCTGGGACATGAGCCTTAGCAGGGCGCGGTGAGATACCAGCCCCACGAGTTTCCCCGTATCACTCTCAACCGGCACGTGACGGATATGCCGCCAGTCCATCAGGGTGGCTGCGAAGTCGACGATATCGTCGGGGCGCACCGTGAAAAGATCCTGTGTCATAAACTGGCTCACCGTGCGGTAACTCTCCCGCCAATCCTGCTCTTCACAGTATTCGGCCAGTTCCCATTGTGAAATCTGTTTGCCGGCGGACTGCTGCTTGACCATGCTGCTGACGATGCATCGCAGACGCTGGTCCAGCGTTCCGAACTCCTTCATTTCCTCCAGCGATTCCAGGGCCCAGCGCGAACCCGTGCGCCGCATGGAAACACGGTCGTGAAGCACACCCAGGTATCGGTCGATATCGTCCTGGTCGATTCCGGATTCCTGCAGTCCTTCGCGGGCCAGCGGCAACAGCTGTTCGAGGATAAGCTGCTTGACCGGCAGGTGTGTGTCGTTGAACCAGTTCAACTGGGCGCGGATTCCATCGCGGGCAGCCGCCATGAAATTGGACTTGACGTCAGCAAAAGGCAGGTATTCACGGATGTCTTTCACTTGCGCGCTCATGCCGGCCATCATGCCGTAGAAAAATGCAGCGTTGGCGACCTCGTCGATGATGGTCGGACCCGACGGAATGACCCGGTTTTCAATCCGCAGGTGCGGAATGTTGTTGTGCACGCCGTAGCAGGGCCGGTTCCAGCGATACACAGTTCCATTGTGCAGACACAGGGCATTCAGGGACGGCATGACGCCCTTTTCGATCATCCCGAGAGGGTCTTCTTCGGTATCGGTGGTCAGTACGGTACGGAACCGCGCGATGTCTTCCTTGAAAATTTCGGTGACGGACTCTTCCAGCCAGCGGTCACCGAAATGCACCCGGGGCTTGAGGCCCCGTTCCTGGTGGATTTTCGAACGGGTGTCGATAGAGTATTCGAAAACGGCGATCCGGGTCTCGTGCCAGAGGCGCTTGCCCAGCAGCAACGGCGAATTGACGGCCGCGGCCAGTAAAGGCGCCGTCACCACCTGCGCAATATTGTAATTTTTAGCGAAGTTTTCCGGGCTGACCTGGAAGTGCACCTGGAAACTGGTATTGCAGGCTTCAAGCATCACGTTGTCGTGCTTGACGGCCAACTGGTCGATACCGTTGATGGTAAACCGGAATTCGTCACCCCGGAGCGCCCGAATCGCATCGTTCAGGGCGTAATACCGGGGTGTCGGCACCATCGATTCCAGGCCAAGGTTTTCCTTCGTCAGCGTTGGAAGGATGCCCACCAGGGCGATATCGCAATCGAATCGGGAAGCTGTCTGGCGTGCATGCCGGTAGATTTCCTGGGCTTCCTGCTCCATCAGGCTCAGGCAATTGCCGCCGAGTATGTGCGGAGCGAGGTTTGCCTCGAGATTGAACAGGCCGAGCTCATGGGTAAAGCGGTCATCGTCGATCGCTTCGAGGATTTCCATGGCCTTGAGCGCTGGTTTATGCGCCTTGTCGATCAGGAACATTTCCTGTTCGGCTCCGATCCGGCTGACGCCGGACTCGATCAATCCGCTGTCGAGCATTTTCTCCAGCGCGTGAACTTCGGTCAGCAATGACTTCATGAACTCCTGCTGAGTCGCTTCATCACTGATCTTTTTTACGTTCTGCTCACCCATCCGGTTCTACCCTGCGTGCAGTGGCCTTTTATTATCACATGCGTTCAACCGAATTGCTTCTGACATCGATCAAGATGATTTTTTACCCTTCCATAATCATATAGACTGTAGTGAATATCAGCAGAGAGAAATCATTGTGAACCAGCCCTGGCTCGACAGCTATCCCGAAGGCGTCCCGGCAGAAATCGACCTTGAGGAATTCTCATCCATCCTGGATATATTCAACCAGAGTATTTCGAGGTTTGGCAAACAGACCGCTTATATCAATTTTGACAAGGAGCTGTCGTACAGCGAACTGGACCGCCTGACCCGAAATTTCGCCGCCTGGCTGCAAAGCAAGGGCCTTGAGAAAGGTGACCGCATAGCCTTGATGATGCCCAATATCCTGCAATATCCCGTGGCCCTTTTTGGCGCCATGAAAGCGGGCCTGGTCATCGTCAACACCAATCCCATGTATACGCCGCGCGAACTCAAGCACCAGCTGAACGATTCGGGTGCAAAGGCCATTGTCGTGGTGGAGAATTTCGCGAGCGTTCTGCAAAAAATCAGCGCTGAAACCGGGCTGGAGCAGATTATCACCACGCAGATAGGCGACCTGTTGGGTTTCCCCAGGGGTTTCCTGGTGAATTTTGCCCTCAAGTATGTGAAGAAAAGCGTGCCGGGATACGACCTGCCGGGCTCAACCCGCTTTAACGATGCCCTTAGCAAAGGCGCCGGACTGTCACTGGCCCCGGTAAACCTGGGTCATGACGACCTGGCTTTCCTGCAATATACCGGGGGCACGACAGGCGTAGCCAAGGGCGCCATGCTGACGCACCGCAACCTGGTGGCCAATATGCAGCAGGCCAAGGCCTGGATGATTCCCGCCGGCGTCGGCCTGGACACCGAGGTCGTTATCACGGCATTGCCGCTTTATCATATCTTTGCATTGACCTCGAACTGCCTGGTATTCATGGCGATAGGAGGGATCAACGTACTGATCACCGACCCGCGCGACATGCAGGGTTTTGTGAAAGTTCTCAGCAAGGTTCCCTTCACCTTTATCCCGGGTGTGAACACTCTGTTCAATGGCCTGCTCAACACGCCGGAATTTCATGAGCTGGATTTCAGCACGTTGAAAGGCGCGCTGGGCGGCGGCATGGCTGTGCAGCGGGCGGTGGCGAAAAAGTGGAGGAAAGCCACGGGCACACCGCTGGTCGAGGCCTACGGACTGACGGAAACTTCTCCGGCGGCCTGTATAAATCCGATAACCATCGAAAAATTCAATGGCTGTATCGGGCTGCCTATCTCATCTACCGAGTGCGCCATCATGAACGACGATGGAGAAATGCTTCCACAGGGTGAAGTGGGCGAACTGGTGATCCGGGGACCGCAGGTCATGAAAGGCTACTGGGAGCGGCCCGAAGAGACAGCCAAGGTCATGACACAGGACGGCTGGTTACGTACAGGCGACGTGGCGCTGATGACAGAAGACGGTTACTTCAAAATCGTGGACCGGAAAAAGGACATGATCCTCGTATCCGGTTTCAACGTGTTCCCGAATGAAATCGAAGATGTCATCGCCTTGCACCCCAAGGTGCTTGAAGTAGCTGTCATCGGTGTTCCGGACGAAAAATCCACCGAGGCGGTCAAGGTATTCGTGGTCAAATCAGACCCTACGCTGACCAAAGAAGAAATCAAGGAGCTGTGCAAGGAACAACTGACGGGCTACAAGCGCCCGCGCTACATCGAGTTCCGGGATGAATTGCCCAAGTCCAATGTCGGGAAGATCCTGCGGCGCGAGTTGCGCGACGAGGAACTGAAAAAGCTCAAAGC
>JAHEFT010000053.1:9331-20645 GCA_024640025.1 Chromatiales bacterium
TTTTTTCCGGCCAAGGGCGCGACCGTGGGAAATTCCGGCTTCGCCGAAGCGTTGGTTGATGGTGTCGAATACGCGATCCAGTTGCTGTTCGGAGCGGCTGTCGGCCAGGTCACCCGCGGCGTGGTCGGTGGCGTGACTTTCCTCGAGACCGGAAACCCCCATCCCCAACAGACGGACCGGCGTGCCTCTGTGACTCTCGCGCCAGTTCTCGAACAGGGCCCGCGCCATCCGGTACAGTGTTTTTGTGCTGTTCGAGCACGCCCGCATGCTGCGGCTACGGGTTACGGTACGGAATCCGGGATCGCGTATCTTCACGACCACCGTGCTGGCCATGAGTCCCTGGGCGCGCAATCGTCTCGATACGTTTTCCGCCTGCCTCTGCAATTCTGCGAGTAACTCGTCGCGTTCGGAGATATTCGTATCGAAGGTCACTTCGTGGCTGATCGATTTGTCCGGCCGTTCGGGCTGAACGTCCCGCTCGTCCTCTCCGCGGCTCAGCCGCAGAAAATGTTCGGAACGATTACCCAGCACCGGTTGCAGAATTGAGATGTCGGCCTTTCTCAATTGTCCAATCGTCAGGATGCCCAGGGCCTTCAGCCTGGGTGCGGTCTTTTTCCCGATACCCCACAACCGGCTTATCGGCATCGGATCGAGAAACTCATGGACTTTCAGCGGGTCGATGAACAACAGGCCGTCGGGTTTATGGACATCGGATCCGAGCTTTGCCAGGAACTTGTTGTGCGCCAGTCCCACGGAAGCGGTCAGTCCGGTCTCCGCTTTTATCCGTTCCTTGATCTTTTGGCCGATTTCCAGCTGGCTGCCGAACAGCTTCAGGCTGCCGGACACGTCCAGAAAGGCTTCATCCAGGGAAAGCCCTTCTACCAGCGGGGTAAAGTCGTTGAAAATGGCGAATACTTCGGCGGATTTTTCCCGGTACCTTGCCATCCTGGGGCGGACAAAATGCCCCTCCGGGCAAAGTCGTCGCGCACGACTCATCGGCAGAGCCGAGTGAACGCCGAAAGCTCGCGCTTCGTAACTGGCGGTGGCCACCACGCCGCGCGAGCCCAGGCCGCCGACGATGACAGGGAGCCCTTTCAAGGCAGGGTTGTCCAGGCACTCAACCGAAGCGTAAAACGCGTCCATGTCCACGTGGATGATTGCGCGTTGTGCGGTTTGCGTCATGGTTCTCCATTTGTGCGTCAGTGGAGATTTGCCCGGCAGCTTCTCCGGCCTCATTATATGCCCATGACTGATTCAGCCACTCCGGATAATGCGCCTGCACCCCCACTCGACCAATTCCCTATCCTGGAAAGCGGTCTCTATTTCAACCATGCCGCCGTTGGGCCCTGGCCCCGCCGTACTGCTGAAGCTGTGCAGAACTTCGCCGAGGAAAACATGAACCGGGGCTCGGCCGCTTACCGCGAGTGGTTTGCCCGCGAAAACGATTTGCGCAAAAGCCTGGCCCAACTTTCCGGCGCAAGCCACGCAGACGATATTGCGTTGGTAAAGAACACGACCGAGGGGATTTGCACGGTCGCCTTCGGAATGGACTGGCGCGCCGGAGACAATATTGTTCTTCCTGGCGGCGAATTCCCCTCGAATCGCCTTCCATGGCTGGCCCAGGCGGCCAGCGGCGTGGAACTGCGTGAAATCGACATACGGAGCGCGCCCCACGCCGAGACGGCCCTGCTGGACGCAATGGATCACAAAACCCGGTTACTTACGGTCAGCGCCGTGGCCTGGGACGACGGTTTTCGGCTGGACCTTGTCGCACTCGGAGAGGCCTGCCGGAAACGCAATGTGCTGTTTTTTGTAGACGCCATCCAGCAACTGGGCGCCCTGCCCCTTGATGTCGACGCCTGCCGGATTGATTTCCTGGCTGCAGATGCCCACAAGTGGCTGCTGGCCCCGGAAGGCATCGCTGTTTTTTACAGCCGCGAGGAGGCGCGGGGGCAATTGAATCTGCTGCAACAGGGTTGGCACATGTTTGACCAGCCCTGGCATTTCGAGCGGGAAGACTGGACGCCGTCAGCCAGCGCCCGGCGCTTCGAGGCCGGCAGCCCCAACACCATGGGCCAGGCGGCCCTGCATGCATCTGCCGGATTGTTGCTCGACTATGGCATGGAAAATGTCGGCCAGCGGATATTGGCCAACACAGACCAACTTTTGCGTGGCCTGGCAGAGCTGCCGGGAATTTTTATCATCAGTGCGACAGAGCAGAAGCGCCGTTCCGGTATCATCACCTTCGCACACGAACGATCGCCAGCACAGGAATTGCACAGGCATCTGGTGCAAGCCGGGGTAAGTTGCGTCATCCGTGGCGGAGGAATCCGCCTTTCACCTCATTTTTACCAGGGTGAAAGGCAGATCGAAGCGTTCATGGCGATTCTGAGAGACATCCTGGCGCAGACGGGCTGATCAACGCCGGGTTGGATCACTACATGGTGTGAGTAGCTGCGTTGCTCTTGAGCTGCGTTGCCAGATGGGACTCGATGACCGTACGGGCATGGGCGCCATCCTGCGTGTCGGCAAATTGCACCCCGATTCCAGCCTTGCGGTTGCCGGCGGCCCCCTGCGGAGTAATCCAGATGACCTTGCCCGGAATCGGCAACCGTTCTTCAAACTCCATGACCGTCAGTAACAGGAAAACTTCGTCACCCAGGCTAAAACGCTTGGTGCTGGGAACGAACAATCCGCCTCCGGAAACAAACGGCATGTAAGATTTGTAAAGTGCCTGCCTGTCGTTGATCGACAGTGAGAGAATCCCTTGTTGCGCCATGGTTCTTTCCTAATCCCTGATTCGGGACCATTGTATCAGCCAATCCTGCAGAAGGAAGTCTTTGCGTATCGGCGTGGGTAATAAATAGCGATTCCGGTCCGCAAGCGATTGCAGACGGCTCACTTCCCTGGCTGCAAGCGACGATCCCATGACGCTTTTTAATTCTTCGGAAGCCAGCAATGATATCCAGGACCAGAGCAGTTCCGGGTCGACGTCGGCCATCGCAGCAACCGCGGCGCCTGGAGCCGTTCTCTGCGATCGAAGACCTTCGAGTATGGAAACGACCTGGTCATAGTGTTTTATACTGCCGTCCCGGATCATCCGGGCGGCTTTCAATGGGCTTCCAGCAGCGGCCATCAGCGCAGATTCCGCTTCCTGCGGGGTCACCTGCACTTCCGCACAGAGCCAGTCGATGGATCCCCGGGAGTCCGCCGGCCTTACCTGCAGGTTTTGACAGCGGCTACGGATGGTTGCGGGCAAACTGCCCGTGTCGTGCGCAACCAGCACCAGCACCGTTTCACCGCGCGGCTCTTCCAGCGTTTTGAGTAAGCCGTTGGCGGCCGCAATGTTCATCGCGTCCACCGGGTGAATCAGGGCGGCCTTGCGCCGGCTGATGGTCGTTGTGAGACTCAGCGAACTGATCAGCTCTCTGACCTGACCAATCACCAGCATTTGCCGCAACACGCCTGTTTTTGGATGTTCCTCGAATGTAACCACGTGCCGGTCGGGGTGGGCACCGGTTTCCAGCAGCCGGCAGGACCGGCAGATCCCGCAGGCCGGGTGCCGGTTTTCCAGGCACAGAATGCTGGCGACAAACTGCGTCGCCAATCCGGTCTTGCCCGTGTCACGCGGCCCATTCAGAAGGAGCGCGTGGGGCAGCCGGTCTTCAGCGAAGCGTTCGGAAAACTCGGCGTTGACCGCTTCCAGCCATGGGTAGATCACGGGGCCAGCCTTGCCTGCAGCACGGCATGAATCTGTGCCCATACTTCTTCTATCCCGGGCGAAGCATCAATCACCGCGAACCGTTCGGGATCAGCTGCGGCCCGGTCGAGGTAAGCCTGGCGCACCTTGCCGAAGAAATCCGGGGGTTCCTGCTCAAAACGGTCAGCCTCACTCCGCCTGGAAGCCCGCCGGAGCCCCTGGTCGACCGGCAGATCCAGTAAAAGCGTGAGGTCGGGTTGCAAATCCCCGTGGACCAGGGTTTCCAGCACCGCGATATCCTCGCGGGGCAAACCCCTGCCGCCACCCTGGTAGGCCCAGGTTGCATCGGTGAAACGATCACACAAAACACAATCACCGCGCGCCAGTGCCGGCCGGATCAGTTCATCGAGATGTTGGGCGCGGGCGGCAAACATCAACAGGAGTTCAGCCTTGCCGGACAGTAACAGGTTGTTGCGGTCAAGCAGGATATCGCGCAGCTTTTCCGCCAATATCGTGCCGCCGGGTTCGCGCGTCCTGACCACGCGTTGGCCGGAAACCCGCAGCCAGCCGGCCACGCGTTCCATCATGGTTGACTTTCCGGCGCCCTCGCCTCCTTCCAGCGTTATGAACCTGCCCCGCATCAATTTCTCTCTGTCAGTTTTTTCACGGCCCGTTGATGGGCGTCGAGCGTTGCGGAAAACGTGTGACCGCCGGTGCCGTCCGCAACGAAAAAAAGCGCATCGCCCGGCGCCGGGCTGGCGGCCGCCAATAGCGATTTCCGGCCGGGCATGGCGATAGGGGTTGGCGGCAGACCGTGGCGGGTGTATGTGTTGTAGGCCGTGTCGGTCTGCAGGTCCCGGCGCCTTATATCGCCGTCAAATGCTTCTCCCATGCCGTAAATGACCGTGGGATCGGTCTGCAGCCTCATGCCCTTTTGTAAACGCCGGGTGAATACTCCGGCCACCTGCCGGCGCTCCTCGTCAAGTGCGGTTTCTTTTTCGATGATCGAAGCCAGTATGAGTAATTCATAGGGGGAATCAATGGGTAAGTCATCATCCCGCGAAATCCAGGCCTCGTCCAGCGCCTGTTGCATCGCTTCATGCGCACGCAGAAGGATGTCGCGATCGGTATCGCCGCGGGTAAATTGATAGGTCTCGGGCAGAAACCATCCTTCCGGGTGCTCAACTCCCACCAGGTTCGAGACGGAATCCCAAGTGCCCGGATCTTCCAGGTCGAGTTCATGCCGTAATACCGGGTTGCCCGCCAGCGTTGCGGCAAACTGGCTGAATGTCCAGCCTTCCACCAGCGTAACGCGGTACTGAATGACTTCACCGCCGGAAAACTTCGACAGCAGTTGCCGTGGCGTGATGCCGGCTTCAAGCCGGTATTCCCCGGCGCGATATACATGGGGCTCCAGCCGCATCAACAGGCGCCACTCCCAGCCCGGACGGGAAACACCGAGCCGCTCCAGTTGCTCGACGATTTCGAGCCCCGAGGTTCCCGGTTCCAGCAGAAATACCAGTTCCTCGCCTGGAATATCCAGCGGGGTTTGCAGAAAATCTTCATACTGCTTCCAGCCTAGCCATGCAGATGCCGCTAGCAGCAATGAAACCAGAGCCAGTAACCAGAGCGTTTTCTTCATCACGTCATTGCTGGTTGAGCCAATCCTGTACTTCGCGGGTCACGGGGCCGATTTCGTATTCCCAGTGATCGATACGGGTAACCGGAAGAACGCCATGGATGGAGTCACAGACAAAAATCTCATGTGCTTCCGGCAGCATGTCCAGTAGCAGGCGCCGTTGCTCACAAAGCGGTCTGAACGCGTTCAGGATGGCTCCCCGCATTACGCCGCGGATACCGCAGCGATCGAGCCGCGGAGTCAGAAGCCGTCCGGAATACACGAGGAAAATATTCGAAGAGATTCCGCTGATGACATGGTCCTCCCGGTCAAGCAGAATCCCTTCCTGGATCAAAGGATCCTGCCATTCTGCGCGGGCTGTGACCTGTTCCAGCCGGTTCAGGTGTTTCATGCCGGCCAGCGCGGGCTGAATGCCGAGGCGCAAGTCGCACAGCCGGGCACGAATTCCGAACGTGGGGTAGTCTTCCTTCAATTGTGTCCGCGCGTGGGAGCTCACGATACGGTTTGAATGTGCCGGGCTGGACGGCGCATAACCCGATCCTGAAGTCCCGCGGGTCACGATAATCCGGACCACGCAGTCCGGCTGGCCGGCAGCTACCGTTTTCAATTCACGTAAAAGCACGGCCTGGGGGGTGACCGGTATACCCAGTTGTTCGCACCCGGCAGTGAGACGATCGATATGGCCCTGCCAGAACCTGGGCTGTCCGCCCAGAACGGTGATGTTTTCAAACAACCCGTCACCGTAAAGCAGGCCCCGGTCCGCCACCGACACCTGGTCCGTGATTTCACCATCCACCAGGCACTCAAGCATTCGTGTTTCGTCCTCCGGGAAAACCGTCCCGCGTTGGTTGATTCAGCCCTTGAACTTTTTGAACACCAGTGTTCCGTTGGTGCCGCCGAAACCAAAAGAATTGGACATGACCATCTCGACGGACCGTTCCCGGGCCTGGTTCGGCACGTAATCCAGGTCACAGCCTTCGCTGGGATGGTCCAGGTTGATCGTTGGCGGTATCACGCCGTCGCGTATGGCGAGCACCGAAAACAAAGCCTCCGTTCCGCCTGCGGCGCCGAGCATGTGTCCGGTCATCGACTTGGTGGAACTGACCGCCAGCCGATAGGCATGATCGCCAAAAATTGTTTTCACCGCGTCTGATTCGGCGCGGTCACCCAGCATGGTTGAAGTGCCGTGCGCGTTGATGTAGTCCACCTGTTCCGGATTGATTCCAGCATCGCGCAATGCGATTTTCATGCACCGGGCAGCCCCCTCGCCGTCTGCGGGAGGCGCGGTCATGTGATGGGCGTCGCCACTCATGCCAAACCCGATCAGTTCGGCAAAAATCTGCGCGCCGCGTTTCCTGGCGTGTTCCAACTCTTCAACAACCATCATACCGGCGCCGTTCGCCAGCACGAAACCATCCCGGTCGCGGTCCCAGGGACGGCTGGCGGCTTCCGGATCATCGTTGCGGGTCGACATGGCCTTGGCCGAGATGAAGCCGGCCATGGATGTGGGGGTCGTCGCGTATTCGGCGCCTCCGGCTACCATCACGTCGGCATCACCGTACTTGATCATGCGTCCGGCCATGCCGATATTATGTGTGGATGTGGTGCAGGCAGAGACGATCGCAATATTCGGTCCCTTGAAGCCGAAATTGATCGACAGAATACCGCTGACCATGTTGACGATGGCGCCCGGAATGTAAAATGGGGAAATGCGCCTTGGGCCTTTTTCCTGGTACAGCAGCATGTTCTTTTCAATCGATGAAATGCCGCCGATGCCTGCTCCGATGGCAAAACCCACACGCTCCGGATCGAAACCGTGGTCCTCACCGATCAGCCCTGCCTGGGACATCGCGTCCTGCGCTGCTGCAAGCCCGTAGTGCACGAACTTGTCATAACGCCGGGCATCTTTTTCCTGGATGTAATCGGAAATCTCGAAGTCGCGAATCTCTCCCGCTATGCGGGTGGCAAGATTCGATGCATCGAATTCAGTGACCGGACCGATGCCGCTTTTTCCGTTGCAGACAGCTTCCCAGCCGGATTCAGCGGTATTTCCAACCGGTGAGATAAGACCGAGGCCGGTAACAACTACTCGACGCGTAGACACGATAGCTTCCTTTAAAGATTCCAGGGCTCTAAATCAACGACGGCCGGCAAAACGCCGGCCGCCCCGTTACCCTATGCAATGCCAAATTTCAGAGATGAGCCTGAACGTAGTCAATCGCCTGCTGAACGCTGGTAATTTTCTCCGCCTCTTCGTCCGGAATTTCACATTCGAATTCTTCCTCGAGCGCCATGACAAGCTCGACGGTATCCAGTGAGTCTGCGCCAAGGTCATCCACAAATGAAGCACTGGGAGTGACTTCATCTTCCTTGACACCAAGTTGCTCGATAACAATCTTTTTGACGCGATCTTCGATACTGCTCATTGAGATGCTTTCCTCTTTGGGGGATTCAGTCTGACAATTTTAGTGAATCTACCGCTACGATGCCAGTCTAAATCATGTACATGCCGCCATTGACATGCAAAGTCTGCCCCGTAATGTAACCTGCCTGCTTCGAAGCAAGGAACAATACGGAAGCCGCTATATCATTTGGTTCGCCTAATCGTTGTAAGGGAATGTCATTCAGCAAGGCCGATTTCTGATTGTCATCGAGTGCGCGGGTCATGTCCGTATCGATAAAACCCGGCGCCACCACGTTGACCGTGATATTGCGCGAACCAATCTCCCGCGCCAGCGACCGTGTGAACCCCATGATGCCCGCCTTGGCGGCCGCATAGTTGGTTTGGCCGGCGTTGCCCATGGCACCGACTACCGAAGAGATACTGATGATTCGTCCGTTCCGCGCTTTCATCATACCGCGAAGACAGGCTTTGCTGAGACGAAAAACAGAACGCAGGTTGGTCGCCATCACGGTGTCCCAGTCTTCGTCCTTCATCCGCATCAGGATTTGATCCCGCGTGATGCCGGCGTTGTTGACCAATATGGTTGGCGTGCCCAAAGTGTTGCCGACACTCTCGACCAGCGCTGCCGCACCCTCGGGATCATTCACGTCCAGCACTTGCCCCGCGTTTCCGGGAGAAATTGCGTTCAGACGCTTTTCAATCTTGTCCGCTCCATCAGCGGTTGTCGCTGTTCCGGCAACTTTCGCACCCGCTGCTGCGAGAGCATCCGCAATCGCCGCTCCAATCCCGCGGCTGGCTCCGGTCACGATGGCCACCTGGCCTTCCAGATTCAAATCCATCTTCAACTCCAGTTATCCGCCGTTTGCACCAGGCTGGCGCAGTCAACCTTCACATAGCTTGCCACAATTGCCGGACCAGGGCAGTCCGGATTAAAACCACCGGGTGACTTCCAGACTCTCTCTGCGGCGAACTCCGCCATCATACCCTCCCATTGGGAACCCTGGCCGGGATACAAGAAGGCGGTTTTGCTCATGGTCGATACTCCGGGAATCAGTATCTGATCAATGCCGAACCCCAGGTGAAACCGCCACCGAAGGCTTCCAGCATGAGCAGGTCGCCCCGCTTGATACGGCCGTCTCTCACCGCCTCATCCAGAGCAAGAGGCACGGAGGCTGCAGATGAATTGCCGTGTCTGTCAACCGTGACGACAACGTGGTCCATGCTCATGTCCAGCATTTTCGCCATCGCAGTGATGATACGGAGGTTTGCCTGGTGCGGAATCAACCAGTTGAGGTCCGATTTTTGCAGATTGTTGCTGCCGAGCGTCTCTTCAACAATTCTGCCCAGGGTCCGAACAGCCACCTTGAACACCTCGTTGCCACGCATCTGGATTTCGGGCTTGCCCCCGTTGTCTTTCGTTTCCTCCCAGCCCACGGAAACACCTGCGTTTGTCGTCAGCAGGTCCATGTAATCGCCATTGGCGTGGATGTGCGAGGACAGGATACCGGGTTCCCCGGCGGCTTCCAGAACTACTGCGCCGGCGCCATCGGCAAACAGAACTGCGGTTTCGCGCTTGCTCCAGTTCACGATCTTTGAAAGCGTTTCTGCGCCACAGACCAGGACTTTCTTTGCGTCGCCGCAACGGATGTACTTGTCGGCAATATTCAGCGCGTAGAGGAAACCGGAACAAGCCGCATTGACGTCCATGGCGCCACAATCAGGCAGCCCCAGCTTTTTCTGCAGCAGGCAGGCCGTGCTCGGAAAAATGAGGTCCGGAGTTGTCGTTCCTATGATGAAGAGATCGATTTCAGAAGGGTCGCAAGCGGCCGCTTCCAGTGCTTTGAGACAGGCTTGCTCAGCAAGAACCGAGGTGGTTTCGTTATCTGCCGCGACCCGACGCTCACAGATTCCGGTTCGTTCCCGGATCCACTGATCACTGGTATCCAGCGTTTGTTCCAGGTCATGGTTGGTGACAACCTTGTCCGGAAGGTGACTCCCCGTTCCTGCAATTCTCGAATAAATCAAGCCGACATCTCCAGGTGACAGCCAAGTTCGGCAAGGCCCCGGTCACGATGATACGCGACCGGGACCCGGTCTGTCTTTTCAGACGTGCGATCTACAGTCGGGCGGTGATTTACTCTTCGTCAAATTCGACGACAGGCGTTTCAATGACCTTGCGGCCCTTGTAGTAGCCATCAGGGGTCATGTGGTGGCGAAGATGCGTCTCACCCGTGGTCGCATCGACGGAAAGCGTCGGCGCTTTGAGCGAGTCGTGAGAGCGGCGCATACCGCGCTTTGACGGGGTCTTACGATTTTTTTGTACAGCCATGACTATTTCTCCCAAGTCGATATAGTATTTTTCATTCCGGATCGATCCTCAAGCGGATCAATCTTCTGTTTTTTCCTTCAATAACCCGGCCAACCCGGCAAAGGGTTTGTGGGTCGGCTCTTTTTCCATTTCGGACGGGCGCCTGATTATTCCATCCGTCGACAATGCAATTTCTGCTGATTCGGGGTTTCTGGGCACCTGGGGAACAGCCAGGAGCAATTCCTCTTCCACGATATCCAGCAACGCCATGCGGCGATGTTCAACCAACACCGGGTCGTAAATGTCCGGTATCAGTTCCTGCTCGGCGACATCCTCGATGACAGTGAGCAAACTCCTCCGATTTACCTTTTCACGATAGGGCTCGAGGCTGCGCTGACACACCAGGGGCAGTTCAGCCCTGACATCCAACTGTATGGTGATCAGGCCCTGCCGGTCGTATGAGAACCGGGCCACAAACTCCGCCACCCCACGGGCCAGCACCGCGTCATCCTGTCCTTTCAATTCAGGCGCCAGCAGGGCGTCCAGCCGTTTCATTCGATTGATCGGCATCGTCCCCTGGAACGTGCGCTTTCCGTCCGCGGCCTTCCAGGGATCGATAATGTCTGGAAATTCACGTGACATGGCTTCACAATTCCCGTCGGCGGCTCAACGAACGACCGCAATACTTAAACGGCTTATTTTACTATAAAAATGCAACAACAGTCACATAAAAGAAATCTCATCCTCGCATCGTCGAGCCCGTACCGGAAAATTTTGCTGGAACGGCTGGGGATTCCGTTCGAAGTTTACTCGCCGGACATTGATGAAACTGCCCGGGAAACCGAAAATGCGGCCCTGCTGGTATCCCGCCTTGCGAAAAACAAAGCTGCCGTCGCAGCCAGCCAGTTTCCAGGGGCCGTGGTGATCGGTTCCGACCAGGTTGCGGTGCTAAACGACACTATCGTGGGCAAACCCGGCGACACAGACGCCGCTGTCGAACAGCTACAGCGCTTCAGCGGCCAAACCGTGCGCTTCCTGACTTCATTTCATGTCCTTTGCAGCAGCCCGGCATTTGACCATGGACGAACCATTCATACCGATGTCTGCTTCAGAAAGCTGTCCATAGACGAGATACGACGCTACATCGGGATGGACCGGCCGCTCAATTGCGCCGGAAGCTTCAAGTCAGAGGCCGCCGGCGTCAGCCTGCTGAGCGCCATGCATTCCGAAGACCCGACCGCCATCATCGGCCTGCCCCTGATC
>JAHEFT010000117.1 GCA_024640025.1 Chromatiales bacterium
TTCCTGAAAAAGGCCTTGATAAAGAGGCAGGACAATCTCGAGAAGCAGATGCGCCACAAGATTCGCCTGATCAAACCCGGAACACGCGAATCGAAATCGAAGTACGAACTGAATGTCCCGGCCGGGGTTTTCATCTCACCCCAGCACGCGTGGGCGAAGCTTGAACTGAACGGCATGGTCCGCATCGGCCCGGATGACCTTATCCGGAAAGTTTTTGACAAGGTCGACCAGGTCCAGCTTCCGCAGGAAGGACAGCTCATCGAAAAAGGCAAACCGCTGTTCGCCATCCAGTATTCCGATTTCAGCCTGGAAATACCTTCCCCACTGAGTGGAAAAATCACGTTTGTCAATTCCGAGCACGCGGAACATCCAGAGTGGCTGGCGATCAAGCCATTTGAACTGAGCTGGATGTGTGGTCTTGAACCGTCAAACCTCGCCAAAGAGTTGCCGGAACTCCGGGTCGGGCGCGATTCAATCGACTGGTATCAAGCGGAAATAGACAGGTACCAGGTGCTTGCAGACAAATTCATCCAGAAGACCGCCCAGGTGGAATCAGATGAAACGGAAAAGGCTCAGGAGATAAAAAGACAGGAGTACAAAAATCTCCTGACGGACTTTTCAAAGCCGTTTCTGCAGAACTGATCTTTCGCGGCAATCCCTGATTCCATCACCATGGAAAATCCGTCGAGGCATTTATGCTTAAATTTCACGTTTCCATAGCTTGTTTGATGCTATCCATTTTTTCTGTGCTGCTGCCGGCGCAGGACGCCCTCGCTGCCCATGAGATCACGGGTGCGCCCAACTGCAAGGGCTGCCACAAGGCCAAGACCGGCGACCAGTGGGGAATCTGGACCGCGTCGGCCCATGCCGGGGCTTTCGCGACACTGGCATCCGAAGCATCCGCCAAAATCGCCGCGGAGCGGGGAATCGGCAATCCGCAGCAGGATGAGGCCTGCCTGCACTGTCACACCACCCGGGGATTCCTGGGCGTTGACGTGCCCGTCAGCGACAAGGGCAAATACGCCGATGATGAAGGCGTGGGTTGTGAGGTTTGCCACGGTCCCGGTTCCGACTACAAGCCGGGCACTGTCATGAAAGACCCGAAGGCGGCAAGGGCAGCCGGGCTGGTCATGGACAAGACAGCTGAAGCCTGCAGCCGTTGCCATAACGAGACCAGCCCGACATATCAACCGTTCGATTTCGAACTTCGCTGGGCCGAGATTGCCCACCCCGTTCCGGGGGGAGAAGAAGAGCAAACCGCCGCCTCGCAGACTGAAGCAGGAATGCCGGATGTCGTCACTTTCGAAGCATCGGTCGGTAACGTGCATTTCCCGCACAAATTTCATGTCGAAGACATTGGGCTGGAGTGCGTCCAGTGCCATCACCAGATTTCCGCCATGAACCTGGTGACCCCGCATCCGGACTACCTCGAATCTTCCTGGATCAATTGCCACCTGTGCCACGACCCCAGGCAGAAGACGGACAAAACTTACTATAAATGCTCCGAATGTCATCATGAAAACCCGAGCAATATTACCGACGAAACACTCAGTTCCAAGGTCGTCACCCACAAGAGTTGCTGGAAATGCCATGGATCAGGCACTGGCGTCGAAGCCAGCACAGGGTGTCCTGACTGTCACGTAAAGGACCAAAAGCAGAGTAATCCTTGAAAACACTAAACCTCTGGAAGGGTTGCCAAACCCGCCAGTGCTAAGGAGTCATAATGGACAGACGAGGCTTTCTGAAAACATCACTGGTCGTTGGTGGCACCGCCTTATCATGCAATAAAGCGCGCGCCCAGGAACAACATGATCCAGATGAGTTCGTGGGCATATTGGTCGATACGACCCGCTGTATAGGCTGCCGGGCATGCGAGGTCGCATGTTCTGAAGTTCATGACAATTATGTTCCCGACGTGGTCAATGACGGCGCGCTTGAAACGCGCCGCAAAACCAGTGACAAGCAATGGACGGTGGTCAACAAGTACAAGACGGATAAGGGCGACGTATTTGTCAAAACACAATGCATGCATTGTTACCAGGCCGCCTGCGCCACCGCCTGCCCCACCGAGGCCATGAAGCAGATGCAGGGCGGCCCGGTCGTCTGGCGGGGCAACAAGTGCATCGGTTGCCGGTTTTGCATGGTTTCATGCCCGTTTGAAATGCCAAAATTCGAATACGGCGAATGGAATCCGAAACTGCAGAAATGCACCATGTGTTTCGAACGCCTCGAACAGGGACAGAAGCCGGCCTGTGTTGAAGCCTGTCCGACGGATACGCTCATGTTCGGTTCCCGCCTGAAGAATCTCGAGGTTGCCCGGCACCGCATTTACAGTCATCCGGACAATTATGTGCACCACATCTATGGTGAGAACGAAGTGGGCGGAACCGGGTACATCTACCTGTCGGCCGTACCCTTTGAGCAGATAGGGTTCAGAACGGACCTCGGCACGAGACCCTACCCGGAATACACGAAGGAATTCCTCTACGCCGTGCCGATGATCCTCTTCGGCGTCCCGGCTTTTCTGCTCGGCCTCAACACCCTGACGGGTAACAACAAGCCGCCGATAGAGGGCGAGTTCGATTCTGAATTCGAGGTGACCAAACATGAATAGCAACGTCGCCCCGATGAGAACGTTTGGTGATTTTTTTCATTTCTTTATCCAGGAGCTGAAACCGCGCGGGCCGTGGATCACGCCGTTTAATGTGATCTCGATCCCGGTAATTCTGACCGGCGTGGTCATCCTGGTTTACCGCTT
The DNA here is from genome assembly GCA_024640025.1 of Chromatiales bacterium. Lineage (GTDB taxonomy): Bacteria > Pseudomonadota > Gammaproteobacteria > Xanthomonadales > SZUA-36 > JAHEFT01. The sequence goes on from JAHEFT010000117.1 coordinate 2,759, forward strand.
TATCTACGGCCTGGGGTCGGTGACCAACCTGACGCAGGATACCCCCTGGGGTCTGTGGATGGGGTTTGACGTCGTCACCGGTGTTGCCCTGGCCGGCGGCGCCTATGTCATCACCTTCGTGGTTTACGTGATCAAGGTGGAAAAGTACCACTCCATCGTCCGCGCGACGGTTTTGAACGGCTTCCTGGCCTACTGTTTTTATGGCGGCGCCCTGCTGATCGACCTCGGGCGCCCGTGGAACGCCCCGAACCCTTACATCGGCAACTCCTTTGGGTTCAGCTCCGTCCTGTTCCTGATTTGCTGGCACTTCCTGCTTTACATGGTCGCCGAATTCCTTGAATTCTCGCCGGTCATCGCGGAATGGCTGCATTTGGAAAAGGCTCGCAAATTCCTCAAGAGCCTGACGCTCGTGACCGTCGTCCTGGGCATTACATTATCGATGTTGCACCAATCCGGCCTCGGCGCGCTGTTCCTGATGGCCCAACCCAAAATTCATCCGCTGTGGTGGTCGTCCTTCATTCCAATCCTGTTCTTTGTCTCGAGCATATATGCAGGCCTGGCCATGATCATCGTCGAGGGAACCATAAGCCACTCAGTTTTCAGAAAACTCATAGCGCCAAACAGCCATCACTCTTTTGACGAGATCATCTTCGGGTTAGGAAAAGGCGCGGCGATTGTCATGTTCGTCTATTACTTTTTCAAAGCCCTGCTTTTCATACATGACAAGCAGTGGGAAATGATCAACGACGTGTGGGGTTACTGGTACCTGTTGGAAGTGATCGGGTTCGTACTGGTTCCGGCATTGATGTTTGCCTTTGGCTTCAAGCACAGAAGTTTGAATATCATCAAAACCGCGGCCGTAATGGCATTGCTGGGCATCGTGCTGAATCGGCTCAATGTATCCGTAATCGCTTTTAACTGGTACGCGGACGTTCATTATTATCCGTCATGGCAGGAAATTGTGGTGACGCTGATGGTGATTTTTAGTGAGCTCTGGGTTTTCCGCTGGTTTGTCACCCGCATGCCGGTGTTAAACTCAAAGCATTAGCACGATCCCGCGGTTGCAGCGGCCCGCATGCCGGTGCAACCAGCGGCCGAGAGAACAAGGAGTTGAAATGGATTCATTTACCTATGTGAATATATTTGAAACGAAAGGTCTCGAGTACCTGCTTTTATTGTGTTTTTGGGCGCTGTTCGTTTACCTGATCCGATATCTTTCGACACCTGCTAAAAAGCACAAAGACTCGCATCGGTAGCCGTCCTTGGGGCTGATCCATGCTGAATAGCAAAATAGGCCTGAAACTGACCTTCGGCGTCGCGTTGACGATCCTTGTCGTGATCGCCATTTTTGCCTACTTCAATATCCAGTCTGAAAACAGGAGCCTGCTCACCGAGGTGGAACGGGCTGCGCAGCAGTACAGCGAACACCTCAAAGCCGACATGGGCTACGACATGCTGCACAACGATCGAAGCCGTATCCAGGAAGACGTCCGGCGCATCGGCAAGCAGGGAACCATCAACGGCATCCGCGTGTTCAACAAGGCGGGGGAAGTCATCTATTCGTCGAACTCGACCGAGGTCGGGAAGATGGTCGATATAAAGGCAGCCACCTGTTTCCGCTGTCACTTGACGGGCCAACCCGTGAAACTCCTGAAGAAGCAGGAACACATGCGAATCTTCCGCACTGATCCGGACTCACCGCGGCAACTGGGCATCATCAACCCGATTTACAATGAGCAGACTTGCTGGACGGCTTCCTGTCACATGCACCCCGAGTCGCAGACCGTCCTCGGCGTGCTGGATGTCACCATGCCCCTCGACAAAGTCGACCAGAACATCCGCCGCAGCCAGGTGGCGATCATCGTTCTCGCCGTCAGTGCCATCATTATCCTGAGCGCGATCATCGGCTTCCTGGTCCGATGGTGGATCGACCGTCCGGTCCAGGATCTCCTCAAGGCCACGAGAGAGGTGGCCGGCGGAAATCTCGGCTACCGGGTCGAGGTCAAGAGAGAGGATGAGCTGGGCATGCTGGCCAAGTCCTTCAACACCATGACCGACAACCTGGCGGACGCGCGTCTGCAGCTGTTCCAGTCGGATAAACTCGCCTCCCTTGGAAGACTGGCCGCCGGTGTGGCGCACGAAATCAACAATCCGCTGACGGCCGTTCTCACCAACAGCAGCTACCTGTTGAAACGTTCGCAGGGCCAGGCCGAGATGCGTGACGACCTGCAGGTCATCGTGTCCGAAACCATCCGCTGCCGCGAAATCGTCAAGAGCCTGCTGGATTTTGCCCGCCAGACCGTTCCCAAGAAACGCAAGGCGGATATCAACCAGATCATCCACCGTGCCGCGACCGTGGTCGAAAACCAGCTCTCCATGGGGCAGGTGGAACTGGTCATGGACCTGGACGACAAACTGCCCAATGTGACAGTGGACGCCAACCAGATTCAGCAGGTTTTTATCAACCTCATGGTGAATGCATCGGACGCCATCGGGGAAGGCGGCGGCACCATCAATATCTCGAGCAGGGCAATAAGCCTCAGCCCCACGGGAACCCTGCAGATCAAGCGTGCGCTGTGCCGCAAGCGTCACGACCTCGTCGACCGGAAAATCCAGATCGACGGAAAACCCGCCATCAGCATGCGCTACAAGAAGAAAGACCAGACCGGCCTCATCCATCTCAACCCGATGTACGGCTCCACCCAACACGAGTTGAACGGCATGCCCGATTTCGATGAGGAAGTCCAACTGATGTGCCCGGATTGCTCCGCCTCGCTGATGGCCGAAGGTGAGACGTGTCCGGATTGCGGTTCGCCGATATACGCATACGAAGTGCCGCTGAAGGGACTCGTCCAGGGATGCCTGAAGGCCGGTTGTGGCTGGCATCGCTGGGAACAGGCCGACTCCGCGTGGAACGACGAATACG
>JAHEFT010000118.1 GCA_024640025.1 Chromatiales bacterium
GGCACCAGTCGCGCTGGACGGTATGCGGCTTTGCTACGTACGTTTTCATATCATTCTCTCACGAAAAACCTGCGTCCCAAAAGTCCGCAGGTGAAGAGCGAGAATTTTACTGGCTTCTTTCGCTGGAAGCAACCTTTTGATCTGAATAAAGCCCACTGCCAGAGCCGGCAAAGCCGGGTCCTGCAGGAAAGGGCGGGTTTCGCAGCCTAGATTTTGAGGCGGTCTACCGGTTTGCTGTTGACCAGGTGTGAATCGATGATCTCGTCGATGTCGAATTCATCGACATAGGTATACCAGGTGCCTTCCGGGTAAACGACACACACAGGACCTTCCTCGCAGCGGTCCAGACAGCCAGCCTGGTTGATGCGAATTTTACCCTTACCGGCCAGACCCAGCGCCTTCACCCGTTTCTTTGCATATTCCCGCATTTGCACAGAGCCGCACTGTTTGCAGCACGGCCGGTCCGAATCGGGGCCCCGGTCGTTGACGCAGAAAAAGACATGTCGTGTGTAATAGCTCAAAACGGGATCAGGGTACTATTTTCCGGAATAATAAAATAGTAATCTGAACGGATGGACAGAAATTACTCGAAAATTGACCGCCTGATCACCTCCATCGATGACGCGCTGCGGATCACCACCGGTGAAGCGCCGGCGCCGTTCCGGCAAAACCCCGCAGGAGACCTCGCTCCGGCAGAACTGGATGAAAAGGACCGGCGCCACGTGGCCGGACTGATGCGCATCAACCACACCGGGGAAATCTGCGCGCAGGCCCTGTACGCCGGCCAGGCCGCGACGGCGCATCATGACGAGACCAGGGAGGCCATGCGACTGGCCGCGGAAGAGGAAATCGACCATCTTTCCTGGTGCGAGGACCGCCTGAAAGAGCTGGACAGCCAGCCCAGCCTGCTCAACCCGTTCTGGTACGCGGGCTCCTTCGCGATCGGGGCCATCGCGGGTATCGCCGGCGATGACTGGAGCCTGGGTTTCGTCAGGGAAACCGAGAACCAGGTAGAGGCGCATCTGGAAGACCACATCGAGAGGCTACCCGAGGGCGACGTCCGCAGCCAGGCCATTCTCGACCAGATGAAAACGGACGAGGCCAGGCACGCCGAAATGGCGGAAGAAGCAGGCGCACGTGAACTCCCGCCGCCGATCCGCCGGGCGATGACATTCACCGCCAACATCATGAAATCGCTGGCGTACCGGATTTAGTCCAACCCGAGCTGAGTCCTGAGTTCACCGAGGGTTTCCGCCGTCACCGGAATCGCGTCGTTTTCGTCACGCCAACTCAAATCCCATTCTTCTATGACGCTCGATGCCGGCACGGGAAAGTCCGTCGCTGCAAATTCAGCCGTGCCTGAAAGACGCATACTGGCCTGCTGGACGGCGCCCGGGGCGCCCGCCGAAAAGGTGAAACGCAAATCAAATTTACGGGCCGTGTCACTGCTGGCTGAAATTGTGCCTTCAATTGACCACGGAGCCTGGAATCCACCCTCGGCGTACCCGGTGTCCAGGTAAATGTGGTTGATAGCATCCTCCACGTTAATCTCTGCCGGCGCCGTGATTTTTGCCGGGCCGCCGGGTTCCGAACGCTCCAGCAAGCGCAAGGCCAACTGCATCATCAGTGCAGCAGCATCCAGCGACGCCGCGGCTTCTTCCTTGTAGTCGCCAAAGCCCTTGGTCAGAACCGCCCTGCCCTTGACCAGTAACAATTCACCGGTTTCCACTTCGCCGGGTACAGCAAGCTCCGCGTGCACCAGCAGGTCACCGCAGGCGCAGCGAAACAGCTCCCAACTCGCGTGGTAACCATCGCCCGGAAACTCGATGTTCAATTGAACGCGGGAGGGGTCGGCCCAACGCGTTTCAGCCGGCAGCCCGGCGGCCAGCAAACTGTTGGCTGCGAGCATGAGGAACATCAGCAAAACGGCGGCCGGACTTCTTCGTAGTGTGGTCATATTGAGGGTTCCTGGAAGAACAGCTTCGTCAATGCTTCGCCCGGATCCTTCGAACGCATGAAGGCCTCACCGACCAGGAAGGCGTTGATCCCTGACCTTCTCATGCGGTTCACATCCTCCGGAGTATGGATGCCGCTTTCGGTGACCAGCGTACGCTGTTTCGGAACCAGCGGCCGCAGGCGCTCAGAGACCGACAGGTCGGTGGTAAAGGTATGCAGATCGCGGTTGTTGACGCCCACCAGGGCGGCATTCGTGGTCAGGGCGTCTTCAAGTTCATGCTCATCATGAACTTCGACCAGTACGTCGAGCCCAATATCCCGCGCCAGGCCGTCCAGTTCCTGCAACTGATCCCGCTCCAATACCGCGGCGATCAACAGGATGCAATCGGCTCCGATAGCGCGCGATTCATAGATTTGCCAGGGGTGAACCATGAAATCCTTGCGCAGCACCGGAAGTGAACAGGCCCGCCGGGCTTCCACCAGGAATTCCTCAGAGCCCTGGAAATACTGCCGGTCGGTCAGCACCGACAAGCAGGCAGCCCCGGACTGTTCGTAACTCGATGCGATGTCCGCAGGCCTGAAGTCAGCGCGAATCACACCGGCGCTGGGTGATGCTTTCTTGACCTCGGCGATTACAGCGCAGCCAGCCTGCGCCATTCGGGTGACGCGGTTTTCGAAACCACGCGCCGGCGGTTGATCGGCCGCTGCGGCCGAGATCGTGGCCTGGTCGCGGGCGCGGCTTCGAAAAGCGACCTCTTCCAGCTTGGTCTCGATGATACGCTTCAGAATGGAAGGTAGTTCAGCCATGTAGATGATTCAGAGCCCCGCGGTATGATCAACCAGGGCTTCGACCCTGGCCCAGGGCGTCCCGGATTCAAGCAGCTGTCCCGCAGCCTTCACACCTTTCAGCAGGCTTTCCTGAAGCCCGGCCACGTAAAGTGCGGCCCCGGCGTTGAGCGCAACAACCCGGCGGGCACGTTCCGCTTTCTCGCCGGGCGCCCCGGACAGGGCCATTCGGACCAGCGCCAGGGATTCGTCGGCATTGGCGACTTCCAGGCCTTCAAGAGAGGTCCGCTCCAGGCCCAGGTCTTCCGGGCTGATGTCGTATTCGCTCACAGAACCGGCTTTTGCTTCCGCAACATGAGTGGACGCTGCAGCGCTGATTTCATCCAGGCCGTCGTCGGAATGCACGACCATCACGTGCTCGGCGCCCAGGCGATTGAGCACTTCGGCTACCGGCCGGCACAGCGCCGAATCGTAAACGCCGACCAGCAAACGTTTGACACCCGCCGGGTTGGTCATGGGACCGAGCACATTGAAAATGGTCCGCACACCCATTTCCCGGCGTGGGCCGATGGCGTGCCGCATCGCACTGTGGTGCGCGGGAGCAAACATGAACCCCACACCCACTTTGTCCACGCATTCGGCCACCTGTTGCGGTGATATCCCAAGTGCCACGCCGGCCGTTTCCAGCAAATCGGCACTGCCGGAGCTCGATGAAACAGAACGGTTTCCGTGCTTGGCAACCCTGCCCCCGCCGGCGGCCACCACGAAAGCAGCGGCGGTAGAGACGTTGAACAGGTTGGCGCCATCGCCCCCGGTGCCGACAATATCCACCAGGTGTTCGCCGGAGACTTCAACCCCACTGGCCAGTTCCCGCATCACCATCACGGCGCCGGTGATCTCATCCAGGGTTTCACCTTTCAGACGCAGGCCCATCAGGAATGCGCCGATCTGTGCGTTGGTCGCTGTACCGCTCATGATCTGGCCCATGACGGCTTGCATCTCTTCCAGCGAGAGATTTTGCCGCTCAACCAGCCGCGCTAATGCTTGTTTGATATCCATCAATTCGCCCCGTCAATACAGCATGCTGATGGATTGCAGGAAGTTCCTCAGCAGGTCGTGACCGCTTTTGGTCAGGATCGATTCGGGGTGGAACTGGACGCCCTGAATGTCATAAACGTTGTGTTTCACGGCCATGATTTCATGCCCGCCCTGGTATTCGCACCAGGCCATCACGGAAAGACTCTCCGGAATGGAATCCTGCTGCAGGGTCAGTGAGTGGTAACGCGTGGCCTCGAAAGGCTGCGGCAGGTTTTTGAACACACCCTGGCTGCGATGGTAAATCATCGACGTCTTGCCGTGCATGATCCGTTCCGCCCTGACCACTTTTGCGCCGAAAGCCTGGCCGATGCACTGGTGACCCAGGCAGACGCCAAGGATCGGAATCCTGGAACCCAGTTGGCTGACCACATCCAGGCAGATGCCGGCCTCGTCCGGCGTACAGGGCCCGGGCGAAAGCACAATTCCTTCGGGTTTCATTTGGAAGATTTCTTCGACCGTTATCGCGTCATTGCGCACGGTTTCCACTTCCGCCCCCAACTCCCCCAGGTATTGCACCAGGTTGTAGGTGAAGGAGTCGTAGTTATCGATCATCAGGATCATGGATTCGCTTCCTGCGTTAACGGTCTGGAACTTTCAGTTTGAATCTTGCCACTTTGGTGGCTGGAATCCTAGTACCGGGCCGAGCCTCCTGGGCTGAAATTCCCGGCCTGCAATGAAAAACGGGGCCTGTCGGCCCCGTTTTCTGGTTTTCCCGGCAAATCCTAACCGCCGAAATGCTGCGTCCAGCGAATGCCGAACTGGCGCGGGCGGTTGACCGTCACGCGGGAGCGGTCCCAAAAGTAATCGAACTCATATGGGTTGGCGAACAGAACCGCCCGCTCGTCCGTGATGTTATTGATGTACAGCTGCAGGTTCCAGCTGCCGTGGTCTAGGCCGAACCGGAGATCACCAATGTTGTAGGACGGCTGCAGGATCTGGGGCGCCGGTCCATCGTCCAGGGTAAGCGGCTCAATCTGGTTGTACATATCGCCCGTATAACTCCATTGCAGGCGCAGCCAGGCGTTGCTGCCGCCGAACCAGTCGGTATTCCAGTCGTACTGGGCATAAGCCGAGCCCTTGAACTTGGGAGACAGGGGCAGCCTTGATCCCTTTGGAACCAGCACGCTGATTTCAACGTCTTCATCCATCTTCGCGTCCAACCAGGTCGCGTTGGCGCCGATCGTCAAGCCCTCGCTTGCCGCCCAGTCCACCTGGACTTCAAAACCGCTGGAAGAAGCGTTGCCTACGTTTGCCACGACTTTTTGCCAGGGTTGGCCGCATCCGGGCTCTGGCTGGGCATTGGGCTCGTCACAGGGAATGTTGCTGAGGTCTACCACCTCCAGTTGGTAATCTTCCCACTTCATATCGAAGTAGGTGGCATTCAGGCGAACCCTGCCGTTGGCCAGGGTATTCTTGGTGCCGATTTCGAAATTTTTAAGCTTGTCCGAATCATACTGGAGGGGGAAGTAAGGATCGCCGCGGCCGCGGTTGGTGCCGCCAGGTCGGAAGCCTTCCGAGTACAGGGCATACACCATGTTGCTGTCCGTCCAGTTGAAGGCCAGGCTGGCCTTGGGCACCCAGTCATTTTCGGAGCTGCTCGGGTACGATGGGCCTTCGATGGTCGGATTATAGCGGGGCAGTTCCAGCACGTAGGTCTTTTTCATCTTGCGGTCGAACCAGCGTGCGCCGACTGTTGCGTCCCACCGCTCGGTGATATGCCAGGTCACTTCTCCGAAAACGGCCCATT
>JAHEFT010000119.1 GCA_024640025.1 Chromatiales bacterium
GCGTTGCGCGAGGAGCAGATGAAAGCGGGCCTGAAGCCGCGTTATGACGGGCATTGCCGTGAAGGAGCCGCGCCGGTGAAAGGCGTAAAGCCGATCGTCCGTTTCCGCAACCCGCGCGAGGGCGACGTGGTGTTCGACGACCTGGTGCGCGGCCGCATCAGTATTTCCAACACGGAACTGGACGACCTGGTCATTGCCCGTCCGGATGGCTCACCCACCTATAATTTCACGGTAGTGGTCGATGACGTGGACATGGCTGTCAGCCTGGTCATCCGCGGCGACGACCACATCAACAACACGCCCCGGCAGATCAATATCTACCGGGCCCTGGGCGCGGAGTTACCGGATTTTGCCCATGTGCCGATGATCCTGGGGGATGACGGCGCACGCCTCAGCAAGCGCCACGGCGCGGTCGGCGTGATGCAATACCGCGACGACGGCTACCTGCCGCAGGCGCTGCTCAATTACCTGGTGCGACTGGGCTGGTCGCACGGCGACCAGGAGATTTTCAGCCTGCAGGAAATGATCGATACGTTCGATATCCGCGACGTCAACCGCAAAGCGTCGGCCTTTAACACCGAAAAACTGGATTGGCTGAACCAGCACTACATGAAGAGCCTGCCGCCCGCAGAAGTAGCGCAGCACCTGGCCTGGCATTTCGAACAGGCCGGCATCGACCCGGAAAACGGCCCGCCGCTGGCGGACCTGGTCAGCGTGCAGGCGGACCGCGTCAAGACCTTGTGTGAAATGACGGATCAGAGCCGGGTTTTTTACCGGGAGTTCGATGAATATGACCCGGGCGCGGCGCACAAGCACCTGCGGCCGGTTACTGCGGACCCGCTTGCGGCCATCGGCGGCCGCCTGGCTGAACTGGATCGTTGGGAACCGGAAATGCTGAACGAAACCATTCGGGCCGTTGCCGAAGAACTCGAACTGGGCATGGGCAAAATCGCCCAGCCCCTGCGCGTCGCCCTGACCGGCACGGCGGTTTCCCCGTCTATCGACAAGACCCTGTGGCTGGTTGGCCGCGAACGCAGCCTGGCCAGGATCCAGCGCGCCCTTGCATTCGTTATCGCCCGCGCCGCCAACTGATGTCAAAAGTAGAACGCCTCTATCACCTGCACAACATCCTCAACCAGCGCAGGACGCCGATCTCCCGCCAGGACCTGATGGAGCGGCTGGAATGTTCCCAGGCGACCCTGTACCGCCTGGTCGGTGAACTGCGGGACTTCCTTGGAGCGCCGATCGAACAGGATCCGGATTCCCGCGGTTTCTACTACGACCGCAGTTACGAGCAGCCTTTTGACCTGCCCGGCATCTGGATCAGCCCGGGTGAATTGCAGGCCCTGCTCACGGCGCGCCAGGTGTTGGCCAACGTGCAGCCCGGCCTGCTCGAGGGTGAACTCGAATCACTGCAGGGCCGGATCACGTCCCTGCTGCAAAAGAAGGGAGTGGAGCCTGAAAGCGGTGAATCCCGGATTCACATCCAGCACGTGGCGGGCAGGGCGGTGCCGGCGCGCATGTTCCAGGACGTACTGGGCGCGCTGATTCGCCGGCAGCGGCTTAATATCCGTTATCACGGCCGGCGCAAGGACGAGGAAAGCGAACGCGTCATTTCGCCCCAGCGCCTGACCCAGTACCGGAACTCCTGGTATCTCGACGCCTGGTGCCACCAGGCGGAAGGGCTGCGCAGTTTTGCGCTGGAACGGATTCGCGAGCAGCGCCTGGTGGATGAAGCAGCCAGCGAGGTAAGTCCTTCCGTCCTGTCGGCCCATTTCGACCAGTCCTACGGCATTTTTTCCGGCCCCGCCGAATACCTGGCGGAACTGCGCTTCACACCGGAAATGGCGCGCTGGATTTCAGAAGAAAGTTGGCACCCCGACCAGCAGGGTGCATTTGAATCCGACGGCTCCTGGCTGCTCAAAGTACCCTTCAGCAACTCGCGGGAACTGATCATGGATGTGCTGCGTTACGGCGCCGACGTCGAAGTGCTGGCGCCGGACTTCCTGCGTGACGCGGTCGCCGCCGAGGCTCAAAAAACTTCCGAAATTTACGCCTGAAAACCGGCTTCTCATGATTTGAGAACGCCCCGTGTTCTCCTGTACCTGTCACTGGAAGGAGAACCAGCCATGTTTGAAAGTTTGATGATGTTTCTGGCGCCCGCGAACGCTTCGCAGGCAACGCAAATCTCGCCGCCACCTGCCGTTGTCCAGCCTGCGAAACCACTCGTTCACCGCTGGAGTCATCTGAGATTCGGCGCAAGCGTGCTTGGAAACACCATCGGCTGTGGCGCGATTTTCGCCGCGTGCTGGTTCTCCATCCAGTTGATGCAGGTTCTGATTGTTCCCTGAAACTCCTTGTTTCAGGCCGCAGCGGCTTCTTCCGAAGTGGCTCTGACCGGACCGTACAACAAGGCTTGCCGGGTGGCGTCAACAATCAGGTCGGCCTCCTCGCTGCTGAGATCAAAGTTCGGCGTGAAGCGCAGCGAGTTTTTTCCGCCATGAATGACGTTCAGGCCGTGGAACCGCATGAATTCCTCGGTGGAATCCGCCCCGTAGCTCTTGTAGCGGGCCGCGTCGAGTTCGACACTGAACAATAATCCGGTGCCCTGGACTCCGGTGATTCGCCCGTCGAGTTCGTCCTGCAGAGCCCGCAGCTTGTCCACCAGTTCGTCACCCCGCTCCACGATATTCTGGCGCAGTTCGGGTGTGATTCCATTGAGTACGGCGCAAGCGACATCCAGGGCCCTCGGGTTGGAGGTCATCGTGTTTCCGTACACGCCCGCCTGGTAAAGACCGGCGGTATGTGCGTTCATCGCGAGCACCGATAGAGGATACTGGCCTGCGTTAAGCGCCTTCGAGTAAGTTTCCATGTCCGGCGCTTCCAGCCCTTCGAAACCGGGATAATCGATGACCGAGAGGACTCCGTGCGCGCGCAGACCGGCCTGGATCGAATCGACCAGCATCAGTGAACCGTGTTCTTTGGTCAGGCGCCGGGCCTCTGCATAGAATTCGGGGGTGATATCCAGGCCCGGGTTTCCTTCGCCCATGACGGGCTCGAAGAAAAACGCTTCGAGAAAGACATTGTTGTTCTCAGCCCAGCGAAACACCTGTTTCAGTTGCTCGATGTCGTTGGGTTCCACCGTGATCAGGTCATCGTGATCGCGGAAGCTGGCCAGGTGCTTGCAATAATTTTTTCGCGTCGAGTCAGAAAACTGTGCCGGCCTGTGGGTGCGCCCGTGAAAACTGCCTCTCAGGCTCAGGAGACGGCGGCTCTTGTTGGCGTAACGCCCTCCGGGGTCTGTCATCAGCTTGGCGTTGATGTCGGCCAGCCGCGCCGCGACGCTGACGGATTCCGACCCGCTGTTTACACACAGAAAATGATTGAACGGGCAGGCGCCGCGCGTGTGCCCGATTTCCCGGCGCAGCAGTTCAACCAGGTATTTCTGACTCAGGTTGGGTGTCATGATATTGGCCATGACATGCCGCTGGTTCATGGCTTCCAGGACTTTTTCCGGGGAATGTCCAAAACCCAGCATGCCGTAACCGCCGGTGTCATAAAGCACAGCGCCCTTCAGGGACACGATCCAGGGACCGTTTCCGGCCAGGGAGACATAGGGATTGATCGCATCATGCGCGTAGAAATTGACAAAACCGTCCTGGATTTCCCTGAGTTGGCTTTGCTCGTCCATGGAAAGCAATGCCGGTTCTGTGTCGAGCAATTGGCGAAATGCTGCGTGCGCTTCAGTTACAGCCGCTGAAAGCCGCTCGTCCCGCGCGGCAAAACGCGCAAGAACATCATCCGCCAGTCCGGTGGTGAGAGCAGGCCCGCCATGGGTACGCATTTCATTCAACAGTGCAAGAATGGACATCAAGCGCTCCTTATTATGTGATTTGAGACGCCACCAGTGCCCGTTTGGTGGTCTGCATATTAGATGCCCAGAATATCACAGGCGGTGGGGTGTTTAGAACCTCCCATCTGCTCCTGAATGGCGGCTGAGCGCCCATTCAACATGCTCACGAACCAGGTCCGACGGGTGGTCGCTGCGTTGCCTGAGCGCATCGATCACGGCATCCGGGCGGTCCGACCGGGCCAGGTCCACGTTGCCCAGGGCAACGGCGATGTTACGCAGCCAGCCGGTGTAGCCGGTGCGGCGGATGGCGCTGCCTTCGGTGCGCTTCAGAAATTCGTCCTCGGACCAGCCGAACAGCCTCACCAGTGATTCTGCATCGAGTCCGTGGCGCGGTAAAAAGTCGGGTTCTTCCGTGTTCCGTGCGAAGCGGTTCCAGGGGCAGACCAGCTGGCAATCGTCACAGCCGAAGATGCGGTTTCCCATCAGCGGCCTTAATTCCTCGGGTATCGCTCCTTTCAACTCAATGGTGAGATAGGAAATGCATTTCCGGGCGTCTACCTGGTAGGGGCCGATGATGGCCCCGGTGGGGCAGGCTGCCAGGCAGCGAACGCAATCGCCGCAGTGATTCTCGGCAGGCTCGTCGATGGGCAGGGGCAGGTCGGTATAGATTTCTCCGAGGAAAAACCAGCTTCCGGCCCGCAGATTCAGGAGGTTGCTGTGCTTGCCGATCCATCCGAGTCCGGCTTTCTCGGCCAGGGCCTTTTCCAGCACAGGCGCCGAATCAACGAATGCCCGGTAACCGAAGGGACCGATTTCCGCTTCGATGCGGCCGGCGAGTTTCTGCAGGCGCCGACGCAGCACCTTGTGATAGTCGCGTCCCAGCGCATAGCGTGAAACCAACGCACTTTCCGGATCTTCCAAAAGTTCGCTTGCCGGCCTGGCTGAGGCGGTCATGTAATTCATGCGCACGGAGATGACGCGTACGGTTCCGGGCACCAGTTCGGCCGGCCGGCTGCGCCGGGAGCCATGGCGCTCCATGTAGTCCATCGAACCGTGAAAACCCTTTTTCAGCCATCGATTGAGCAGTTTCCCGTGGCTTTCCAGGTCGGTGTCAGTAATGCCTGTCTGCTGAAACCCCAGTTCTTTCCCCCAGTGTTTGATCCGTGTGGCGAGCTCCGGCAACCTGTCGTCTGCGAAAGAATCAGCCGCGCCGTCACCGGGCGCCGCAGAGGACGGTATACCGGGTTTGTTCTTCACCGCTATAATTGGATCATGGTTGACAAGGCAGGCAGATTATACACCGCAGAGCAGGTCCGGCGACTCGACCGGAGCGCGATTGACGGCCATGCAATTCCGGGCATTGACCTGATGGAAAGGGCAGGGCGCAAGACGTTCGAAGCCGCGCTTGAAGCGTTTCCACATGCCGGCAAGTGCCTTGTGTTCTGCGGCGGTGGAAATAACGGCGGTGATGGTTACATTGTCGCCAGGCTGGCGCGGGAGGCTGGCCTGGACGCAGCGGTTTGTGCGCTGAAAGAGCCGGCCGGATTGACCGGTGATGCAGCGACCGCCGCGCAACGATGGCGCGAGGCCGGCGGCGCTGTGCAAAGCTGGCCGGTTGCGAGCCTGGATGATTGTGACCTGGTTTTCGACGCCCTGCTGGGAACGGGGCTGGACCGGGAACCGGCGGGGGATTTTGCAGCGGCTATCGACCTGATCAA
>JAHEFT010000003.1 GCA_024640025.1 Chromatiales bacterium
GCGGCAAAGTAGAGTCTGCAATTCCCAGCCGTTGACAAACGTGAGCAAAATCCTGTTGGAGGGTTTCGAACCGGCCGACGAAATCGACCAGGAGATTGCCCTGGCTGTCATGCAGCATGTCATATTGGGGCATGACGTGCCGATACTTGTCGTCCCAACCCGGCCCGGGCAACTTGTTCAGCACAAAATCACGAAAACTGCGATGCTGAAAATAATTCCTGTAACGGTATTCAGAAAGAATCCTGGCCCAGGGATTACGAACAAAACTGAATTTGAAAAAGCCCGTGAAATCCTCCCGGGATATATATCCGCACTCCACGTACTCCGATGCAGACAGGTGTGCGAGTTTTTCAGTCCCCTTTTCAGGGTCATCATTACCCTGCAGCAGAAGGGTTTCGCGGTCCTGGTCCCAGTCCAGCCTTAGCAGGTCCATGAAAAACTGTTCGATGCTCTGCCCCGCAGTTTTCGGGACGTGGACAAAAAGGCAGTTGAATTCGCGGCAGATCATCCGGCCCTATCTATGGATCAAAATCCATTTCTGCTTGTGGATCTTTTCACCCTTCAGCAACTCGACCGTCAGCCCGCGGCTTGCACAGGCTTGCTGGATCCATTTGTAGCTGTGCCGGCAAATTCCCGCCTGGTCCGATTCGTGCGAACGGCCGACCCAACGATCACCCTTGTAGTCGGGTCGAAACAGGTGGGGGGACTTGAATGAAGTCAGGAACCGGGCGCCGGGGCGGGTGAATGCGACGAAGCCGTCCAGCATCTTTTCAATATCTTTCTTGGGTGCATGCGTCCAGATCGAATGGGCGTGAAAGTAATCAAACGTTTCGCCGAAACCGGAAAAGTCATATTGGTCGTTGTGCAGAAACCTGGGTTTTTTCTCTTCGAACAAACCCGCTTCGACCAGGTGTTCGACACCGGCGTTAAACATGAAGGTGTTGGGCTCGACACCGTGATAACAGCCGGGACGCAGGAAATTGATCATCCAGTATCCTCCACAGAGCGCACCGCAACCGATGTCCAGCAGCTTGTCCCAGGGGTTGAGCCCGTGCCGGACCAGTGATTCAAGCTGGGCCCGGCCGGTCTTTTCAAAGCGCTTGATACCGCAACCAATCTGGGTCGTGACTTTATACAGTCTTTCACCCCGCTGCTGCAGGGAATCGTCAGGGTTTACCGGGGTCATGTTCACCTGCGTTTATCGTCCTGGATCAGGATTTGAGTGTACCACTGAAGGCGCCGAGTTCGGGACGCTCTTTCCCGGCCAGTGATCCCGCCAGTTTGAAACGGTTGCGGCTCAGCCTGGGCAGGCCAAAACGGCTGTATAGATAGCTTTCCAACAAGCGTTTGCGTTCACCCAGGCTGAGTTTTTGCCGGCAGCGCGCCAGCTCCAGCCTGTTCTCTTCAGCCCTGGACTCCATGCGCCCGGCCATCACGGCCGGATGGGTGCCCTCGAAGCGGGCGAGAAACTGGCGCGGATAGTGCTGGTAGAAATAATTTTCGTCCGCCTGCACCGCAGTGCCGGTGCGGTGTACGGCGTCGCTGAACTTGCGGGCCTGTTGTTCCACCGAGTGGACATAGTCATAGCGGTACAGATCAACCCCCGTATCAATCGAATTCGGGTAGCGGCCGCGGGTAGAAAAGCCATCAAAAACGGCAAAACTCATGCCGTCTCGTATGGAATACGTCCCAATATTGGGGCGAATGATGCGCGCCGTATATTTGAACCGCCGCGGGTATGCTGCCACGAAATGATCGTAGTCCGACCAGAAGGTGAGCCGCTCAACCAGCATGGCCTCGACCGACTCGTTTTCAGCATGGACTTCCATCAGGCTACGCAGGTGCGGCAGGTCCTTTTCATGCAGGATTTCGTTGCCCTGCAGATACAGGCACCAGCGACCGCGGCAAAAACCGAGACCAATGTTGGTTTGCTGGGCCAGCAGGCATTTTCGCGGCTTTACCAGGGGTGACCACTCGGTGTGAATGACCCGGATCCGGCCATCGTTCAAGCCGGCAAGGTAATCCAGAGTCTCATCATCGCTGTCGCCAGCGACCACGATATATTCGTCACAAATTTCCAGGGCCGAACGAATCGCCTCGAGGAACGGATAATTCAGCCGAACCCCATTTCGGATGATCGTAAGTCCGGACACCAGGATATCGCTCATGCGCTGATTTTACCCCAATCCCCGGCTCCGGTTTTCCCGTTGTTATGCGGGAATTGAGCGTCTCTCCAATGTTATGATACGCACACGATGCAAAAGCCGATTCGCTTCCCCGATTTTTTCGTTATTGGCGCCCCGCGCTGCGGAACGACGTCGCTTTGCCGGTACCTGGCACGCAACCCGCAGATTTGCTTTTCCAGGCCCAAGGAACCTCATTATTTCTCGCGGATCGACCATTTGCCGTCACCGGATGAACTGCAACAGGATTATCTGGAACGTTGTTTTAGTCACCAGCAGGCATCGCACCGCGCAACAGGCGAGGGATCGGTTTCCTACATATACCTGCCGGGAGCCGTGGAGCGGGTTCATCAACTCTACCCCGAATCACGATTCATCGTGCTGGTGCGCAACCCATTGTCCATGCTGCCGTCTTACCACCTTCGGATGCAGTTCCTGCTGCAGGAAGATGAGCCTGATTTTGAAAAAGCATGGGAGCTTGAAGCTTCCAGAGCGCGGGGGGAAAACCTGCCGAAAACCTGCATTGAGCCCCGCCTGTTGCTTTACAGCGAAGCCGCGAAATTTGGCGTGCAGGTTGAGCGCCTGTTCAATGTTGCAGGGCGTGAACGGTCACACGTGATTGTATTTGATGACTTAAAGGCCGATCCGTTGAGTGTTTATCAAAAAACGCTGGAGTTTCTCGGTGTAGATTACGATGGACAAACGGAGTTCGAAAGGCGCTATGCGAGCCAGATGTACCGCTTCCGCTGGCTGCAAAGACTGCTGTTTACGCCGGCCACGAGCGGGAGTAAAACTATCGATACTTTGCAGCGGCGCAGCAGAAAATACAACGAAGACGGCTCAAAACGCCCGAGCCTGATAAAAAAGATAACCAATCTGAACAAGAAGCCCATGCGACCAGCGCCACTCAAGCCGCAAATGGCTGACTCGCTGCGCGCGACACTGCGACAGGATGTGGAACACCTGTCCGGACTGATCGGTCGCGACCTCGGCTTCTGGTTTGATCGAGATTAGTGAACGCTGGTACTCGTGCCCCTGGGGCAGGCCTGCAGGAAGCACCCGTAATCCTTGATTTCTTCCAGGCGGCAACTCCAGCGCAATTGTCCTTCGTGCACGGTCATGTCGGGACACCCGTCGCACATGCTGGCGCGCCCATCCGGCAGGATGTCGATGGGCTGGATGATCATAAAGGCCTGCATGTAAACCTTATCGAAAAGGGAGGACGGGTTCCTCAACACGCTCGACAGGTAACGCTTTCCGATCGACCGGGCCCCGCGGTCCACCAGTGACAACAGTGACATGGTGGTCCGGCCCATGCGGGTGCTCCGTGGGGGTGCATAACTCATCCAGGTACCCTTGATGAAATGGTGTCCGGCCTGGGCGGCTTCCATGGCTTTAGGACCCACGTAACCGAAGCCCTGTTTCTTGCTGGCAAGGCGGGCGGCCAACAGCCACTTGGTGGCGTCAGGGTCTTGATCACCGCTCAAATAGGCACAGGGTTGATAATCCGGGTCCAGTTCGTGAATCTTGGCAACCACGTGCTTTGCTTTCAACTGCTCAGCGCCGCCCCAGTCGGGTTTTTCATAGGTGGCGCCAAGGTCGACCGGCTTGCCATTGGCGTGAAATTCAAATTCACCGGTCAATTCCGGTGTCCTGAACAGGATAAACACCATGGTGTGGACGATATCCGGGTGCTGTTGGGCCCACTCCATGCTGTCCTTGACCTGGTCCAGCGTGTCGATACTGACCGTCTGGTTGAAAGAGCACGATAAACCGCCCTCCTTGGCCAGCATTTCGGCAAACTTCTGGCGTAACGCATTGTGGCCTTTTTCAGTTTCAGCCTTTGAATCGGCCCGAACCTGGGTGGTGTCAATGTGGAACGTGAAGCCGTAAGCGCCGGCCTCCTTCAGCTTGTGCAAAAGTTTTCTGCCCAGGGCCAGCCCATTGGTGTTGATGATGGGTTTCCACCCTCCTTCCCGAACCATCCTGACGATTTCGATGATCTGTGGATGCACCAGCGGATCACCGCCGGCGATGCTCATGCAGTCACTTTTTCTTTGCCGTTTGAACACAGCCAGTTCTTCTGCAATCTGCGACAGGGACTTGTGGTTTTTCTTGTGCGGCCGGTAACAACCTTCGCATTCCAGGTTGCAGTCATCGGTGACTTCGAGCCAGGAAATGGCGTTATCCGTGAGTGTCCATGGCAAACGGTAATATTCTCTGGGGCTAAGCTCAGTAACAGTATCCATATTCCGTACCCTATCGGGAAAGCTGCAACATCTTAGCCCCTGTAGTGCCTGTAGCTGATGATTTACATCAAAAGGCTCACTCTGCCTGATCCGCGGAACCGGCCAGGTCAAAGAATTTCAGTACTTTTTCCTCGAGAAACGGATAAAAGGGATTCGATCGCAAACGGAGCATCTCGGAAGCGGGAACCAGCAACACGCCCCGCTCGCCTCTGAAGGCGATCGCGCCCAGGTGCAGTCCTTTGCCGTCCGGCTTGTAGTTCAGGCCATAAAGGGGATCGTCGATCGAAAACGGCAATGCCACGTGCGAGAGTGAGTAGACGGCGTCCGGCCAGCTCAAATCCAGGTTCGTGTTGACGGCCGTGGTCCCGCCCTCGCCAAGCGTCGATATCATGGTTTCCGCACTGCTCGCGGACCGGTTGGTCAACAGGGTCAGGGCAAACGTTTTGCCCGTATTTTGCTGCAAGGCTCCTACCATGGTAGAGGGATTCCACTTCAGCATCTGTCCGATTTCAATTCGCCGGTTGATGTCAAACAGAACCAGTTCGTGCTGCCCGGGCAACAGGCGATCAAATAGTCCCTCGATCAGGGCTGGCGCAAAAACCGTTGCATCCACGATAGACGAAAAGGCCAGGATCGGTGGAGTGTCGATCAATTTTCCGCTTTTCTGCAACTCGTCCAGGCGTTTCTGTATCAGCAGGGTCATCTGGTAAGCGACGTTTCCGGCATTGATCGCAAATGATCCGTATTTGTAGGGATCATACTCGGGCAGAAGCCCGTTCCACTGGAGCTTTTCCAGCCCGGTCAGGTGTCCCAGCCTCTCCTGCCACTTCGCGAGAACGGCCACCTTGGTCAGCCCTATTTCGGGCGAAATGAGGGCGATGCTGTCAACTTTCGGCAGTGCTCCGTCCGTAATGGCCTCCAGTACATAGTTGGTTGCCAGCGCCCCTCCGTTTGAGTAACCCACGATGTGCACGGGTTGACCATTCGCCCTGGCCGCCACATACCGAAAGGCAATTTGCACTGCCGTTGTCATGTCCTCCCTGGTCACCGTGGTCAGACCGGAAGGCGCTGTACCGTGGCCTGGAACCCTCAGCCCGACAACATAAGCCCCGGCACGGTTCAGGCTTTGGGCCAGCGCCCTCAGGCTGTAGGGCGAATCGGACATTCCGTGAATCATCAGGACGCCCGCTCTCGGCTTGTCAACCGCCAACTCGTAGCTTCGGTTCCAGTTCTGGGTTTGCTGTTCAGGGTCAGACAGGCTGCCGCTGTTATAGCGATTGAACGGGGTCCTGTCGGTATTGGCGATCCTGGCGTAAACCTCTTCGTTCAACTGCCTGAACAAGCGGTCCTCAAGCGCCAGGTACTCTTCGAAGGTCTTGACATTGGAGTCTGCGGTGAACTCTTCATCCAGGTCCGCCAGGTGCCAGACACTGAGATCGGGACGGCTGTTCAGATACAGCACGAAAATGACGACCAGGGTCAGTGCTGCCCCCAAGATCCCATACAGCCCAAACAAAATGACATGCCGGGCCAGGCTACTCAACTTTATTGCCATCGCTTTGAATTCAAATAATTGACATTACATATACTTTACTACGAATAGTGTGATTACCTGTTGATACGAATTCCATTACCATGACAGTCCACTTCTTTTATAGTCGTGACATGAACAAAATCATCGAATGCGTTCCCAACTTTTCCGAAGGTCGTGATCAGGATGTGATTCGGCAAATCACCGATGTGATTGAAAGCGTACGGGGTGTTCAGTTGCTGGACGTGGACCCCGGGGAGAGCACCAACCGGACCGTGGTTACCTTTATTGGTGAACCGGAACCGGTGAAAGAGGCCGCTTTCCGCGCTGTCCAAAAAGCAGCTGAGTTGATCGACATGTCGAACCACAAGGGCGAGCACGCCCGCTTCGGCGCAACGGACGTGTGCCCCTTCGTGCCGGTGGCCAACGCAACCATGGAGGAGTGTGCGGAAATCGCACGCCAGGTGGGAGAGCGCATCGGTAAGGAATTGGGAATCCCCGTCTATCTCTATGAAAACGCGGCAAGCACTCCACAGCGGCGGAACCTGGCCGACGTGCGTTCCGGGGAGTACGAGGGACTGGCGGCCAAACTGGCGAAACCGGAATGGAAACCGGACTTCGGCCCCGCAGTGTTCAACCGGAAATCGGGGGCAACAGCCGTTGGCGCCCGCGAGTTCCTGATCGCCTACAACATCAACCTGAACACCACCGACCGGCGCTATGCCAACGAGATCGCTTACGAGATGCGTGAGCGCGGCCGTTGGAAACGCGTTGGAAACGTCGAGCCATTTTACTACAAGGGTGAAGTTGCCTATTTCGAAGAAGGGAAATACCCGGACGGGAATTCCGATTTCGTGGCGGGTTCGTTTGAAGAACTCGCCGCACATTACCGGGAAAATTACGGAACGGACCTGGCCAAACGTTACCAGAGCCTCGGCCTTGACCCCGAAAACCTCGTTGGCAGCCCGGTATACAAGGATGGCATGTTCACCCACCTCAAGGGCATCGGCTGGGTGGTGGACGACTACCACTGCGCCCAGATCTCCCTGAACCTGACCAATTACAAGGTCACAGCACCCCATGAAGTGCTTGAAGCCGCGCGCGAACTGGCACGCCAACGGGGTATCGTGATCACCGGCTCCGAAGCCGTCGGCGTCGTGCCATTCGAAGCCATGCGGCAAGCCGGACACTTCTATCTTCGGCGCATGCAGAAGTCCACCGGCATCCCGGCCCGGGATATCGTCACCACTGCAGTGCAGGCCATGGGCCTGAATGACGTCGCGGAATTTGACATCGGCAGGAAAGTGATTGGCATGCCGGTGGCTCAAGGCCCTCTGGTTGGCCTGGATGTTGCCGGGTTTGTCGATGAAGTCTCCCGTGACACGCCGGCTCCGGGCGGCGGCTCAATCGCAGCGCTGGCCGGCGCACTCGGATCTGCCCTTGCCTCCATGGTCGTGAATCTTTCCATCGGCAAAGGTGAGTACGACTCCAGGTACGAAGAACTGTGCGAACTTGCCGGGAAAGCCCAGGCGATCAAGGACGACCTGGTTCAAGCCATAGACGCAGACACCGAGGCGTTCAACGAGGTGCTCGCCGGGATTCGCATGCCCAGGGATACGCCGGAACAGATCGCCATACGCTCAAAAACTATCCAGGCAGGCTATAAAGTCGCTGCAGAGGTTCCTTTACGAACCGCGGAACTCTGCCGGCAAGTGCTGGACCTGTGTCAGCAAGCTGCTGATATCGGCAACCAGGCCGTGATGAGTGATGCGGGCGTTGGCGCCCTGATGGCCTATGCCGGCGTGCAAGGCGCCATACATAATGTGCGCATCAACCTGCCCCATACGAAAGACGAGGCCTTCGTCACGAAGATGAAGGCCACATTGGGCTCCCTGCTCTCGGAGTCGAAAGAGGTCTGCGAATCCATCCAACAGCAGGTTGAGCGCAGTTATTAGGCTGCTGGCTTCAGTTCTTCGCCTTGTCCACGATCTTGTTGGCCGCGATCCACGGCATCATGGCGCGCAGTTTCTCACCTACCTGCTCTATCCCGTGGGCCGCGTTGGCCTCCCGGGCTTTGGTCATGATGGGATAGCCTGAGGCGCCTTCTTTCAAAAACTGTTTGGCGTAACTGCCATTCTGGATATTCGCGAGCGCTTCCCGCATTGCGGCGCGCGATTCATCATTGATGATCTTCGGGCCGGTGACGTACTCGCCGAACTCCGCATTATTGGAAATCGAATAATTCATATTGGCGACACCGCCCTCGAACATGAGATCCACGATCAGTTTCAGCTCATGCAGACACTCGAAGTAGGCCATTTCAGCCGGATAACCTGCCTCGGTAAGCACTTCAAAACCTGCCTTTACCAATTCAACACACCCGCCACACAGCACCGCCTGCTCACCGAACAAATCGGTTTCGCACTCGTCCTTGAAGGTGGTTTCAATAATTCCTGTCCGTCCGCCGCCGATCGCCGAAGCATAGGAAAGAGCGGTCACCATGGCATGACCCGATGCATCCTGCGCAACGGCAACCAGGTCCGGGATACCGCGTCCGGCGGCAAATTCTGAACGTACGGTATGGCCCGGCGCTTTCGGGGCGATCATGATCACGTCCAGGTCTTCCCGTGGCACAATTTCCTTGTACAGCACCGAGAATCCGTGGGCGAATGCCAGCGTGGCGTCCTGCCGGATGTTCGGTTCGATCGAACCTTTATAAAGCTGTGCGTGGAATTCGTCAGGTGTCAGGATCATCACGAGATCGGCGCCGGCGACTGCGGCCGGAATATCGGCAACCTTCAATCCATGCGCTTTGGCCTTGGCGGAAGAAGATGAGCCCGGACGAAGCCCAACCGTAACATCGACACCCGAGTCCTGGAGGTTGCATGCATGTGCATGGCCCTGTGAACCATAGCCGATGATGGCCACTTTTTTGCCCTTGATGATGCTCTTGTCACAGTCCTTGTCGTAAAAAACCTGCATGTCGGATGATTCCTGTTTATGAAGTGGGATGAACTATAGTCGAAGATATTTGTTGCGTAAAATGATATATATGCATTTTTAAAATGCGTTTTATGCAACAATTAGATGAATGGATATACGTTCTCTCAAACAATTCATCTCGCTTGCGGTAAACCTGCATTTCGGCCGGGCCAGCGAGGTGAGTCATGTCAGTCCATCCGCACTGAGCCGGAGCATACGGCGACTCGAAGATGAACTGGGTGTCAGCCTGTTCGAGCGCAATAACCGCAACGTTGCGCTGACCCGCGCCGGTAAACTGTTTCTCACCTATGCGCGGGACTCACTCGGTCAATGGGACGCCATTCGTAACGAGTTGATGGAAGAATCAGGAGAACTGCATGGCGAGATCAGCATGTATTGCTCGGTGACCGCAAGCTACAGTTTTTTGTTCGATATCCTGGCCCGTTTCCGGAACGACCATCCCCGCGTCGAGATCAAGCTACACACGGGTGACCCGGAAGACGCCATCGCGCGCATTCTGGCGGGTGACGAAGACATCGCCATCGGCGCCAGGCCGGTACGGTTGCAGGCTGGCCTGGCTTTCAGACTGATCGAATTTTCCCCGCTGGTTTTCATCGCATCAAAAGATCAACCTCAGCAGAGCGCGGAGAACTGGGCGGAAATCCCCATGATTTTGTCAGAGCGCGGCCTGGCACGTCGAAGAGTGGATGAATGGTTCCGTGAACTCGGCGTACAACCCCGAATTTATGCCCAGGTGGCCGGCAACGAAGCCATCGTCAGCATGGTGAGCCTGGGTTTTGGCGTGGGGGTCGTTCCCCGTATCGTGCTGGACAACAGCCCCCTGTCCAACACGATCCGGATACTGGATGTAAAACCTGCCCTTGACGATTACGAGGTTGGTCTGTTCGCACTCGAAAAGAAACTCTCCAGCCCGCTGGTGAATGCATTCTGGTCCCAGTTGAAATAAATGAGTCCCGCTGCAGGAACCCTGACCCCCGAATAGCCTGACTGTATAATTGCCCGCATTGTTCAAGGAGTTGAATATGAGCGCATTAACCCAATCGCAGCAGTGGAAGGCCCTGGAATCACATGCTGAGGAAATGCAAAAAGTACAAATGCGTGATTTGTTCAACGACAATACCCGCTTTGAAAATATGTCAATTGATAATCGCGATCTGCGGATCCTGCTCGATTACTCCAAGAATATCGCGACCCGGCAAACCCTCTCTCTCCTTCAGGAACTGGCCGAATTCTCCGGTGTGGCTGAAAAATCCGCCGCCATGTTTTCAGGAGAAAAAATCAACTGGACGGAAGACCGGGCCGTGTTGCATGTGGCCCTGCGGAACCGCTCCAACGACCCGATCATGGTCGGCGGAGAAGATGTTATGCCGGGTATCAATAAGGTCCTCGGCAAAATGAAACGGTTTTCCGAAGACATCCGGAAGGGAACATGGAAAGGCGCCACCGGTAAACCCATCACCGATGTCGTCAACATCGGTATCGGCGGTTCGGACCTCGGGCCGGTCATGGTCTGCAAGGCCCTGCAACACTACGCCGATGGACCGGCCGTCCATTTTGTCTCAAACGTGGACAGCACGGACATGGCCGAAACCCTCAAAGTGCTGGCCCCGGAAACGACACTTTTCCTGGTGGCGTCAAAGACGTTCACGACCCAGGAAACCATGACCAATGCCCAAACGGCAAGAACCTGGCTGGTCAAAGCGCTGGGCGAAGCTGCCGTCACCCATCATTTTGTGGCACTTTCAACCAATAGCGCGGCCGTTTCTGCCTTCGGCATCAATACCGACAACATGTTCGAGTTTTGGGATTTTGTCGGCGGCCGCTACTCGCTATGGTCCGCAATAGGCCTGTCGATCGCCATTCGAATCGGTTTCGACCGTTTCGAGGAACTGCTGGAGGGCGCCCATGCGATGGACCGGCATTTTCTGAACAGCGATCCCGAAGAAAACCTGCCGTTAACCCTGGCCTTGCTGGGCGTCTGGTACAACAACTTTTTCGGAGCACAGACCCATGCCCTGCTCCCCTACGACCAGTACCTGAGCCGGTTTGCCGCCTATTTCCAACAGGGCGACATGGAAAGCAACGGAAAAACGACAGACCGGGATGGCCGCCGTGTCGACTACGAAACCGGGCCTGTGATCTGGGGCGAACCGGGAACCAACGGACAACATGCCTTTTACCAATTGATTCACCAGGGGACCAAGCTGGTCCCGGCGGATTTTATCGGCTTCGTCAACACCTTGAACCCGGTGGGCGATCACCACGAAAAACTGATGGCCAATTTTTTTGCCCAGACCGAGGCGCTGGCGTTCGGCCTGGACGGCGAGACCGTTGAGGCCCAACTGCGGACGGCGAGTTATTCCGAAGAAAAGATCCGCTTATTGAAGGCGCACAAAACCTTTGAAGGAAACAGGCCTACCAACAGCATCCTGATCGACAGGCTTACGCCCGCCACGCTCGGGTCACTCATTGCTCTTTATGAACACAAAATTTTTGTGCAGGGAGTGATCTGGAACATCAACAGCTTTGACCAGTGGGGTGTCGAGTTAGGGAAAGCACTGGCCGGCGTGATACTTTCCGAGTTGAAAGAAGGCGATGCGGCCGGTCATGACTGCTCGACGACCGGCCTTATTGCACACTTTATTTCACGACAGGGCTAAACCGCTCTAGCTGGTCTGATCCGCGATGGTTTTATCGGCCGCTGATTTCCGGCCATGGAACCAACTCACCATGCGCTTCCGGACCCTCGCCCTCAATGCTGTGATGTCCACACCGATGGCATACAAGGCGGGCACCATCAGCAGCGTTACGAAGAAAGCGACAAAAACGCCGGACACCAGCGATACCACGATCGGAATCAGGAATTTGGCCTGGATGGACCGTTCCAGCATCATCGGCGTCAGGCCCAGGATGGTAGTGGCCGTCGTCAGCATGATGGGGCGAAACCGGACTACGCCGGCTTCGACTACCGCCTCGAGCGGCGCCATGCCCTTTTCACGCAGTCGGTTGGTGTAGTCGATCAGCACAAGGTTGTCGTTGACCACCACGCCTGCTGCAGCCGCGATGCCGAAATAACTGAAAATCGCCATGGTCATGCCGAGTACGGCGTGGCCGTAGATGGCCCCGACATAAGCATACGGCATGGCAACCAGGATCAGGATCGGTTGCCAGTAACTGCGAAAGGCTACGGCCAGCATGGCATACATGGCAAAAAAAGCGATCACGTACAACCCCAGCACTTCCTTGATGAAACGCGCTTCACCTTCGGCCTGGCCAACCGAACCCCGCTGAATCCCGGGGTAACGCTTCTCCCAGTCCGGGAAAAAGTTCTGTTCCAGGTCCTCCATGATTTCGTCCCGCACGTGTTTCTTGAGGTCGGCTGACACCCGCGCAGCCCGGTTGCCGTTCCAGCGCTGGATTCGCTTGATACCCGGCGCGTATTCAAGTTCGGCTACGGACAGCAACGGCACTTCACGACCATCCGCTGTCCGGACGCGGAAATGCTTCAGGCTCTCGATGGACCGCCTGGACTCCAGTGGGTAATGGACCATGACCTTCACATCCTGGCCCTCTCGGGGCAGGCGCTGAACCTCCTCACCGTAGTAGGCCTGGCGGACCTGGCGGGTCACGTCCGACATCGTCAGACCCAGCTTGTGTGCGCCCGGCTTCAGGACAATTCGGATTTCTTCCGAGGCGCTTTCGAGATTGTTGCGAACGTCATAGAGGGTTTCATAGCTGTGTAGCTGGCTTTCGAGGTCGTTGACCGCGACGCGCAATACATCCAGATCCGGGTGGCGGATTGACAGTTCAAACCCGGGGCCGTCGTTGTTGTGGGTATATTCGACCGAAACCTCTTTGGCGTCGGGTACGTCCCCCATCAATTCGCGCAACCGGATCGCCGCTTCCTTGGCGCTCAAGTCACGCACTTCCGGCGGAGCCAGTTTTACAATGGCCATAACGCTGTCGCGGCGTGAACGGGTATACCAGTTTTCAATCAGCACGCCCTCGCCGCCGGTGCGCTGGTTGACCTCTTCTACCAGTTCACGCTCTGCGTTCTCCAATTGCGCGAGGATTTCCAAAGCACGGCTGTAGGGCGCACCTTCCGGCATCACCACGTTGACGATGACTTCATCGGACTCTATCTCCGGCATAAAGGCCTTCTTGACCCAGCCGGTAGTGAACAGCGCAAATCCGACCAGCAGCAACGTAATGAAGAAACTGAAAGTCAGGTATCGCCGGTCCACTGCAAACTGACCGATTTTGCGATACCTCTTGTGCGCAAAATGGATAATTCCATCCGAAATGTGCTTCTGAAAATGGCCGAACCAACCCAGCAACTCGTCCTTTCGGAGTTTCATTCCGGAGAGGTGGGAAGGAAGGATAAACAGGGCTTCGACCAGGGAGAACATCAGCGCCAGTATCACCACCCAGGTAATATGGCGGGTGAACTCGCTGGTGGAACCACTCAGAAACAACCATGGCAGGAAGGCCATTATCGTTGTCAAAACACCGAATATGACGGGCTTTGCCACCAACCGCGCACCCGAGATTACAGAGTCGATGCCACCGCCGATGCGATGCGCCTCGGAATGGATGCCTTCACCGACCACGATAGCGTCGTCGACCACGATGCCCAGCACCAACAGAAGGGCAAAAGTAGACAACATGTTCAGGGAAACACCAACTGACGGCAGAAATACAAAGGCTCCTGAATAAGCCGTGGCGATACCTACGGCGACCCAAAATGCCACGATAGGCCGCAGCGTGAGCACCAGGAAGACAAAAACCAGGATCAATCCAACGAATGCCGAACTGCCGATGGTCTTCATGCGACCTTTGAAGTCCTCGGCATTGTCGGTCCACAAGGTCAGCCTGGCGCCTTCCGGCAAGGTCTCCTGGCGTTTATCGATCCATTCCCTGATCGACTCGGAAGCCTTGACGATATCCATGGTTTCGGTGGTCATCACCTGGATCAGAACCGCGGGTTCACCATTCAATGTCGCCTGAATGGGATCGTCCTCGAAACCGTCAATCACGGTTGCAACGTCGCCGACGCGGACCGTGCCGCCATCGTCTGTCTGCCGGATAATGATGTTCTCGAATTCAGCCTGCGTGTCCGCCTGGCTGCGGACCTTGATCTGGTAGGTTCCTGTCTCAGTGCGAACAGAACCGGTTGACTGGTTAATCGAAGAATTTCGAATTGCAGTAGCCACTTCACTGAAGCTCAGGCCATAACGACGCAATGCTTCCTCGCTGACTTCGACAGAGACTTCTTCGCGGCGCACGCCAAACAACTGAACGACTGAAACAGCCGGAAGCACTGCGGCTTCGAGGCGCAATTTTTCTGCCAGGCGTTTCAATTCACGTTCCGTCAAGTCGCCATGAACGGCGACCCTGATGAACTCATCGCGGTTAACCCATTGGCGAACCTGGGGAGGCTCGATGTCGCGAGGAAAGGAAGATATAGAGTCAACCCGGATTTTCACATCATTCATGAACTGCGTGAAATCGACCTGCTGCTCGGCCAGTATATAGACCCCTCCATAACCTTCGGCAGAGGTCGAACGAACCCACTCGATCGCATCCATGTCCCTGACCGATTCCTCGATCCGGGCGACGATTTGCTCTTCGACTTCCTGTGGTGCGGCGCCGGGCCAGGTCACTTCAATTTCCAGCCCGGGGAACCGCACCTGCGGATCCATTTCGCGTTCCAGGGAGGTAAAACCGATGATGCCGGAGACGAAAATTCCTACCATCAGCAGGTTGGCGGCGACCGAGTTACGCGCCCACCATTCGATCAGTTTATTCATGTGTGATTATTCCTAACCGCTGGTCTTGCGAAAAACAGGTTCAACGTCCATCCCGTCTACCGCGTTGGGTAAAGTGGAAGTGACGACCTGCTCTCCCGTACTCACTCCGCTGGTCACCATGACCTGCTCTTCAGAGGTTGAGAGAACTTTCACCGTTCTGATTTCCAGCCGGTTCTCAGCGTTGATCACGTAAACCGTATCCTGGTTGCGTAAAGCCAGTCGGGGTATGACATAAGCTGGCAGTTCTGAGATACCCTCAATTTCTGCACTGACAAACATGCCAACCGCCAGCGGCATGCCCCCCGTGGCCCCAAGCCCGTAGGGATCGACCACCTCTGCAGTTGCGTAAATAAGGCGTGTGTCCTGGTTGATGGCGGCATCGACCCTTACGATCCGGCCTTGCCAGAAAAAATCACGATTGCCCAGAGCAGACCTGAAACTGACCTGTGGCGCGTCAAGCAAATCTTCCGCCCGGTAGCCGAGGGGCAAATTGAGTTCGACCAACTGGCCGTCGGTCAGCGGCAGGCGAACCTCGGCGGTGTCAATCGAAAAAACCCGTCCGACTTTGGAACCGGCCGAGACGTACTGGCCAATACCGGCGTAACGTTCACGAACCCGGCCGAAAAAAGGTACCTTGATCTCAGTGCGTTCCAGGTCAAGCCGCGCCTCGCTCAAATCAGCCCTGGCGGCGAGCAGCTTGGCCTCGGCCTCAGCTACCTGGGTCAGGTTAAGGGAGAATGGAGTAGGTTCCTGGCCTTTGCGTCCGTCACGCCACTCTTCTTCTTTCAGTTTGGCCGTCGCCTGCTGACGCTCCAGGGCTGTCTGTGCCTCGGCCACTTGCGCCTCGGCCCTGATCACCGCCACTCTGTATTCGGTATCCTCAATCTTCAATAACATGCTGTCAGGAGTAAATTCAGCACCCTCGTTGAAACTCTCCGACATGGCCACGATACGCCCGGACACCTGCGGGATAAGGTCGATCTCCGTCTTTGGCCTGACTTCGCCCTGGGTATGGACTGAAATCGTAACTTGCTCGGACTTTACTTCATCCACGTAAAGTGAAATCGGTCGCGCTTCATCGTCCTTTTTTTCCGGCTCGGGTTTTGCTGCAATCAGTATCTGGACGATGCCGATCCCTGCAGCCAGTACCAGCACAGGCGCTGCAATTCTGAAGAATTTTTTCACTGGAAAACCTCTATCTTGCTTTCTACCCAATTCCAGCACACGTGATGCGCGTATGCATGAGCCAAAAGTAAGGCCCATTTATTACCTAGACGTGCCAAACCTCCTTTTGGTTGCACTCATTCTCACCATCCGTTTTTTACAGGGCTCTGCAGTAGTCCACACCCATCGATATTTTGTCGATTCGGACACCATTTGCTGAGCGTGAAATTTCCAAGCTTTTTGTCAATCTGGGGCGCCCGGTCATCCTGGCACTGCTTTACCTGGCGGCGCTGTCGGCGTAACGACTAATGCTGATGATCCTGCATGGCTGGTACCAGGGGAATTAAAAACCCCCGCCGCACAGGCGGCAGGGGTTTGCAAAGCACTAACAGGTTTGGGCTAAAGCGCCTTGAACACCGCTTCCAGTGTTTCCCTGGCGTCGCCAAACAGCATGCGCGTATTATCCAGGAAAAACAGCGGGTTCTGAACGCCGGCATAACCGGTCGCCATGCTGCGTTTGAGCACGATCGTGGTCTTGCCTTCCCAGCATTCCAGCACCGGCATGCCGCCGATCGGGCCTTCCGGATCCGTCAGCGCTGAAGGGTTGACGATATCATTGGCCCCGATAACGATGGAGACATCGACTTTCGGGAAATCGTCGTTGATTTCATCCATTTCGAAAACGATGTCGTAGGGAACCTTGGCCTCGGCCAGCAGCACGTTCATATGGCCCGGCATACGCCCCGCAACCGGGTGAATGCCAAAACGGACATTGATTTTTTTGTTGCGCAGAGTACCCGTGATCTCATTGACGATATGCTGCGCCTGGGCAACTGCCATGCCGTATCCGGGAATGATCATCACTTCCTTGGAGTCGTTGAGCAGTTCGGCCGTCTCTTCAGCCGATATCGGCACAACCTCACCCTGGTCTTCGCCGCCGGCGACGACGGTGCCTTCAGAAGTACCGAAGCCGCCTGCTATTACCGAGAGGAATTTGCGATTCATGGCGCGGCACATGATGTAACTCAGGATCGCGCCGCTGGAACCGACCAATGCACCGGTAACGATCAGCAGATCGTTGCCCAGCATGAACCCGGTCGCTGACGCCGCCCAACCCGAATAGCTGTTGAGCATGGAGACCACTACCGGCATGTCCGCTCCGCCGATGGCCATCACCATGTGAATACCGAACACCAGGGCGATGACGGTCATGATGATGAGCGGCTGCATGCCTCCACCCGCCGCCGACTGCACAACGAACTCGTAGGCAAACCATATGGCGGCCAGCAGGAGCAGTAAGTTGAACCAGTGCCTTCCGGGCAGGGTCAGGGGCTTGCCGCCGATTCGGCCGGACAACTTGCCGAATGCGATGACGGAACCCGAAAACGTGACCGCGCCGATCAGCACACCGAGATAGGTCTCGATATCATGGATGGTCAGTTCGACGCCCGCATAATGGGCCAGCCGCTCCGGATCCATGAAGTTGGCGAATCCGACGGCTACCGCCGCGGCGCCCACCAGGCTGTGCAGTATGGCAACGAGTTCCGGCATCTGGGTCATCTGTACACGGCGGGCAGCAATGAGCCCGATCGTGCCGCCGACGACCAGCGCGACCAGAATATATTCGTAATGCTGTGTGACGACGCCCATCACCGTTGCGATCAGCGCGATCGTCATGCCGATGATGCCGTACCAGTTGCCCCGCCTGGCCGTTTCCTGGTTGGAAAGCCCGCCGAGGGCGAGGATGAAAAGGATGGTCGCAAGGATATACGACATGGCAATTATTCCAGTGTTGGTAATCATGACGGCCTCACTTCCTGAACATTTCAAGCATACGGCGGGTGACTGCAAAACCACCGAAGATGTTGATACTGGCAATTCCCACGGTTACGACCGCGATCCACATGATCAGCTCGTTATCCGAACTGACCTGTATCAGGGCACCGATAATGATGATGCTTGATATCGCGTTGGTTACGCTCATCAGCGGCGTGTGCAAAGCAGCCGTCACGTTCCAGATCACCATGTAACCGACGAAGCAGGCCAGCACAAACACCGTGAAATGCGCCATGAACGATGCCGGCGCCACCGCGCCCAGTCCCAGCAGCGCGAGGCCGGCGATCACCATGCCGATGATGGGGCCCATCACCGATGGCTTTTTCTTCTCGACGACTGGCGCGGGTGCTGGTTTGGCCTTCTTCGGGGCCGCGGACAATTTTGGCGCCGGTGGCGGCCAGGTGGTTTCACCATCCTTGCAAACCGTTGCGCCCCGGAATACCTCGTCTTCCATATCGACCACGATCTGGCCATCTTTCTCAGGGGTCAGGTCGGTCAGCAGGTGCCGCAGGTTGGTCGCGTATAGCTGGCTGGATTGTGCTGCCAGACGGCTGGGCAAGTCAGTGTAGCCGATCAGGGTCACGCCCTTATGCACGGCGACTTTCCCGGGCTCCGTCAGCTCACAGTTGCCGCCCTGTTCTGCGGCCAGGTCGACGATGACGCTTCCGTCCTTCATTGACTCGACCATTTCCGCAGTAATCAGGCGCGGTGCGGGCCGGCCGGGTATCAGCGCGGTGGTGATGATGATGTCCACGTCTTTGGCCTGCTCGGCAAACAATTCCATCTCGGCCTTGATGAATTCGTCACTCATGACTTTGGCGTAGCCGCCTTCACCCGAGCCGTCTTCATCCGCGAAGTCCAGCATCAGGAACTCGGCGCCCATGCTTTCGATTTGTTCTTTGACTTCAGGACGGGTATCGAAAGAGCGAACAATTGCGCCCATGCTCTGCGCGGCGCCAATCGCGGCGAGACCGGCGACACCGGCGCCGATCACCAGGACCTTGGCGGGCGGTACTTTGCCGGCGGCCGTTATCTGCCCGGTGAAAAAGCGGCCGAAATGCTGGGCCGCTTCGATCACAGCCCGGTATCCGGCGATGTTCGCCATGGAACTGA
This sequence comes from Chromatiales bacterium, assembly GCA_024640025.1. Lineage (GTDB taxonomy): Bacteria > Pseudomonadota > Gammaproteobacteria > Xanthomonadales > SZUA-36 > JAHEFT01. The sequence continues at coordinate 18,890 of JAHEFT010000003.1, forward strand.
GCGCATCCACTTTCTGGGCGCGCGAAATGCGCGGCACACTGTCCATCGCCATGGCGGTTACGCCGCGGTCGGTAAGTTGCTGAAGCAGTTCAGGATTTTGCGCAGGCCACAGGAAGCTGATCAGCGTCTGGCCGGACTTGAGCCGCGCCGCCTCTTCGTCGTCGGGGCCGCGGACTTTGAGAATAATGTCTGAATTGCCCCAGATATCCCCTGCTGTTGCTGCGACCGTACAACCGGCCGATTCATAAGCCGCGTCGGAATAATTCGCAGCGGCACCCGCATTGGACTCAACTGCAACTTCAAAACCCAGCTTGATTAACTGGGCGGCCACATCCGGGGTCGTGGCGACGCGCTTTTCACCCGCAAATATCTCCCTCGGTACGCCGATTCTCATAAGAAATCTCCAAATGAAATGTCATTGACTAAATCAAAGGTGAGCATACCGGCAAAATGAGCCAACGAGTAGATTTAGGTCAATAAAATGAACTTTTTTGCATGATTTGCGCTAAGACGTAAATTTACCGCGGCGGATACGTTCCGCTTCCATCTGCTCAACTTCACGTGAACCTGAAATAACGATGTCTGGATCCGGCACGAAGTCCAGGTCGTAATTACCCCGTTCGTACGGCACCGAGTTGAGGATGACACGAAGTGAATTCAGTCGCGCTTCGTGTTTGTTGTTTGAGCGGATAACCGTCCAGGGCGCATGGTTTGAATGCGTACGTTTTAACATCTCATACTTCTGGGTGGTAAAATCATCCCAGCGTTCCTGGGCCTGCAAATCCACTTCGCTCAATTTCCACTGGCGCAGGGGGTCATTCTGGCGACGGTCGAAACGCTGCGCCTGCTCTCCCTTTGTCACACTGAAATACAACTTGACCAGAATGGTGCCCTGTCGAACCAGGTCCCGTTCAAAGCCGACCACTCCTTTCATGAAGACCTGGTACTCCTCCGGTGTGCAGAAACCGAAAATCGGCTCCACGATTGCCCGGTTATACCAACTACGATCAAACAAAACCGCTTCACCACCGCGCGGAAAGTGTTCGACATAGCGCTGGAAAAACCATTGCGTGCGCATCGCGTCCGTCGGCTTGCCCAGCGCAACTACCCGGTAATGTTTTTCATTCATGTACCGGGCTACCCGGCGAATCGTTCCGCCTTTTCCGGAAGCGTCGCGGCCTTCGAATAAAATGATCATGCGGCGCTTGGTTTCTTCCAGGTATTTCTGCATCAGGATGAGTTCGGCCTGGAATGGCTTCAGACTTCTTTCATTTTCGGCTTTCTGCAGGGTATTGAGAATCTTTTTGGCACCATACCCCTGAATGGCGTCCCGTAGCGGTTGGCTTTCGCTCAGGATGTCTTCGGCCGTTGCCGTATTTTCGGGTTCTGAACCGGGATCGGAATCGATGGATGTTTGTGCCAATTCGGGTTCGGGCTTTTGCACTGGTGTCGTCACTTTAAAAAAACCTCTGTTTCGCCGGGCTGGTTATAGTATCAACTACGCCCATCCCAGTCAGGGTAAATCCGGCGCCTGTCATGAGGCACGTCAATTTTCATGCGTTGGAACGGAACGTCTGCCCCTTGCCAAGCGGCCCGAACCACAACATCGAACAAATCATGTCGAAACTGCGAACCTTTTCAGGCTTGCCCTCACTACCCCTGGCGGTATCAGCCTCGAAATGCCAAATCAACCCCGGCGCGTCCTTGAAGGGACCGGACCTGAGGTCGTCTTCGTACAGGCGGTGTAAAACATCGGAATCCGACAAACCAAAGGACAATATGCGAATCAACCAGGGAGCCGTTGCGGCAGCCAGGGCGGTCGATCCCGCTTCGGAAAGCGCCTGCACGGTAAATTTCAAGCGCAACGCATCGGGTGTTCCGTAGCGGTTTGGAAAGGCCTGGTGGAGCAGCACTACGGCAATAAAAAGTCCGCGCTGCTGCTCGACCGTGGCGAAGTCATCCCAGGGGCTTGTTTCCTGCAAATCATCTACCAGGTTTTGCCGCACTCCCGACCGCATGGCGTCGCCAAATATAATCTCCAACACCAGTTCTCCGGCGGCCTGGTTGCCGAGATCCTGCAAGGCCATCAGCGCCATCTCCAGCAGGTCGGACTCGACTATACTTTTCGCATCGTCGATCTCCGCTTTTACCAGCAATTGCCGCAACGCCTCAGCAGGCCAAATGCCGGGCAGAGAGTGAACCTCCTCTGCGGAAAGTATGCTCACCTCAAAAGGACTCGTCATGGCGCTCCTGTTCCGGAATTGATATTTTGGCTGTAATTGTAACCCTATGGTCAGTGAATCAAGCTTAGATGCGGAGGCCTTGTTCGAGCTGACCGGTTAAAACCTTATAATGAGGGCCTGATGAGCGACCACAAAACAGAAGACCTTGACGGTTCGGACTGGCTTGAAGCCGAGTTGCAGGACACGCTGGACGAAGACTTCGAACTGGAGATGTCCGAACCGGCTCTGTCCCTGGAATTGCGACGGATCTATAACCGTAAACACCCCGAAACTCTTAACCGTGCGGTCTACTTCCGGTCGCTGATCAAGCTGCAGTCTGAATTGATCAAGCTTCAGGACTGGGTCGAGCATACCGGAGCAAAAATAGCTGTTGTGTTCGAGGGCCGCGACTCAGCCGGCAAAGGCGGGGTAATCAAGCGCATCACTCAGCGACTGAATCCCCGCGTCTGCCGTGTGGTTGCCTTGCAGAAGCCCAGCGACCGGGAGCGCACCCAATGGTATTTCCAGCGCTACGTGCCGCACCTGCCCGCGGGCGGTGAGATCGTGCTGTTCGACCGCTCCTGGTACAACCGGTCCGGGGTCGAAAAAGTGATGGGCTTTGCCTCGCCGGAGCAGGTTGAGCAGTTTTTCCAGGACGTACCGGAATTCGAGAAGATGCTGGTGCGCTCGGGTGTCCGGCTGATCAAGTACTGGTTCTCGATATCCGACGAGGAACAGCAATTGCGCTTCCTGATGCGTATCCACGATCCCCTGAAACAGTGGAAACTGAGCCCGATGGATCTGCAGTCGCGGGTTCGCTGGGAGCAATACACCAAGGCCAAGGAAGTCACCTTCCGGCGAACCAATTTTCCCGAGTCGCCCTGGTACATCGTTGAAGCCAACGACAAGAAACGCGCCCGCCTGAATTGCATTCATCACCTGCTGGACCAGATTCCTTACTGCGAAGTACCGCACGAAGACGTCGCATTGCCGGACCGCGTGTTCAACGAGGATTATGAGCGCGCCGTTCTGCCACCGGAGTTGTATGTCCCAAGCCGGTATTGAGGATATCGCTTTTTCCCGGCACAGCGGAAACCAAAAAAACGGGGCCAGGGAAAGTTCAACTCCCTGGCCCCGCCGTGTCTCGCCCGGGAGACTATTCGCTGGATGAATTGTTGCGGGATGCTGCTTGCAGTTTCTCGATGTCGGCGGCTGACAGCTGTGGCCGGTCAACCTTGATCGTCAGTTTGTCGAGCTTGGCGGTCAGGGTGAATGGCGGCAGGTAATCAGCGTCGTTCACGCCGGTCAGCGTGTCGGAACCAATGTCGAAGGATTCGTCCCATTGCAGAATCATCGGCAGGGTCTTTTTCATCTCCTTCGAGTCAACGACCTGGCCATCGACCTTCAGCGTGCCGGTCCCTGGTTGCGCCAGGCCGCTCATGTCGTTGTACATGAGAGTTCCTACTCCGAGGCCGTTATATTTGAAGTCAAACTCGACCGTGTGCCTGCCCGCAGCGAGGGCTTCTGGGCCTTCCCACTTGATCCGCTCCAGGTCGATCATATTCCACAGGAACACAGGTTTGCCTTTGAGCAGGTAAAAACCATAGCCGGCGAAACGGCCGCCTGAGGTCAGGATCATGCCTTCGGCTCCGCCTTCAGGAACGTCAATTTCGGCCGTGATGGTGTAGGAGGTGTTCAGCAGCAGCGGGGAATCACCCTGTGGCAGGCCGGTCATCGGCAGAGTATAGACAAACTCCGTCCGGCCGGCCGTGATGTTCGGCCGGGGGGCAATGATTCGTGCTGCCACCGAAGCGTCCATCGGGAATACGTGGTACTTCTTCGCTTCCTCGATGAACATCTTCTTCATGTCCTTGACCTTGTCCGGGTTCGCATCAGCCACGTTGTTCGACTGGCTGAAGTCGGTGGTCAGGTCATAAAGTTCCAGCACCTGGTTGTTGAGCGGGTCTGGGTTGGCCTTGCCGAATGCTTCCCACGGGGCCCGGTTCACCTTGGTGCTCAGCAGCCAGCCCTCGTGGTAAAGGGCCCACTGGCCCATCATCTCGAAGTATTGGGTCTTGTGTTGTGAAGGCGCCTTGGCGTTGGCCGCGTCGAAGGTATAGGCGAAGCTGGTGCCCTCGATCGGCGCCTGCTTGATGCCGTCCACGTATTCAGGAGCCGGGATTCCCGCAACCTCGAGCAGGGTCGGCACCACGTCGATCACGTGCATGAACTGATCCCGCAGGCCACCCTTGTCCTTGATCCGCGCAGGCCATGATACCGCCATGTTCTGGCGGATTCCGCCGAGCTTCGAGGCGTTCTGCTTGAACCAGGTAAACGGCGTATCGAAGGCCCACGACCAGCCAGCCGACATGTGGTTATAGGTCTGTTCGGTACCCCAGACGTCGTACCAATTCATCTGTGTCTCGACCGGCATCATGTTGACGCCGTTGAAGAATGCGACCTCATTGGGCGTGCCCAGGGGGCCGCCCTCGGCGCTGGTGCCGTTGTCGCCGTTTATGTAGATGATCAGCGTATTATCCAGCTTGCCTATGTCCTCGATGGCCTGGACGATACGGCCCATTTCATGGTCGTTATACGTCGCATAGGCAGCGAACACCTCCACCTGGCGGATAAACAGCTTTTTCTCCTCAGCGGTCAGTTCGTCCCAGGGCTTGAGAACTTCCTTTGGCCAGGGTTCCAACTGGGTGTCGGCCGGAATCACACCAAGACGTTTCTGGTTTTCGAAAATTCGTTCACGCAGTTTTTCATAACCGTCATCGAACAGGTGCATGGCTTGAATCTGTTCCACCCACTCTTTCGTGGGGTGATGCGGCGCGTGCGTGGCACCGGGCGCGTACTTGACGAAAAACGGCTTGCCCGGATCGATCTGGTTGATCCGGTTCAGGTACTCGATCGCTTCATCCGCCATTCCGGTGATCAGGTTCCAGTCGGGGTCGCCGGCAAACGGATAAATTTGCGTGGTGTTGCGGAACAGGTTGGGTTGCCACTGGTTCGCGTCACCGCCGACAAAGCCATAGAAGTACTCGAAACCCATACCGGTTGGCCACTGGTCAAACGGACCGACCTGGCTGGCGGCGTAGGCCGGCGTGTTGTGGTCCTTGCCAAACCAGGAGGTCGCGTAACCGTTGTCCAGCAGGATACGGCCGATGGTCGCCTTGTCTTCTGCGATGATGCTGTCATAGCCGGGGAAACCGGTCGACTGCTCGGTGATTACACCAAAGCCTGCCGAATGGTGATTGCGCCCGGTGATCAGCGCGGCGCGCGTCGGTGAACACAGCGCCGTGGAGTGGATGTTGTTGTAGCGCAAGCCCTCGTTGGCTATACGGTCCATGGTCGGTGTCGGGATGACGCCGCCAAAGGTGCTGGGCACGCCGAAACCTGCATCGTCGGTGATGATCAGCAGGATGTTAGGAGCCTGGGCAGGCGGCACGATACGTGGCGGCCACCAGGGCTTGGATTGCAGGGCGTCGTTCTTGATCACGCCGCCGAATTCCGGGGGAGGCGCCGGCAGTTGCTTGCCGCTGATGGTCGTAGTAGCGCTGGGCGAGCCCGGCGTGCCGGTGGTTTCAACAGCCACCACGTTGCTTGTAGCCAGCAATGTTGCTATTGAAAGCATCAATAAAAATTTCATCTTATTTTTCTCCTTCTGAGGTTCAAACTATCTGCCAGGACGGGAATGGAACGAACCAATACAAAGCCCGGCGATTTTTCAAATCGTTCATTTGACCGAGTCCTTTTGTCTCTATTAGTTTACTCTTGCGGTTTTATTATTTCTTTGCAATTCCGGCAATTTTCTGTCAGCCTGAAACGGCAGACGAACAACTCACAATTGCTGTAATTATCACCATAGAAGTGTGACAACATCGTGAATCAACCACTAACGGATCGGTCGCATGGTCACGCCACGGACTGAACCATCGGCCAGGCGGCCTCAACGCATTTTCAATGACCGGCGACTACCCGCCATGGTAGAGGTAAGCGCCGAGGACAACGTCCGTATCGGTCCTTTCATGGCTCTACCAATGGCGTTGGAAAAAATCGGGGTGTCGCCATCACTCGCCTTCCGGAAAGCTGGAGTAAGCCTTAAGTATTTCAACAACCCCGATAACCGCCTCAAGCACGAGGCAATCGACCGGTTATTTTGCGTTTGTGCTGCTCTCAGCCAGCGCGACGATCTTGGCCTTTTGGTGGGTGAACAGTTCTCGCTCGCTGATTTTGGAACCCTTGGGACGCTGATGCGAATTGCGGCAACGGTGGACGAAGCGCTACAGACCCTTGTTTTACATTTCCGATACCAGGATCGGGCTGGAGTACCAATAGTCCTGCGATTGGATAAAAGAAATGCATTTCTTGGGTATTCACTACAATATCCGGCTTTGCCCGGCACCCCCCATATTTATGATCTTTCCATTGCCATTGCGCAAAATATTCTCAAGGAACTCTGCGGATCCGCCTGGCAACCTGAGTCAGTGCAGCTGTCCCACCGCCGGCACACGGAAATTGCCCATTCCCGCCGGGTCTTCGGCTCTCACGTCCGGTTCGATGCGGGACTGTCGGGGGTTACTTTTCCGGCAACATGGCTGGACCACCGAGTCACTGACGCCTGTCCAGTTCGTTTTGCACGGTTGAACCAGGCGTTATTGAAAGAAGAGTCGCGCAGGCCAATGAGCTTCACTGAACAAGTGCAGTCGATCGTGCACCAGCAACTGATGACTGGTGCGTGCTCCGCGGAACGGGTAGCTCGTCTTCTTTCAATCAGCGAAAGGACTCTGCGGCACAGGCTTAAGTCGGAAGGGATGAGTCTGCAGCAAATCTTGAGTGAAATTCGATTCGATCTGGCCCGGCATTTTTTGCAAAACACTGGACTTTCCATGTCGGAAATTGCGGCCGTCCTGTGCTTTTCAGACGCGGCCGTCTTTTCACGGGCGTTTCGTCACTGGGCTGGCGCCAGTCCGAGGCAGTGGCGAAAGCTCGGTTTCTAGGAGCTATCGAGATAGAAACTTATCGCCCGGTCGGCTGGGCGGATACAATGGAGCCGTGAACGAAGCACTCATTTACCTGGATCCCGAGAGCAGTCTGAGCCTGCAAACCCAGATTCGGCAGCGGCTGGTCGACGCTATTCTCAAGGGAGCTTTCCCGCGTGGTTCACGCCTGCCTTCTTCAAGAAAGCTGGCCGAACAACTCGGGGTTTCACGCAACACCGTGATCCTGGCTTATGAACAGCTGATCGAAGAAGACTACCTGGAAAGCCGCCAGCGCAGCGGTATTTTCGTCAATGAACACATACGGATGAATCGTGTCGGATCACACGAAACTCCAGAGATCGAGGCCGCAACAGACGGATTATGGTCCCGGCGGATCCGGATCAAAACCGCACAGAAAAGCGAGTTTCAGTGGCCTGCGAACTGGCAACAGAACCCGTTTCCATTTATTGACGGCTACTTCGACTCCTCCCTTTACCCGACTGCCCAGTGGCGCGAGGCCAGCCGCCTGGCCCTGGGAACACGCCTGTTAAACGAAGGCACCGTGACCGAGGGTGATGCAGACGATTCGGCGCTGATCGAGGAAATCCGGACCAAGATGTTGCCGCGCAGGGGGATCACCGCGGCGCCGGATGAAATTCTGATCACGATTGGCGAACAGAACGCCCTCTACCTGCTGACCCGCCTGCTCGCTGATGCGTCTGTAACGGTTGCGATGGAGGAGCCCGGCAATCCGCGCATGCGGCAATTGCTGAAACAGTCGGGTTCCAGAATCATCCACCAGCCGGTAGATGAGCACGGCATGGTGATCAATTCAAACCTGGATAGCGCCGGGGTTATCTATGTGACTCCCAGTCACCAGGTGCCGACGGCGGTTACCATGCCCAACCAGCGCCGCGAGGCGTTGCTTAAAAAGGCATGCCATCTGGACCAGGTACTGATTGAAGACGACTTTGAGCACGAAAGCAATTACCTCGGCCAGCCACATCCGGCGCTGCGCGGAATGGACAAAGAGAACCGCGTGGTCTACGTTTCGGCTTTACCCAAGGTCCTTGCCCCGGGTTTGCGCATCGGGTTCATCGTCGCCGCACCGCCGCTGATAAGGGCCGCGCGCAGCCTGCGCCAGCAAGTGATCGGCAGGCCCTCACTGATCAACCAGCGCACCGCCGCTTACTTCCTGTCACTGGGCCACTACGACGCCTTCATGGCCCGGCTCCATCAGGAAATGCAGTTACGCTGGCACGCCTTGCGCGATGCGCTGAACCACTATCGGCCCAATTCCATCGTCACCATTCCCAACCAGGGCGGAACGGTCATTTCGGTAAGAGGTCCGGAGGACATCGACGTCGATATCCTGGCCCGGGAAGCGGCCAAACGCGGCATTCTGATAGAGTCGGATACTCACTACTTTGCGCACCGGAAATCGGCCAGGAAATGCTTTCGCATGGGTGTAACCAGCATACCGACCCAACGTATCCGCGAGGGCGTAGAACGCTTGCGCGAACTGATGTGGGACCTCAGCAAGGTGGAAGGTGTGATGCTGGCCGAAGACGATCCCCACCTGCTGAAGGGATCCGAATTGAAACGGGCGCTCAGTGGAGCCAGCATTATCTACCGGACCGTCTACAGTGACCCTTGCGTGCTCAGGCTGCTCGAAGACGGCCGCATGCAAGGCACGGCAGGCCACGCCAACGAGGACCGGGATAAAGGGCGCTGGTGGTGTGAAGGCGACCTCTGGTATCGCCAGTGGAACCGTTGGGCCTATGCTGAAGCCTCCGGCTATCATGTGACCCTGGATGGCCAGCATATACGCTGGTATAACCAGTCCGGGCACCTGGTTGATGACGCCATTCTCGATCGCCCGGGGGAAGATTCCTGGCCTGCTGACAAGTGACTGGTCTTATCACGAGGCCTTAACTGGTTCTATAGCGCCAACGCGGGTGCGTTTAGGATTCAACCAGAATTCCGGAGAATCCTATGGGTCACCTGGCCGTTGCCGCATTACAACTGGCGCTCAAAAACGAGGACAACCTGTCGCTGATTGAAAGCGAAATCGCCCGTACACGAAAGCGCTACCCCTGGATCCAGATGATCGTGCTGCCCGAGTTGAGCACGTTTGGGCCGAACCCCAAACTGGCGGTCAAGATGCCCGGCGAAGTGGAAAACTGTTTTCGTGAAGCGGCGCGCAAGAATGATGTCTGGCTGATCCCCGGCTCGATTTTCGAGCGCGACGGCGATCGAGTCTACAACACCTCACCGGTCATCAATCCTGCCGGCGAGGTTGTGGCGCGGCACCGAAAGTTATTTCCATTCGCACCCTACGAGCAGGGGGTGGATATGGGTGACCGCTTCGTCGTGTTCGACGTGCCGGGCGCCGGGCGCGTCGGACTGTTGATCTGCTACGACATGTGGTTTCCGGAAGCGGTTCGCACGCTTGCCTGGATGGGCGCGGAGGCCATCATTTGCCCCACCATGACCACGACGATCGACCGCGACGTAGAATTGGCCATTGCCCGCAGTAATGCCGCCACCAATCAGCTCTGGTTTCTCAACGTCAATACCGCCGGCGACCTGGGTTTCGGCCGCTCCACCGTCATCGCCCCGGACGGCACGGTGATCTATACCGCCGGCTCCATGCGCGAAATCATCACCGTGGAACTGGACTTCAACCAGGTTCGAAGGGTTCGCGAACGCGGGCTGTTCGGCCAGTGCCAGGCGCTGAAGAGTTTCCGCGATCGCGCGGTCCAGTTTCCGCAATACCAGGAGGGCGCCGGGGGCGGTGCTTTCGATCAACTCGGTAAATTGGAAGTCCCAATAAAATCAAACGATTAAAACAGTCATCAACCATTCGGAGTGTATCTATGAAATCCAATCGCCAGATTAAAAGAAATGCACTGACTATCGCCATTACCTCTGCCCTGTTGGCGACCGCCCAGGCGCCGGTGGCACTGGCACAGGACCAGGCCGGCGAAGAAACCATGGAAGAAATCATTGTCACGGCACAGCGCCGCGAACAAAACCTGGTCGATATCCCCTATAACATTTCAGCGGTCAGCGGCACCTTCATCGATAAGGGATTGATCCTGACCACCGCTGAATTGTTGCGTAACGTGCCCGGCGCTTCTGTTGTCGACATGGGCAACCGCAACACCGGCGTGGTCAACACCATCCGGATACGCGGCCTGACCGTGGACAGCAACATCGTCGGCGATTACGCGCTCTCGACCGTGCCGACGGTCTCAACGTATCTCAACGATACGCCAATCTACGCCAACATGATCCTGAAAGACCTGACCCGGGTGGAAGTCCTGCGGGGCCCACAGGGAACCCTCTATGGTTCCGGTTCCCTGGGCGGTACGGTTCGGTACATCGCCAACCGGCCGGTTTTAGGTGAATTCGAGGGGTATGTCGAGGGCCGCACCAGCGTGACCGCCGGTTCCAGTGGCTGGAACTGGGGTGTGGATACCGTTCTGAACATTCCCCTGGGCGATACGGTTGCCGCCCGCATCGTGGCCGGCTACGTGGATGACGCCGGTGTCATTGATTTGCCCAACGCCTACGTGGTCGATAGCAACGATATCCCGGTAGCGCCGGACGGAGTGCTTTCCGACACGGCCGAATACCAGTACATCAAGGATGCCGATTCGGCCCGGATCGATTACATCCGGGCTTCTGTGCTGTTCGAACCGAATGACCAATTCGATGCCCTGCTTACCTACGCGCACCAGCGCGACAAGGTTGACGGGCGCATGCAGCCCACGCCCGGAAGTGACGGCTGGGGTGACCCCTACGGCAAGTACCAGAATGGATCGATCCAGCGCGAGCCGAGTGAGCGGACAGTCAACATGGCCAGCCTGGAGATGAGCTACGACATGGGCTTCGCCACCCTGGTCAGCAGCACGTCCACCTACAAGCATGACGGATCGTCTACCAGCGAAAACACCGGCTTCTACGCCCAACTCGGCTGGCTGGGCGCGTTTTACTACAACTACCCGCGGCCAATGGCCTCCGCAGTCAGAAGCTATGACAACAAGGCCTTCATCCAGGAGCTTCGCCTGGTGTCCAGGGGCGGCGAGAAGTTCGACTGGGTAGCCGGCCTTTTTTACCAGGATGAAGACCAGAACGCGACGCAGGACAGCTATTTGCGTGGTTTCTACAACTGGGCACAGGCTGCCTGGGGCTGCTGCGTCCTGAATGACAACGACTTCGCCTATAACCGTGACGAGAATTTCAAGGATTTCGCGGTTTTCGGTGAATTGACCTGGAACGTGACCGACCGTTTTCACCTGACCGGCGGGTTCCGCTGGTATGACAACAAGTTCAAGAACGACACGCACATGGAAGTCGGGCTTTACGACTCCTTCCACTTTGTGGATGACGCAAGTTACAAGGATGACGACGATGGAACGCTGTGGAAGTTCAACGCGTCTTATGACCTCGAGAACAATATGATGCTGTATGGCACGATTTCCGAAGGTTACCGGCGTGGCGGCACCAATGCCGTTCCACTTTCCGGCGTTTTTGCGGAAGATCCGGTTTGGCAGAGGTATGACTCAGACTCGGTGACCAACTACGAGATCGGCATCAAGGGAACGACCGGGCGCGGGTTCTTCAACGTGGACTTCTTCTACGTCGACTGGAAGGACATCCAGCTCAACACGGCCACCACCAACTGGGCTTTTTTTGCGGCGCAGAATGGCGGCAAGGCACATACCACCGGTATCGAGGCCGAGTATGACCTGTTCTTCGGCGAGGGCTGGCATGTCAACGCAGGTTACGCCTATATAGACGGCGAACTGGACGATGCGCTCTATTCGCCGACCGACCCGGACGAAATGTTCCCGATTGCCCCGGACGGCACTCCTCTGCCGGGCCTGGCCAAGAACACGCTTAACGTGACGCTGGATAATACGTTTACACTGGCGAATGGCTGGGACTGGACCAACCGCGTGAGCGGTTACTGGCAATCGTCCATGGAGAATTCCATCCTCCAGTCGCCCAGCTTCGCTTACAAGCTGGATGGCTTCACCCTGTGGGATTTCAACTCGACCCTGGTCTCCGACAACTGGGCCGTCACCCTGTTCGTCAAGAATATGTTTAACGAGAAAGGCGTCGTCGGTATATTCAAGGAGCAGTACATGGGTACCGATCCCGCGCAGAATTACTATGGCAATGGCAGCAAGGAATACATTGCCCGGCCGCGCACGATCGGTTTGAACGTCCGTTATAATTTCTAGACCGGGAGTAAATCTATCGAAGTGGTAACCGCCGCCGAATGGCTGGAACGAAGCCGGGCGGCACAGCAAGCCGGAGATTTCGACGGCTTGCTGGAGGCTGCCCGCCAGGCGAAGCGTCTTTCACCGGAGGACACCTCGGTGTCCTTGCGCCTGGCCGAGGCCTTATTGCTTTGCGGCCAGGTGCGGGAGTCCCTGCAGTTACTCGAAGAACTGGAGCGCAGCGCCAATGCCGATCACCTGCTGCTGCAGCAAATTGGTGAACGGTACACCCAGTGCTCCCAGTTTACGCAGGCCAATCGGTGCTACCGCAAGGCCGTCGGGTTGCACCCCGGCGATGCCTCTGCCTGCTATAACCTTGCTGCTTCCTGCATTGCCATGGGGCAGATCGATGAAGCCGAACAGCTGCTGACGGAAGTGATCCGTCTGGCACCTGCCGATTACGATGCCTGGCAAAACCGCAGCACTCTGCGCCGGCAGACACCGGAAAGCAACCATGTCCGGGAACTGATGTTCGTGCTCGGCCGCCTGGGGCAGGACGATCCGGGGCGGGTGCCGGTTTGTTTCGCCCTGGCCAAGGAACTGGAAGACTTGCAGCGCTTTGATGAGTCTTTTCAATACCTGCAGCAAGGTGCAGCAGGCCGGCGCCGACGCATGGACTACGATGTCGAACAGGACATTGCAGCGATGCAATTAATCGAGCAGACGTTTACCCCGGAGTTACTTCAATCCAGGCCGGAGGGCCACGATTCCAACCGCCCGGTTTTCATCCTCGGCCTGCCGCGCAGCGGCACAACCCTGGTCGACCGTATTATCAGCGCACACAGCCAGGCATCCAGCCTCGGTGAAATCAACACTCTGGCGTTCGCGCTGATGCGCACAGCGGCCGAAACGGGAGGTACCCCGTCCACCGCACAAACGAAAGCGGACCTGATCAGGCGCTCGGCAAAGGTCGATTTCCCGTGCCTTGGATCCCGTTACACGGATTCTGTCGCCCAGTACGGACTGGAAACCAGCCGCCTGATTGACAAAACACCGCTCAATTTCCTCTACATTGGCCTGATCCACCTGTCCATGCCCAATGCCCGCATCATTCATCTGCGTCGCAACCCCGTAGACAGTTGCTATGCAATGTACAAAACCCTGTTTCGCATGGGTTATCCGTTCACTTACAGCCTGCAGGATGTAGGCCGGTACTACATCGCCTACCACCGCCTGATGGCCCATTGGCGCAAGGCAGCCCCGGGTTCGTTTCTTGATGTGGACTATGAACAGCTGGTCAATCACCAGGAAATTGAGAGCCGACGGATTCTGGAATGGTGCAGTCTCGAGTGGGAAGAAGCCTGCCTGGACTTCCACCGTTCTTCCGGGCCGGCCGCCACAGCCAGCGCAGCACAGGTTCGTCAGCCGATATATACCTCCTCTGTGAATATTTGGCGCAATTATGAGAAGCAATTGGCTCCGTTCGTTTTGAAGTTGCAAGAGCATGGCATCGAGATTGAATGAGCCAGTCAGTGCGGGTTGGTTTTCATGGCTGCTGGGGCCGGCTGTCTTGATGCTGCTGACTGCCTGCGAGCCCGTACAGGAGCCAGCGGCCAATGAAACTGAGGCCCGCGAGTACCTGGCCAGCGCCTTTCTGCTCGGCTCGGATGACATGCCTGAACCGGCGCCGACAGTTGCCTATGTTCCACAGCTATCCGGAGCTCCTTCCAACCGGTTTGAAGGACGTTTGACGATCGAAGGCAGCGATTCTGCTGGACACCTGGAAATCGTCACCGACATGTTCGGGTTGTCCTCGCAGGCGAAGCTTAATCTCGACACCCTGCCGCGCTTCGACTTCGAGTTCGTGCAATCCGGAAATGATCTCATCCCGATACAGCGCGGCCGGCAACGCCGCGATCACCCGCACTGGGAAATCATCGTTGAACCCGGCAAGGTATGGGACGAGCCGGGTGACGGCGAGTGGACCCGGGCATCGCTTCCGTTTGCAATGGCGGAGCGCAACGCCAACTGCACCCATAATGGCTTGATGAGCTTCCTGTTCAAGGACGACGGGAATGTGTCACAGATTGCTTTCCAGGTAGGCAGTGAGTCCTGTTACTACTTGCAATTCAATTTATGGGGCATCGCACCTGCCCGCTACCAACCGCAGGTTGTCGCAGGGAAAGACTCCGTCATAAATAGCTTTGAAGAAGAACTCGCAGCAAGACTTCCCGTAAAGCAGATTTCGCAACTGGCCGAAGATTTCCCGCAGGCCGATATCAGCCAATTTGCTTTGCATGACACTGCAGAAGTCAGCACCTACGGGTTCGTTATCGATGGGGTTCGTTACTCGGGTGGCTGCCCAACCCGATTTGGACTCTACCCGTATTGCGACCGCATGGTCCTGCCGTCCTATTCGCTGGCCAAGACCATTTTTGCAGCATCTGCATTCATGCAACTGGAGCAACACTTTCCCGGGGCCGGCGGCTTACTGGTTACGGACTACGTACCGGCATGCCGGCTGGACGGGCGTTGGGAGGGTGTGACACTGAATCACCTGCTGGATATGAGTAGCGGCAATTTCGAATCGACGGTCGACCAGGAAGACGAGTTCTTTTCCTATAATGGCGCCCTGTTCGGCCGGGACAACCATGCTGCAAAGATCGCGGATGCATGCAGCCTGTTTCCCAGGCGGGCAGAACCCGGTTCGACCTGGGTTTACCACACGTCTGAAACCTACATCGCCGGCACCCTGATGAATGCCTTTTGGCGCGAACAAACGGGCGAGGCCAGCGACATTTTTACAGACCTGATGGTAGAGAACCTGCTCGAACCTCTGAAATTCAGCCCTGTTTTGCAGGATACGGTTCGCAGCTACGACGAGGCAGCCCAGCCGTTCACTGGCTACGGGCTGACCTTGCTGCCGGACGATATCGCCCGCTTTGGCCTGTTTCTGTTACAAAGCGATGGCGCGGTCAACCAGGCCCAGGTGCTGAATCGCAGACAACTCGATGCTGCTCTGCAAAGAGATTCAGAAGACCCTGGCATGACCGTTGATGCGGGCAATATGCGTTACAACAATGGCCTGTGGGCAGCACAGATATTGCCGCCGGATGCTTGTCCTGACCCGGTCTGGATACCCTTCATGTCGGGCTATGGCGGAATTTCCGTTGTCCTGATGCCGAACGATTCGGTGTACTACGTCTTTTCCGACGGCGGTCATTTCAAGTGGGCCCAGGCTGCTGTCCAATCCCATAAACTGAAATCCTTTTGCGGGGAACAACCATGATTTTTGACAATTTTCCCAAGGTTTCCCCATCGGGTATGACGGTTCGAATATTTCTCGCCTTTCTCGCCACGGCCGGACTGTTTTACGTCAACATCATGCCCGCCATTGTAAACGGGCTGATCCAGGCGCTGGGTTTCAGCAACCAGCAAGCCGGTGCCGTGGCTTCCGCCAACGTTTATGGCGCCGCCATGGGCGCCTTGCTGATTGTTTTTCTGATCAGGTACATCAACTGGCGCTTTGCATCGTTGCTGTTCCTGGGCGCCCTGATCAGTATCGACCTTGCTTCGCTTTATGTTTCAGCTCCGGAATCCCTGGTCGCCATCCGCTTCCTGCATGGTTTCGTCGGCGGAATGCTGGTCGGGACCGGCTTTTCCGTCATTGCCCGCACGATCCAGCCCGACCGGACTTTCGGTGTTTTGTTATTTGTGCAATTCGGCCTGGGTGGCCTGGGCGTCATGCTCATTCCCGGGTTGGTTCCACAATTCGGCACCAGCATCCTGTTTCTTTCGCTGGTCGCCTTCAGCACAGTCACGTTGATCATGCTTCCGTTTCTTCCGGCATTTGAAATCAGCAAGCCGGAAAGCCACGATGCTGTCGCTGCACAAATCCGCTGGGTGCCCTTGTGTCTGACCCTGATCGCGGTGTTCCTGTTCCAGGCAGCCAACATGGGGCTGTACGCCTACATTATCGGCCTCGGAGAGTTCTACGGCTTGTCGCAGGATTACATCACCAATACTTTGGGCGTATCGGCCTGGCTTGGGCTCCTGGGCGCCGGGTTGGTCATCCTGGTTTCCGACAGGTTCGGCTATTTCAAGTCACTGCTGGGCGGAATCGGCCTGACCGTTGTGGCTAACTGGGCTCTGCAGTTCAGCGATATCCCGTTTGTTTTTCTCGCGGCGAACATACTGGTCGGTATCACCTGGGCGTACAGCATTTCCTACCTGTTGGGACTTGCATCACGTTTCGATACCCGGGGCCAGATGGCTGCATTGGCCGGCTTTGCCTCCAAGATGGGTCTTGCGTCGGGACCTGCAATTGCCGCAATGATCATGGCGGAAAGCAATTACCAATTGATTATTATGGTAGCTGTGGGTGCATTGGTCCTTGGTATGTCGATCGTTGTCTTCCCCGCGCTTTCACAGGACAGGCGCGCTCAGAAACACCTGCGGTAGCTTACGATATGACCACGTCAACAATTTTGCGACTCGGTGTGATGCTGGTTGGCCTGTTGCTTCTTTATGAAGTCATCAGAGCCTTGTTTACCGGGTACACTCACGGGTACTACAAATCAAATGTCTTTGCTAAGTCCGATCGGCCCGGCAGCTTCTATTTCTGGCTCACGCTTCGGACAATCATCGCGATCATGATGATTTCAGCGGCCTGGTGGTTAGGTTAACGGCTGTTCGGGGTGTGACATCAGGCTGGCATTCCGCTAGGATGGTGGGCTGTTATGTCATCTGAAAATCCCAAGCTTTATATCCTGTTGATAAGCATTCATGGCCTGATCCGCGGTCATGATCTCGAACTTGGCCGCGACGCCGATACCGGCGGCCAGACTCTTTATGTTGTGGAATTGGCACGCGCGCTGGGTGAGCGGGACGATGTAGAACGCGTAGATCTTGTGACGCGACGCGTCGTGGACCCTGCTGTCAGCGAGGACTATGCTCAAACGGAAGAAACCCTTTCCGGCAAAACCCGCATCGTGCGCATAGACGCTGGCCCTGAAGAGTACATCCCCAAGGAACAGCTATGGGACCACCTCGACAGTTTTACCGATAACCTGGTGAAGTGGGTACGCGAACAGCCACGCGTGCCGGATGTCGTGCACAGTCATTATGCGGATGCTGCCTATGTCGGTGTAAGGCTGGCTAACCTGGCAGCCATTCCGCTGGTCCACACCGGGCATTCACTGGGCAGGGACAAGCGCAAACAGTTGCTGGCCAAGGGGCTGTCCAGCGAAGAAATAGAGACCACCTACCATATGAGCCGCCGCATCCATGCGGAAGAGGAACTGCTGGCCAACGCCGACCTGGTCATCACCAGTACCCGCAACGAGATAGAATCGCAGTACGGGCTGTACAATTATTACGACCCGGCCTGCATGACCGTTATTCCTCCCGGAACCGATCTGGAACGTTATCATCCCGCGGCCGAAGGCGAGATTTCCGAATATCCCGAAAAGCTTAAGCCTTTTCTTACCAATCCCAAAAAGCCGATGGTCCTGGCGCTGTCACGTCCGGACGAGCGTAAGAACATACCGGTGTTACTGGAAGCGTTTCATCATTCAGCACGCTTGCGGGAAATGGCCAACCTGGTGCTTATCGCAGGTAACCGTGATGATGTGCGCGATCTCGATTCGGGAGCGCAGTCGGTCCTGACAAAAATTCTGTTGGATATCGATGCCTACGACCTTTACGGCCTGGTGGCCATACCCAAGCACCACAGTGGGGATGAAATTCCCGGTGTATATCGCGCCATCGCCGCTTCGGGCGGGGTTTTCATCAACCCGGCGTTGACGGAGCCATTCGGCCTGACGCTGCTGGAGGCTGCGGCCAGCGGCGTGCCGCTGGTGGCGACCGAGAACGGCGGACCAGTGGATATCATTTCCAACTGCCAGAACGGCATACTGGTTGACCCGCTCGATGCTCCGGCAATCGCGGATGCTCTGCTCAGCCTGCTGTCCGATCAGTCGAAGTGGCAGCAGGCCGCACAAAATGGGCTGAAGGGCGTGCGCCGGTACTACACCTGGCAGGCGCATGCGGCTACCTACATGGACAAGTTGCACAGTTTATGCAGCAGTCCGCGCAGAGAGCCGGAAGCCTGGCTGGCCAGCCGTTCCGCCCGTTATCGCGATCGTGCGCTGTTCACCGACATTGACCAGACACTGATGGGGGACGCCGAAGCCCTCCAGACCCTGACGGAGCTTCTGCGCCGTTACCATCGTCGAGTCATCTTCGGCATCGTTTCCGGGCGGCGTTATGAATCTGCGCTCAGCATTTTGAAGAAGCATGGCGTACCGGTGCCTGATGTACTGATCAGCAGCCTTGGGACCCGTATTCATTATGGTTCAAACCTGACTGAGGACAGTCATTGGGCCAACCACATCGATCATGACTGGAACCTGCCACGCATTCGCCGCGCCCTGGACGATTTACCCGGGCTGAAATTGCAACCAAGGAACAAGCAAAGCCGCTTCAAACTTTCCTACTTTTACGATCCCGACATGGCGCCCACCGCGGAGGACATCAGAAAGCGTCTGCACCGGGATGAACTCAACGCAAACGTCATCGTGTCTTTCGGCCAGTTCCTGGATATTGTTCCTACCCGGGCATCCAAAGGCCAGGCGCTTCGCTACGCGGCTCTGCGGTTGGAAATCCCCCTGGAGCAGATCCTGGTGGCCGGCGGCTCCGGCGCCGACGAGGATATGATCCGCGGAAACACATTGGGCGTCGTAGTGGCGAACCGGCACGAGGAAGAACTTTCCGGGCTGGTCGATATCGAGCGTGTCTATTTTGCTGACAAACCCTACGCAGCCGGTTTGCTGGATGCTATTGAACACTACGGCTTTCTTGATGATGTATCTGCGGACGGGTAATGCAGAATAAATACCTGATCTGCACCGACCTGGACCGCACGCTCATTCCCAATGGTCCGGCCTCTGAATCAGCTGCTGCTGAACGGCTTTTTGCGGCTTTTACAGAGCAAGCGGGGGTGACTCTGGCCTACGTCAGCGGCCGACATCGGGCCCTGGTCGAAGCGGCCATGACGGAGTATCGTTTGCCGCTGCCCGATTTCGTGCTGGGAGATGTCGGCACCACCATTTACCGCGTGGGGCCGGAACGGAACTGGCAACGATACGAGCCCTGGGAACGCGCGATCGCGCAAGACTGGTGTGGTCTCGGGCACAGCGACCTGGAGAATATACTGTCAGACCTGTCCGGTTTACGCCTGCAGGAACATTCCAAACAGAACCGCTTCAAGCTCAGCTATTACCTCAATGCTGATGAGGATGTTGCAGCGCTGATCAACGCCATGTCCAGCCGGCTTGAAAGTGCGGGAGTTAACGCGCGCCTGGTTTCAAGCCGGGATGACATCACTGGCCAGGGATTGCTGGACGTGCTGCCGGCCAGGGCATCAAAACGCCACGCCATCGAGGCGCTGATGGAACTGGAGGGTTTCACCTTGCAACAGACCGTCTTCTGTGGCGACAGCGGGAACGACCTCGAGGTGCTGGCGAGCCCGATTCCGGCGGTACTGGTGGCGAATGCCCGCCCGGAGATCAAGCAGCAAGCTGCAGCGCTGGCAGAACAGTCGAATTACCCAGACCAACTGTATATTGCCGACGGTAATTTCCTGGGCATGAACGGGAACTACCGGGGAGGTATGCTGGAGGGTATCGCCCACTATCATTCGTCCATTCGCGATTGGCTGACCAGCTCAGTGGCCGAACTCCATGGAGTAACTGCATGATCGGCCGGCCATGCATTTTCGGTGAGGTACTGTTTGACCATTTCCCGGACGGAAGACGCATACTGGGCGGCGCCCCCTTTAACGTGGCCTGGCATCTGCAGGCTTTTGGCGCAGCACCCTTCCTGGTAAGCCGGGTGGGCTCCGATGAAGATGGGGCTGCCGTGCAGACTGCCATGACCGGGTGGGGGATGGATGCAGGGGGCCTTGCCGTCGACGCTTCATTACCCACCGGGCAGGTTCGCGTCCATATTGAGCACAACGAGCCCACCTACGACATTGTCCACCCTGCCGCCTGGGACGCCATCGAACTGCCGGCCCGTTTGCCCGAATTTGCCCTTCTGTATCAAGGCAGCCTGGCGCTGCGCAACCCGGAATCCGGCTACTCTTGTAAAAAATTGCGGGAAAAGGCGGCAGTCCGGGGAGCGAAGATTTTCCTGGATGTGAATCTGCGTTCACCCTGGTGGAACCCTGCTGTGGTGCTGGAGTCCATGCAAGGCGCCGATTGGGTGAAGCTCAATGGCGATGAACTGGATTTGTTGGCGCCGGCCGGTGGCAAACCTGAACAGCGCGCCAGGACATTGCTGCAAAGATTCGGCCTGGAAGGCTTACTATTGACTAATGGGTCCCGCGGCGCCGTTCTTCTGACAGCTGACGGTGGGCGGCGGGTCACCCGGCCGCAGGCGGGAATCGAAATCATAGATACAGTGGGTGCGGGGGACGCCATGGCTTCCGTGATGATCCTTGGTCTGTTAAAAGGCTGGAACTTACAAATCAGCCTGGATCGGGCGCAGGCTTTGGCTTCAGCCATCGTCAGCCGCCGGGGCGCCACCGTGGCGGAGCCAGCTTTTTATCAGCAAATTACCCGCGCCTGGTCGTCCAGCGAGGCTTCCGACACACAGCAACAGTTAAGAGAAGATAAGGAATAATGTACGAACAAGTCTCTCATTCGCTCCTGAACCAGATTCTGGACAATCTCAAGCCGGAAATCCGGAAGAAGGATCTGCGCCATTTCTATACGCGGCTCGGAGCCAACTTCTACGCCATCTATTCGCTTTTCCATAGGCTTTATGGAAAACGCGACGATTTCGAAATGCAAATACAGCGACTGGCCGAGGTGCTTGCTGTCAATTACATCAGGCGCAGCAAAGAGTTGAAGATGCTCGACATCGAGCGTGAGCACGACCACAACTGGTTTCTCAGCCAGGAGTGGGTCGGCATGGCGCTGTATGCCAATGCCTTTGCGGATGATCTCGAGGGCGTCGGAAAGCGCCTGGGATATCTGCAGGAACTGGGCGTGAACATGCTTCACGTCATGCCCATCCTGAAGTGCCCCCCGGGGGCCAGTGACGGCGGCTATGCAGTCAGCGATTACCGCAACGTGGACGAACGCGTAGGCAGCCTGCAGGATGTGAATGACTTGTCCGCCAAACTGCGTGCACGCGACATGTTGCTGATCCTCGACGTGGTGGTGAACCACGTTTCGGATCAGCATGAATGGGCGAACCGGGCGCGTGACGGCGACCCCGTTTACCAGGACTATTTTTACGCTTTTCCCAGTCGTGACATCCCGGACATGTTCGAGGAGACGATGCCGGAGGTTTTCCCCGAGACATCACCCGGCAACTTCACCTGGGATGAGCGCATGGGCCGCTGGGTGATGACGGTCTTCAATGATTACCAGTGGGATCTCAACTACGGTAACCCGGCTGTCTTGATTGAGATGCTGGATATCCTGTTGTTCTGGGCCAACCAGGGCGCAGATATACTGCGCCTGGATGCCGTTGCTTTTCTTTGGAAGAAAATCGGGACGGTTTGCCAGAACGAGCACGAGGCGCACCTGATCCTGCAGTTGCTGAAGGATTGTTGCCAGGTAACCGCCCCCGGTGTGCTGTTTATTGCCGAAGCCATCGTCGCGCCGGTGGAAATCATCAAGTACTTTGGCGAGGACGCGGTGATAGCAAAAGAGTGTGAAATAGCCTACAACGCAACGTTCATGGCTTTGCTATGGGATGCCGTTGCAACCAAGAATACCAAGCTGCTGGAACAGGGAATTCGCAGCCTGCCCAATAAACTGGACCGGGCTACCTGGCTGAATTACATCCGCTGCCATGATGACATCGGGCTTGGGTTCGACGACGCCGATGTCGTCAGCGCCGGTTACGAGCCACGCTCACACCGGAAGTTTCTGCTCGACTACTTCACCGGCAAATACGATGACTCGCTGTCGCGCGGGCAGCCATTTGGACGCGATGAGAAGAGCGGCGACGCTCGTATATCCGGTTCACTGGCCTCGCTGGTGGGGCTGGAAGCGGCGCTGGAACGTAACGATGACAAGGCCATCCAGGACTGTGTCGATTTAATCCTGGTTCTGCATGGCATGATCATGTCCTTCGGGGGCATTCCTCTGCTTTATTATGGTGATGAAATTGGCATGCTCAACGATTTTTCCTTCATGGAGGACGAGGAAAAGGTTCACGACACGCGTTGGATTCACCGTCCGGTGATTGACTGGAATAAGGCCGAACGACGCCATCAACACGGGACTCCGGAACAGCAGCTGTTCGAAGGGATCGCGCGCATGATCTCAGTGCGCAAAAATACAGCTGCATTTGCTGACTTCAACAACCGTGAATTGATTGCAACAAACAATCCCCACCTGTTCGCCTTCATGCGCAGCAATACGTTTGAACTGGGAGATCACGTCCTGGTCGTGGCCAATTTCGATGCATCACCCCAATCCCTGTCTTTGAGCGACCTGGGCAATCGCGGCCAGTTCGAACTCGGCCGGCTGCGCGACCTGTACAGCGGTGAGGCGCCCAGCCTGTTCAAGGATCAGCTGGTGATTCCGCCGTTTCGTTTTTACTGGTTGACTTCAAACGTTTAAAAACGGGAAATAGAAAAGCCCCGCCCTTTCAAATCAATAAAGGCCCTGATGTTTTTCAGGGAATTTGAGTCCACGATTGTAACCAACTCATTTCCTGCAAGTAGCCGGGATCAATTTTTTTATCAGGTTTTGCCAGGACTGGTTTTTTCTGCATTCAACCAGTCATTCAGTCCGCTTGAATCAAACAGCAACACTTGCCTGAATCAGGCTACTTGTGTTCTATTCGTCCATTACTTCAGAAATAGGAAAATAGCCTGTGGCGACCCCTCACTTCCTGGACCAGTTTTCTCTCGGGCAGTTATTTTTGATAGTGCTTTTTGCCATGCTGCTGTTCATCGAAATCGGATTCCGACTGGGTCAGCGCAGCAAGAATAATGCGGCGAAGGCGCAAGCGTCCCAGGTGCGGTCGATCATGGGCGCTTTGCTGGGTTTGCTGGCCTTTATGCTGGCGTTCTCCTTCGCTGCCGGTCAGTCACACTTCGAGCTTCGGACCCAGGACATGGTCGAAGAAGCACGCCTGGCCCGTAACATTCACTACCAGGCGGAATTTCTGTCCGAACCCTATGCTACTGAAACGCGGCAGATCATTCGAAAGTATATCAACGACCGAATCCTTATAGAGCGATTAGCCAGCGAAGAAAAAGTTGCGGAGATTCTCGAGCTGATCGAGCAATCAGAGCACATGCAACAGGAGCTTTGGCGTATTGCAGCGGCAAACGAAGCGCAGTCGCGTGCTTCGGAAAGTATCGAACCAGCTAGAAACCGCTTCACGGAGCTGGTCGCAGGTTTGATCGATATCCATGCTCAGCGCCTGCAAGCCACCCTGATGAACCGCATCCCCGATGTTATCTGGTCGACACTCTACTTTTGCGCTTTCCTGTCGATGCTGGTGATGGGCTACCAGGCCGGCCTGGTCGGTCGGCGCAGCCCCATCGCTACGGCCAGCCTCGCCGTGGCATTCTCAGGCATCATGATGTTGATCACGGACCTTGACCGGCCCATGACCAACCTGTTTCACATGGACAACCACATCATGATGGAAGTCCTGCAGCTGATGGATGTTGAACAAGCGGCCTTGTCCGGAACTACCGCGGGGGCTTT
Organism: Chromatiales bacterium; assembly: GCA_024640025.1. GTDB lineage: Bacteria > Pseudomonadota > Gammaproteobacteria > Xanthomonadales > SZUA-36 > JAHEFT01. Next base: position 43,075 of record JAHEFT010000003.1, read on the forward strand.
GGTGGAGACTGAATAAGTCGGGCCCCTCTGATCAAGCAGGATGAGACGGCAAACTCTGCTGGTTAGCAAGGGAACAAACACGTTTTGTGAGCGCCTGTCATGACGTTTCAATGCTTTCTCGTTTTGCCGCTGAATTCGCAATTGTCGATTTCGTCAGAATTTTCGTCAACTCAAACTCGATCGGGTGTCCGGGTTGTTGTATATTTTCCGGGGCACTGAGAGAGAACCATGGAAGAACTGCTGAAAACACTCGAAGAAATCCTGGCTGGCTGGTTGGGCGGAGCCGTTCTGGCCCAAACGGCCTCCAAGTTATTACTGATCGGCCTAACAGGCCTGGTGTTCGGAATTCTTTGGATGGCAGTCGGAAGATTCTCTCGCTTTTTCGAGCATAAAGCAGACGTGTGGTGCGGCTCCCGGACCGGCGGGCTGAAAATCCAGCGACAGAAAATATTCACCGAAGAAGATATCAGCCGTCTGATGCATGGGACAATCAAATGGGTCCGACGGGCGCTGAAAGCCGTTCTAGTGCTTTCCTTCATCAACGTCATTTTCGTATTTTTCACCTGGTCGCGCCAGGCGGCGATCGCCGTGATCGGCGGCGCAGCAGCAGCTATCGAGAAGTTACTGATCAACCTGATCGAATATCTTCCAGACCTGATGGTGATCATCGCAGTAATCCTGCTGGCACGCCTGCTGGTACACCTGATGAAAATCGTCTTCGATGGCATCGGGGCGAAACGCATCCGCCTTGCCGGTTTCTATCCCGAGTGGGCCGGGACCAGCTATAACCTGCTGCGTATCCTTATCATCGCCCTGACGCTGATCATTATCTTCCCATATCTGCCGGGATCGGGCTCCCCTGCTTTTCAGGGTGTATCCATTTTTCTCGGGGTGTTGCTGTCTTTGGGTTCGACCTCCGCGGTGGCCAACGTAGTGGCCGGCATCGTCATCACCTACACACGCGCTTTCAAGATCGGCGACCGTGTGAAGATATCCAATACGGAGGGCGATGTGATGGAACGCAGCACTTTCGTCACTCGTATCCGCACACCCAAAAACGTTGATGTTTCGATACCGAATGCCTCGGTGCTGAGTAATCACATTATCAATTTCAGCACACAGGCCAAGCAAGCCGGGCTAACCTTACATACTTCGGTAACCATCGGCTACGACGTTCCCTGGCCGAAAGTCCATGAACTTCTGCTTGAAGCCGCAGTTCAAACAGACCGAATTGAGAAAAAGCCGCCGCCTTACGTTCTGCAAACAGCCCTGAGCGACTTCTACGTGGAATACGAACTGAACGCCACCACCCGTGACGCCGGTGAAAAACAGCGGATTTATTCCGACCTGCATGCCAACATCCTGAACGCGTTCCACGCGGCCGGAATCGAAATCATGTCGCCGCACTACAAAGCGCAACGCGACGGATCGGTGCCTGCGATACCGACGGCTGAATGAAGGCAGGGCGAAAACGCCAAAATGTAAAGGCTCCGGTAACAGGCCGATACCGGAGACAACGACAGGACACTTGCCGGATGAAAAGGGGGCTCATTCTTTTAGTGATGGTCTGTGCGGGGTCAGCGAATGCCGTACCCCCGCCCGCATTCCAGTTGACGGCCGACTGCAATGCCCCTGTATACGCCAGCGACTCGCTCGTATGTGAAGACCCCGACTTACAAATCCTGGACGCGCTGCTGGCCTCGAGTATTGCTGAGAGGGGGAACACGGACTCTGCTCCCGAAGAACAGGGAGATGATGAAGACTGGTTTCGTCGTAGCCGCCTTTGCGCTTTCGAACCGGATCACCGCGACTGTCTCGTCTCCGCCTATTGTCTGCGACTGGCCCTTGTTGCAGATCCCGGTTTGTTGATTGGGACCGAATGCGTTGTGCCGGACAGCGACTACATCGCCGCATCGACCATCAGCAAGTCCGGATTTGCCCGAAAGGAGGCAGCGTCGGACCTGAATCGGGAAATCATGTTATCGGGGTTCGTTGACCATCAGAACCTGTTCGGAGATGAGAGCGCCAGAAAACTCCTCGGGGAACGGTGGGGAGGATATGGCCCGGATGCTTTGACCTGGCAATTCAATTTGAAAGCAAAGAAAGACGATCCCCCGGGCCAGTCTTTCGCAATCCTCGTCCCGAACGATATATTACGGGACGATCTGCTCCGTATATTCCTGCGGGATGCCCGGGAACGCAGCCCGACGAGAGTTTACCTGAAAGGACTAATCAGTACATTCTATGCGCCAATCAATGCCTCGACCCTGCATGGACTGAGGGTCGAGGTGCGTGCTACCCGGGATATCAGGCCGGATTCGCAAGTGCCGGAATGAGCGGCCAAAACCGGCCGCCGCCCATCTCAGACGGCGATCAGCGTAATCAGAAAGCCAATAATGGCAATGGCCGCAGCGGCGAACAGGGCGCCTTTGAAACCTTCCACCGTGAGTCCCTTGAGTATTTTGCCGCAAGCCAGAATGACGAGCGCAGAGACGACGAGCTGAACTGCGAATCCAACGGCACCGCCGAAGTCCTTGACGAAATGGTTGGCGATATTGGTGAGAATTCCAATCAACACGCCGGCCAGCATGGCCCAGCCAAAATTTTTGACTGTCAAGCCGACGTTCAGCTTGCCAACCAGCCAGATGATGACGCCGGAAAAAACCGCGGCGATGAGAATTCCAATGATCGCACCAACCAAGACTCCCGTAGATTCCATATTGCTCTCCCTATTCTGATTTGTTTCAGTGAAAACTTTCTGCCCGGAATAATGGCGAAAATTCCGTTTTCCGTCAACTCACCTGTCAAGCCCTCCATCCGGATGCGGCTCATCCGCATCGGAAGAAATCAATGAGTCAACAGCTGTTGAACCGGACTTCCGGGGTTTTGGCGCGGGCGTTTTTACATACAGGTTGACATCCCGTTGCGGGAACGGAATGCCAATATCCGCCTCGTCGAAACGCAGCTTGACCTGCCGGGTGACATCCCAGTAGACGTCCCAGTAGTCCGCCGGCGCTGTCCACGGCCGGCAGATAAAGTTGATGGATGAATCGCCCAGCGACATCAGCTTGATGGTCGGCGCGGGGTCCTTGAGCACCTTGGGATGGCTGGTGACGATCTCTTCCAGGATGGCCGCCGCCTGGTCCATGTCGTCGTCATAGCCGATCCCAAACTCGAGATCGACCCTCCGCTGGGTGACGTCGGTGGCGTTGGTAATCACGTCGCTCCAAATGCGGGAATTGGGAACGACCATGATCTTGTTGTCGAACGTTTTGATCGTGGTTGACACCAGGTTCAGCGATTCGATCTTGCCGGAAACGCCGCCGGCCTCGACAACGTCATTCATGTCGAAAGGCCGGAAAAAAAGAATCATCAAGCCGCTGGCCACGTTGGACAAGGAGTCCTGCATGGCCAGGGCGACAACCAGGCCGGCAGCGCCCAACATGGTGAGAATGGGCGCCATGCTAAGCTGCAGCACCGTCATGGACCAGACGAAGCCGATGATCAAAGTCACCCAGGTGATCCCGCGGGCCACAAAATCTGCCTGCAGCAGGCTCAGATTGGTTCGCCGGGTTCCGAGCCGGGCCAGGTAACCGAGCAGCCGGGCCAGCAGCCAGACGAAAACCAGGAAACCGAGAAATTTCGACAGGTTCGCGGCCCAGCGTAAACCACCCTGTTTGGACAAGACCCACCCTTTCACGGTGACCCAGGTCGAAGTGGTGTCAGACACGTCCACGTGAATGCCGGAAACCGCTCGCAGGTAAAGCCGGTGATTGAGAATAATCGACTGGGTATCCTTGTCGTCGTTATCGGTTTTGGTCACCAACTCGTCCAGGATGGCTTTCATGTTGTCGATCAGCAGCGTGCGTTCTTCCCGAAGCCGGGTTTGCTGCTCCAGCAAGGCTGCTTTTTCAGTATCGATTTCCTCGACCGCCTTCTCGATTACCGACTCGGCCGCAAGTTTAGTGGCATCACCCGAACTATCCGGCGACGGTTCCTTGGCCTGTTCGGTCGCTATTTTCTTATTGTCTCGAAGTACCTGCAAATCTGCTGCGGCGATTTCGGTCGCCTTGGCCTGGACGAATACCTGCATATCGTCCGCGGCTTTCAGCAGTTGTTCCTGCGTCAGCGGTTCCAGCAGCAACGTCAATTCATCCGTCGGCATCATCGGGTTGGAAAGGACAGAATCTGCGGCAAATACCGGCGCATTGGCCAGTAGGCCTAAAGTGAATGCAATTACTGCTGCATGGAGTTTTCCAAAAGAAAGGGTGCGGCGTTTAAGCTCAACTTTTTTCAACAGGGAGTTCCTCTTAACCGGGCACTTCGAAGGCGCGGTAATGACAGGTTTTTATATCCAGCAAGATGGTACAGGAAAAACGAGGGCGCCTTCCACCAGCCAAAGCCGGCAAACGACCGCTGCAACGGCCGGGCTGCGGTCCCTCAGGGAGTGTGGTTGGTCACATCAATCCCACCTTCGTGGCTGACCTTGACCCGGTACACTTCTCCGCTGGTGCAAGTGACCTTGTAATCAAGTTCACCGATTTTCTCAAATGACTGAACAGTGCCACAAGCCTGGTCATGCAGGTCCAGGATGGCTTCGAATTCGGCAGCGACGATTTCCTCGTGCGAAGGCCTGGCCTCATCGCGGGAACAGCCGCCGGACCAGGGGCTCAATAGTATCGCCAGAACGACAGGCGCGCAGTTTTTCCAAAGCAACGATTTCGGCTTGAATACGGTCATCCGGAAAATTTCTCCCTGAATCGGCCGCTGTTCTCCAGATCCATCCAGATCAGCAGCCAGGCGTTACACAACTGCTGGTGAAGGGCCTGGTCCTTGTGCTGGATGTGCGAAGCGATCCGCATCAGCAGGACATTGTATTGTTCTTCGAGTTGCTCCAGCGAATGATCCCGGCGTCCGTCGTGGTACGCCGCCATCCGTTTCAAAAGGTCGTCGATACTGCTTTTCAGCTTGATCTTCTCCAGTAAGCCCACGGCATTCGAGCCTCGCAGGGCTGCACCCAGCATTTCCAGGTCGACGATTTCATCTTCCACGGAAGGACACTGCTGCAGGGCGACCGCAGAGGTTGCCGTGGATGCACTTGTAATGGTTGCGCTCAGCAGCAAAATGAAAATACCGATGGCCAGGCTACCCAACCCAAGCTGAATTTTAGTCAATCGAAGCATTGAGTTGATCGACGGAGTTCGCCTGGTCACTGGGCCCAGGGACCAGGCTAATCGCGCAATTCTCAAGATTACCTTTGGACTTGAATCTCAACGACAAGTCGGGTGCTGCCCGATTTCGCTGATGTCCAGCGCTTTGCCATCGGCAACGGTCATTTGCAGGCACTGGCTGGTTGATCCGTTGTACCAGATTGTGTATGAGGTTGATGCGACTTTGAAGCCATCAACATTACGGAAGCCGCGATTCTCCAGTTCATTGTCGGCGCTGGAAGCACGGGCCCCTTCCAGGTCCGAGTATGAAACAGTTTGCCTGTAACCCCGATCGTTCCGGCCGGAATGCTCACGGTATGAAGTGTTATGATCCCGCTGCTCTACGCCTGAGTTGTAGCCATCAGAATACGATGAAGCACCATTGAAATTGTCATAATGGTGATTGTGCAGACCGTCACGGTAACCCCGCTCGAATTCCTGCTCGCTGTCCTGGTCCGAATAATGCTGCCCGTCATCGTGGTTATGTGATTTGTGAGATGAAGACAACGCGGCGATTAATGCCACAGCGCCGATAGCCAGCGCCGCGCCGGCAGCATTATCTTCGTCATTGTCGCTGTAGGAGGTATGGTAGGCGTCCTGATTACAGTCGGCTGGAGGGGAAGAAGTGATCGCTTTGACGCGCCCGTGTTCGTATGCGACGGTCGCGCATTCCCTGTGTGACGGACTCCACCACATTCCCCAGGAGTTATTCTTGCCGCCTCTCTGCGTGTCGATATGGACGTATCCCCGTCTCTGAATCTGGGGGTCCGCATGGCTGGCTTTTTCGCCGACGAGATCGTTCAGGTCGCGTGGCGTGCTGGCCGACACGGCCGTGGCGAACAGACAAGCCGCCACGATCAGAGCGACGGATAAAATTTTTGAATTCATTACGAGTCTCTCCATGTTGTTACAACTTTGGACGGAAAAATATAGATTAACTGGCCTTCAAATGTAAAGCGTCATCCCGATTTTTTGGTTCGTTGCAGAATTCGCATCCCACCTTGAAGCGGGTCGCGGGTATGGGATAATCTCGTATTCTTTTTTCAAGCCTCACTTTGAACAATGGACACCATAGAATGATTTCCAACTCCAGAGTCTTGCTGCCCCGATTCAGGTGGCGCCTGCTATCCCCGTGGCTTGCTGGGTCTGCACTGGCGCTGGCTGCCGGTGTGCTTTCCGCTGCCCCGGTAGAGGGCGAAGTATCGGAGTTTCCGCTGGACAACGGCTTGATCGAGCGTTGTATCCGCATCGCCGACTTCCCCGGCGCGCATTATTCAAAACATGATCACAAGCAGGAAAAAACCTATTGCTCACTAGATTTTTCGCAACTCGCCCTGTGTCCCAAGCTGTGGAGCACCAGTCCCGGAACCATCGTCTACGATATTGATGTTGCCGCGTATGGGGGAGACTATGCCCAGTTCGAGCGCCAGCATTGCGCCGAAGGGCATCATGCGCGCGAAGCGGCCCGGCACAAGCCCGGCACGTTCAAGATTTCGGTCAATGCCCGCGACACCAGTGCGACTTACGCGCCTTCTGCGTGGGTCTACTACCACTTTTCCCGCTACTTCCACACCGGCATCCACGTTCCCGTGGCAGTGTACCGAAGCATGGACGTAAAAAAGCATAATGTCCGCGTGACCAAACCGGCGCTTGAAATCGTCGCCAACCGGCACGGCCTGGGTATGTTAAAGGCCGGCTGGCGTTTCCTCGATGCGATTGAGACGGGTAACGAAAAGGGCAGCGGCGCGGCGGCCGCGCTCACCGACGATGGCCGACAGGTTTTCGGCGTGTTGCTGGACAACGAGGGTGACCGTTACGGCGCGGAGTTCAATGGCACCCGTGAATCCGGGTGGGGCGCCGGGCAAAACAACGACTTTCAACAGACTGCTCCGTACCTGGCCCTGCGCAGTGGCGATCCCGTACCGGAAGCCGCGCGTGAAGCCATCCACGAAGCCCGCAAAAATCCGAAGATGGCCAGTGCCCTGGCGGCGAATACGCCGGTAGAGCAGGTGATATTCTGGATGCAGGACGTGCTCGAAATCACGCTGCTCGACTACATTCTGGGGCAGCAGGACCGCATCGGGAATATCGACTACAACTGGCGTTGGTACTGGGTCGAGGATGGCAAGCTGAAGTCCAGACACGCGCATGATTCGAACGTTCCCGCCGAGTTAGCGTCTTTCAACCCGCAACGTCTGAAGCAATCGGCCATTAACGACAACGATGCCGGCGTGCGCCCGGGCTATGCTGATTTCGCCGCGAAAACCCACATGCTCGACGGATTGCGGCACTATCATGCGGGCCTGTACCAGCGCCTTGGCCGCCTGGCGGCAGACCTGGGCGACAAGGGCCCTGCGTGGCTCTGGATGACGGAAAATGCGGGTCTCAGCAACCGGGAAGCGGAGGCCATCGCCAATCGGACCATGACCGCATTTGCACTGCTGCAATCCGACTGCCGGAGCGGCGCTTTGAGGCTGGATCTGGATCCAATGATGGTGCTGTTGCCGGGGGCCGCCAATAACCCGGAAGCTGCGGCCTCCTGCGAACTTGACCCTTGATCCTTTCGCGTTTTTTCAGCCTGTTACTGCTGCTCTTGAGCAGCAATCTCCCGGCCCAGTCGATCGCATTGATCTCTGACCTGAACGGCCGCTATGGCAGCACATCCTATGACAGCCGGGTCAGTGAAGCCATCGATGCCGTGATACGCATCCGGCCGGACCTCGTTATCTCGACCGGCGATATGGTGGCGGGCCAGAAACAGCCAGGCCTCGACCAGGAACGGCTCGACCGGATGTGGGCCGGATTCAACCTGGCCGTGACCGACCCGCTGGACCGTGCCGGGATCCCGTTCCTGGTGACACCCGGCAACCATGACGGCTCGGGTTATCCCGAATTTGCACTGGAACAAAAACGCTTCGAGGCGCAGTGGGCCTCGCGGATTCCTGAAATCAGCCTCATGCCGGGCAGCGAGTGGCCGCGGCGCTATGTGGCGCGCATGGGCGGAGTACTGATGGTGGCGTTCGACGGGACACGGCCAGGCGCATTGCCGGAAACCGAGTTTGTCTTTGTCGAACGCATGCTGCGCGCCTATGGGACCTCGGCCGAAGTCACCCTGGCCTTTTCACACCTGCCAATGTGGCCGCTGGCGCAGCAGCGCGAGCACGAAATTCTCGACGATCCCGCCCTGCTTGAACTGCTCCACGAAAATGGTGTGGATGCCTACATCAGCGGCCACCACCATGTATTCTATGCCGGCATCGACTCGGCCGGCATGGTTCACCTTGGCGTGGGCGCCCTGGGCGGCAACGCCCGCAAGGTCGTCGGCGAAAGGACGCGGCAACCCTTCAGTTTTGCCGTGCTGGATTTATCGAACGGCCTCGTCGACGTGCGCTCGCTGGCGAATCCGGGCTTCACCGGTGGAGTGCCTCTTGATCTGCAGCCAGAGTCGATCAGCGGGCCTCTGGGTGTGCTGCACCGGCTGGATGCCCCGGCCCAATTGCGGCAAATCAAATCGGTGGATGACTGACGTCAAAAATTAAGTATCCTAATGCGATGAATCAACAATGGAAAATCCTATGCCCCAGCTGAAACGCTCCAACCGGGACCGCGCCATGCGCTTTTACCTGGTTGTATTTTTATCCGCGCTTTTCCTTTCGACTTCGCTGTATTCCGCTGAAAGCCGGGAGACTGCAGACCTCCAGAAATACCGCGGATGGATAGAAGCAATGAAAACGGAGGAACGCGGGCCTTTCTCGCGGATCCGCTGGTTCTGCGATGACGGCTCTGTGTTGCCACCCAAAGCCTACGCTTGCGAAAGCCATGGAGGCGGCTACCAGCATGGCGAATGGAACGAGTACACCAAGGACCTTAGGGCGCAGGGCTACTGGGTAGCCAACCTGCTGGCCGGCACGGACGCCGATGCATTCCTGGCCGACCCGCAATTCGATGACCGCTTCGCGCAGATCGTGATCGAACGCTACCTGGTCAGCGCTGACGATGGCTGGATTCTCAGGCATGCGCTGTTCTATCGCGGCGCCATCCAGGAAGAGGACGAACGGGAAGCCGCGCGGGCATTGTTGACTGAAATGGCTTCCCGCCCCGAATGGATTGGGGCAGGATTCACCACCCTGCGCACCGGTGTGCGCATGCTACCGCACGGCGCCAACAGCGCTTCGGTGCAAAAAGTCCGGCAACTGTCTGCCTCGCTGTCCGACCGGGACGATGGCTTCAAACCACTGCGGGCCAAGATTCACGGGGCGCCTGGGGCCGAAGATGCGGAACGCGTGCGGGAATACGCGAACGCTCTCAGCAATGAGGCTGCGCGCCAGCCTTACCTTGAACTGGCGAACGAGATTGACCTGATCTTCCAATCGGCCCCCCTCGATGACGAACTTGAACAACTGTCGGCAAAATACACCGCCGCCCCCTGGTTGCAGGAAATGCTGGCCGGCGCGGCAACCGGCCTTCGTGCCGATGCGTCGGCGGCAAACCGTTACACGATAACCGGTATCCTGCTCGCCGACCTGCGCCGTTCGCTGCCTCGCGTCAAGTCCGCCACAGCACGGCTCGAACTGCTGGACCTGGGCCTGCGCGTGGAGAGCACCAATTTCCGCACCGCTTCGGAGTTACGCGCCAGCCTTGCGGAACAGACACGCCTGCAGCGGCTTGAATACCTGGAGGCGGCCGGCCAGGCTGCCTTCGGCACAGGTGTGATCAACGAACGCCTGCTGGATGAGCTGATGAAAACCCTGGAGTCACTGACCATTGAGCCGCTGATCCTGGACCGCTACCTGGACGGCCTCAATTACCTGGGGCGGGCTCCGGGCTGGGGTACGCAAGACCTGCGCATGCCGTTCTACAGCTCGATGGAAAAAATGGCCGAGATCGAGCCAATGGCCATGCTTTTCATCCAGGACCAGCTTCGCGGCAGCCCGCTGCTGTTTTTCTCCAACGTCCTGGACGGGCTGTCGCGCGACGCCAACCGCCTGGCTGGAGTTAAACACGGCCTGTTTGGACAATCCGTGGGTGTAGGCTTCACCGCTCTCAACCCTGGATTGGCGACTGGCGTTTTGTACGTTGAACCCGACCTGAGCAACCTGGAAAATTTCAAAGCTGACGGCATCTACGTGCTGCCCGAAACCGTGTCGGACCTGCCGCCGGTAGCCGGCATCCTGACTGAAGGCGAGGGCAACCCTTTGTCCCACGTGCAGTTGCTCGCTCGAAACCTCGGCATTCCCAACGTCACTGTGGATAGTTCCCTGGGCCCGGTGTTGGCGGCACACAGCGGCGAACGCGTGGTGTTGGCCGTGAGCAAGTCGGGGTTGGTCGAGCTGTCCGCCTGGGACGATGGCTGGAGCGATATATTTGCCGAAGCCGGCGCTGGCCAGGGCGTGCAGATCAACCCCGATCTGGACAAGCTCGATCTGTCGGTGCAGCGCTTCATACCGCTGGACGATCTGCGTGCCTCGGATTCCGGCCGCATCGTCGGGCCCAAGGCTGCCAAGCTTGGCGAATTGCGCAAGCACTACCCGGGCCATGTTTCCCGCGGTGTCGCAATCCCTTTTGGCATGTTCCGCCAGGAGGCGCTGGAGCAACCCCACGCCGGGGGTGAAGGAACGGTGTTTGACTGGATGGTCAAAAGCTACCAGCAACTGGCCGAAATTCCGCTGGACGACCCGCGCCGCGCCGGAATGGTCGAGGCTTTCCGCTCGGAGTTGTATGACATTATCGTCAACACGCGTCCCAGCGACGAATTTCAGCAACAGCTGAAAGTGGCCATGAATGACGCTTTTGGATCGGCTAATCCGCCCGGGGTATTCGTTCGTTCAGACACCAACGTGGAAGACCTGGCAGGATTCACCGGCGCCGGGTTAAACCTGACGCTGCCGAACGTGGTGGGCTTTGATAACCTGCTCAAGAGCATTGCCGAAGTCTGGGCCTCACCTTTTACCGCCCGGGCGTTTGCCTGGCGGCAGTCCCACATGACACGGCCCGAGCACGTATACACGTCCATCCTGCTGCTGGAGTCGGTAGCGTCTGACAAGTCAGGCGTCCTGGTGACCCAGGACATCGATACCGGCAACCGGGATGTGATCTCGGTTGCAGTCAATGAAGGCCTCGGCGGCGCCGTCGACGGCCAGGCCGCGGAATCGTTGCGCATCGCCCTTGACGGTTCCTACGTGCGCGTTCTGGCAACCGCGACAGCCCCATGGCGGCGGGTCCCGGACCCGCAAGGTGACCTGCAGTTCCTGCCCAGCAGCGGCAGCAATGTCGTCCTGCAGCCCGGTGAGATCGCGCAGTTGATCGACTTCGCCAGTGGCCTGCCAAAAAATTTCCCGCCGATTACGGACGATGAGGGTAATCCGGCACCGGCGGATGTAGAATTTGGTTTTCTTGACGGCGATCTTCGATTGTTCCAGCTCAGGCCCTTTCTTGAAAGCAAGATGGCGCGTGGTATCGGGTACCTGCATGAAATGGAAGCAAGGCTCGCGGACACCGCCAGCATCACGGTTGACCTGAATGGAGTTCCGCAATGAAGGCTTCATGGAATGTGAAAGGCGTCAGCCTGTTTCTCACAATCTTTCTAACGTGTTCCGGGACCCTGATGGCGTATCCGCTGGACGGCTACGAGGAGACCGGAATTCGGCGCGTCGAAGGCGCCAGGCTGGCCAACGAAGGTCGCGCCATCGGTGGATTTCAGCCGCCCGGCGCCATGTTGACCACCGAACAGGTGGATTTGCGGCTGCTCGATCACCGCGACCTGGTCCTGCCTGCCCCGGACCCGGAATTCACAGCCAGGGTGACCGCGTTGCTGGGTGAAGACAAGAACGCCTACGGGGTTGCCGTGCTTGATCTCACAGATCCGGACCATCCGCTGTTTGCGGAATACCGCGGCGATTACAGACAAAATGTCGGCAGTGTCGGCAAACTGCTTGCCGCGCTCGGTCTGTTCCAGGCGCTGGCCGACGCCTGGCCGGAAGATTTCGACCGCCGCAAGCAGATTTTACGCGACACGGTCATCACCGCCGACGACTTTGCCCACCGTGACCACCACTCGGTTCGGTTCTTCAACGTCGAAACCCGCGAACTGACCCGGCGCACCATCCAGGACGGGGACCAGGGCAGTTTGTGGGAATACCTGGACTGGATGCTGTCGGTCAGTTCGAACTCCGCGGCGGCCATGGTGATGCGTGACGCGATGCTGCTGCGCCACTTCGGCCAGGCCTACCCGGTGTCCGAGGATCAAATCGACGCCTTTTTCCGCGATACATCGCGCGCGGACCTGACCCGGCTTTTTCAACGGACCTTCTGGGAGCCGGTAACGCGCAACGGCTTGTCACTCGACCAGATCCGGCAGGGCAGCTTTTTCACCGCCCAGGGCAAGAAAAACGTCAACGGCGGCGGCAACAGCTATGCAACGGCAGAAAGCCTGCTGCAGCTCGTGCTGATGATAGAGGAAGGCAAGCTGGTAGACGAATGGAGCAGCCGTCAATTGAAACGCCTGCTGTACATGACTGAACGGCGTATCAGGTACGCCTCCTCGCCTGCCCTGAACGAAGCGGCGGTGTATTTCAAATCCGGCTCGCTCTACAAGTGCAAGGAAGAAGAGGGCTTCAAGTGCTCCGCCTACCACGGCAACGTCATCAATTACATGAATTCGGTGGCCATTGTTGAGCAGGAGGTAGACGGCGTGAAACTGCATTATGCCGTGATCGTGATCTCGAACGTTTTGCGCAAGAATTCCGCTGAGAAGCACCAGGCCCTGGGCACGGAGATACACCGGTTGATCAAGCAAATGCACGGCCTTGAGTGAAGTCCGACGCCAATCCGGCGGAACATCGCGAACTGTAAAGGAGCCTTCTTAAAAATGAACAAATGGATGTTAGTTACCGTCGCCGCAGCTGCATCGTGGATCAATGCATGTTCCGCGGACTCCACCGAGGCGCGGTGTGATATTTATCCCGCCGGTGACGACCGGGCCAGTGCCATGCTGCCCTGCACATTCAGCCAGCGCCAGGGGTACGTGACCATTTACCGCAACGACGGTGTCACGTACGACCTTTCTCCAGTGGGAGAAGATCCTGGAAACTATGTCGACCAGCATGGAAACGCGGCCTATCGGCAAAGCGGAATGGGGGACCAGGGGCTCATTTTCCGCATGAAAGACGAATCCGTGTGGGTCTACTGGAGCACCGCCGGTTTGTACCCGCGGGACGAGGACAACGCCACCTGGCCTTTCACAACAGCCGACTATGACGCCACCACGCTCCTGAACTGTCGCGCGGCAGGCGACTCCGAATTCGGCAATTGCCCGGCTGGCGTCCTCCGCATGGAAGACAACCAGGCTTCGGTCACGGTTCAGAACCAGCTGGGTGAACAGTTCACTATCAACTTCATGACCGATTACGTCAATGCGGCCAATCGTGAAGTAAAGGCCGTTCTCAAAGACGATACCTGGACCGTTACCGTGAACAATGGCGAGGTCTACGAAGTCCCATTGGGCCTTATCGAGGGTGGCTAACACCGGGAGAGAAATTTCCATGAAATACATGAAACAGGTTTTAGCGGTAGCACCATTGCTACTGTTCGTCATTTTAACGACTGGCTGTTCACCGGAAGGCGGAAGTCGGCAACCCGCGGCAAACGCTGGGGCTGAACCGGCAGTGGCGGTTGTTGAAGAGCAAGCCCGGGAAAGCGAAGCGGTTTCTGCGCTGACGGGGACTTCGTGGCGGCTGGTGCAAATCATGGGTATGGATGACAGCGTCGCTGAGCCGGAAGATCGTTCGCTCTACACGCTGGAATTCAACGCAGACGGACAAGCTGCCGTGCGCGCGGATTGCAACCGGGGGATGGGATCCTGGACCTCGGAGTCTGCAGGGCAGCTGCAGTTTGGCCCGATCGCCACGACCCGGGCCATGTGCCCGCCCGGTTCAATCTCTGACAAATACCTGGCCCAGTTCGAGTGGGTGCGCAGCTACGTGATGAAGGACGGCCACCTGTTTCTGGCCACCATGGCCGATGGAGCGATCATCGAGTTTGAACCGGCGCCAACGACGCCACCGGATGCGGTTGTGCTGGGTGAGGAGGTTCGCACGACGGACGCCGACGAAATGCAGCAGGTCATCATCACCCGCCTGTTTGATCAGTATGCGGCCGAGCGCGGCATCGAGGCGGCGGACGAAGAAATCGAAGCATTCGTGCAAAATATGCGCCGTGGAATGGCCGCGCAGGGAATGTTGGATGCGGAAAACGACCTGACAGCAGAGGAATTGGTGCAGGTAGAGACCATGCGGCGGGACATAGCCCGATCAATCATCCGCCAATGGAAACTGAACCGGGCGCTCTACGGCCAGTACGGCGGCCGAATCATTTACCAGCAACTCGGTCCTGAACCACTGGACGCCTACCGGGTATTCCTCGAGGAACGTCAGCAATCCGGCGATTTCAGGATCGAAGACTCAGCGTTTGAAGAAGAATTCTGGCGCTATTTCACCGATGAATCGAAACACGATTTCATGGCGCCGGGCAGCGCTGATGAGAACCGGGCCTTTGCCATACCACCCTGGGAGCAAACGGATGAAAGCTCCTGAACAATCGAGGCAGAGCAGCCATTCAGTGTCCGGCCGCTCAGTCCCCCCATCCCAACATGTTTCGCATGATGGACCATCTCGGTTCGGTATTCTCGATACCCTGCCCGGTCACCCAGTAATCAAACTTGCGGTCGACCAGGCCGATGTTTTCCGCATAAATGATCCATTCGTTGATGACCTGGACGAGATCATCTGCGCCGGGGGCAACACCAAAGCCCGTTGAAATTTTCACCGGGTCCGGTTGCGGCACCACAACGGTGAATTCGGGGTGCAGCAGGCTCCAGGCGGATGCGTGTTCAGCCGGCAGGAGGAAAGCGTCGACTTCCGGGTGTTGCCCTTCGAAGTAGGCATTCCAGAACTCGATGGGTACGAACTCGGCGTCGGTACCTCCGAAATAGTGTTCGATGCTGTACCCGATTTGGGTCAAGTCCAGCGGCACGCCAACCTTCAGGCCCTGTTGCCGCCGAATCTTTTCCAGCGTATCGAATTCGTGGCGGCGTTCATCGTGCACGGCCAGGCCCGCGGTAGCCGTGTAATACGGATCGGACAGCATGAGCGACTGGAACCAGAAGGGTCGGTACCACATTCCAGGCATGATATCGATATCGCCGTCCGCCAGCATGCGGGGCAGTTCAGACCAGTCCACGGGAACAAACTCGGCGCGCAGATCCAACGCCATCGACAATTCTTCGGCCAACTCGACATCGAAGCCCACCAACTGGCCATCGGCATTGAAGAAACTCATGGGCAGGTTGTTCGGGTCATACCCGATGCGCAGCGATCCGCGCGCGCGCGCGTCGGCCAATGAACCTTTCCTGCGCTCTTCGCTGTCGTCCCGGAAGAACAGGTCGCGGTGCACCACGGTCTCTGCAGACAGAGTGGTCTGGTGCATGTTTTTCATGGCTTCGTCGAGCGTGTAGCCGGTATCGATTGTGAAGGCGAAGAGTATTCGCAAGGCGACCACGGACAGCGCCACGCTTCCAAGAATTCCAACCGCGGCCCGCAGCAGACGCGCCCGTTTAAAGACCAGGAACCCGCTCAGCGCTCCGGCCCCGAGCAGGGCGAAGACCAGCAGGTTCATCGCCGTCACCAGTGAATCAAATTTTCCGGTGATGATGGTCGTGGGTATGTAGAGTTGGAACAAATCCTGTGGCAGGCCAAAAAGGTCGAGCAGGAAGGGCAGTGCAATCTGCGCCTTGGCAAAATAGCTTGGTATACCGGCCGCCATCAGCGAGCCGTAATCTCCACCGGCCAGCGGAGCGCCGGCCAGCCAGGCTGCAAAGGGTATGAACAGCAACGTCAATAATTTGCCGGCGTTGGGGAAGTTGAACAGTACCGGTATCAGTACCTCGGCGGCCGAGTCGGCATTGTCGTCCAGCAGGCCATGCTGCTCCAGCAGTTGCTTCGACCGGGACACCAGGATAGGCAACACGATAAAGGCGCTGTTGGCGACGAAGGCAGTCAATAGAGCGTCACGGGCTATCCCTGCTACCTCACGATACCGGAAGGGGGTCACCGCAGTGACCAGGAATGGCAGGATGATGAAGGCCAGCAACAACGACGCCACGGAAAAAACAATGAAATAAACTTCGAGCCGCGAAATGGTCTCCGGGTCCATGGTGCCGGCGGTGACCGCGCCAATTGCGAACACGCCATAGGGTGTCAGGTCGATCACGAAACCGGTGATGCGCACGATCGCCTGGTTCCAGGTACGCAACGGGGCGATCAGTCGTTCTTTATCCTCAAGCCCGATCAGACCGATACCGATCAGGCAGCTGAACAGCACCACGGCGGGCACGACGTTCTGCGACAGCGAGGCAAAGGGGTTCGAAGTGAAATAAATCTCCGTCAGGGAAATGTCATTCCGCTGCTCAACCAGCGAATGGCTGAAAAACGAGGCGCTGTCGAAAACCGGGAAGGTCAACGGCATGAGCACAAGCACCAGGATGGTCAATGCCCAAACAATGAGCAGCAGGATGCCGCCGCGCAGCGCCAGCCGCTTCGCCTCGCCAACGTCCAGCTGGCCAAAACCGACTACCAGCGATGTGATCAGGTAAGGCAGGACCGTCATCTGCATCAGGCGGATATAGATATCGGCGACCGGCTGCAAAACCCCGGCAGGCTCGCCAAAAAAGAGGCCGGTAAAAATTCCGAGCCCCAGGCCTATCATGATGCGCGCGGAAAGGCTCAGGCCAGACCAGCCGGTAATCAATTTCTGTAAGGTAGTTCGGGATTGATTGGCCGTTTCTGTCATGCGTTCAGGTCTACCCTAACTCAGTTTTTCCCGCCGGCTACAGCCATTTGGGCTTTGGGGGAATATACCTGCTTTTTCCGTGCGATTCATCCGGCTGATCAGGCGACATTCGCATACAGGATAATTGCGGAATTTGCTGGTATTATCGTCAGGGAGTGTACTCTGCACGTCAAGTCCGCCCCTCTTGCTCTTTCGGTTCTCTCGTCAATGACGGAAACTGTGGGGGAGCGAAGTGGCTTAGTAATGATTGTTTATAGGAGAAAACCTGAAATGAGAAGTACGAAAGTAATGCAAGTTCCTGTTCTGGCCGGTGCCGTTCTGGCCCTGGGCGGATTGGCAACCGCTACCCCCGTATGGGCCGACAGCCCCGTCCCTGAAGGTCAGATGCAGAAGTATTGCATGGGCATGGCGTCCGAGGAACTGGGTGAAAACCCGCAATACATTTCGACCGAGCCCGTGCAAAAAAGGGGCAAGGAATTCGTTGTTAATGGTCAAACCGCGGGGGGCGGGGGGCGTGACGGCACGCACTTCGAATGCCTTTTTGGAAAACGCGGCATGTTCAAAGGAGTGACCGTGACCGGTAGTTCGTATCACTCAGGTGGAAACTCGTCCAGCGATTCAGTGCCCGAATACCAGATGCAGAAGTATTGCATGGGTATGGCGTCCGAGGAACTGGGTGAGAACCCGCAATACATTTCGACCGAGCCCGTGCAACGAAGGGGCAGTGATTATGTCGTCTATGGTCAGACACCCCAGAGCGGATATGACGTGACGAAATTCGAGTGTGTGTTCGGAAGCCGTGGTGATTACAGGGGCGTCAACGTGACGAGCAGAGGCAACTCCAACAGCGGCGGCAACTCATACGGCGGCGGAAACGACAGCAACGAAATTCCCTGGTCAGCAAAAAACAAGTGCCTCGAAATGTTTGCTGATAGAGCCGAAATCACCGATATCAGTCCGCTTCGCCCCGGCTATTGGGAAGTGATCATGCAAAGTAAAGACAGCCCGCGAGCGGTTGCCTGCACGGTCTCGAGTAATGACACGATCGAAGACTGGATTGAATTAAACTGATCTGTTGAAGTCATTGGTGTCCGGAATTCGCATTCCCCCATCCCGGACTGAAAATAAGGCGGGCGCGAACAGCGCCCGCCCTGGAATCTTTCCCACTACCTACCTGGCGGCGTTCTGGTTTCTGAGCTGGATCCGCGAAGGATTTGCTATCTTCGGATAGTGGGTCATAACCCTCAAATCCAGTAACCGCAATCATTGAAAGGAATTGATACATGAACTTCACGGGACTCGCCATCGGCGTTGGATTTTCTGCCTTGTTCTCGGGCATCCTGATCTGGTTCGTCGGCATGTTTGGCCTGGGACTGGAAGTCGATGGCCTCGGAACCGCATTCATCGCCGGCCTGGCCATTGCGCTTGTGGGTGGCGTGATCACATCGCTGTTACTTTTGAGGGAACTCAAGATCAGCAATGGACTGTTGCGCTTTTTCGTCAATGCCCTGTTGGGCGCGGTCGTATTGTTGATTACAGCACGGTTCCTGCCTGGCCTGACTGTTAATGGTTTCCTCGGCGCCTCCGTGGCTTCCGTGGCCATCGGCATCATCGCCGGGCTGCTGAGCCTTCCCCTGAAACGGATCAACCAGAACGCGGAACGGCAACAGGACCTCGACCAAATGCCGTGACGGTACTTGGTCTTTTCTCCTCAGCCGACGCACCATACTCGTCAGTCATTAGTGCGGCAGTTTACGGTGCGGAAACGCAGCCATCCCAATTGTAACTAACCGGCCCATTCTTTCTTACGACGCATCGAAGACCGGATAGAATTTAACAGAGTCGGGAAATCCGGTTGTCTGACCATTAAGAAGCATGGGCGCCCCTGCAATAGGGGCGGCCCAGTAAAAACTGTGCTACTCCTGATTCTCTTTCATCGCGTTCCAGAGATTGCCTGCGACATTATCGGCAGTAAGCGTTCTCGGACGGATTGATCGAGATTACCTCGTTGTCCAGGATTTCGGCCATGACGCATTGGCGAGTCGCGCTGTTGAAATAGGTCTTGAAGGTTTCCTCGCCGCTCTGATTAGCATCGACG
Source organism: Chromatiales bacterium (assembly GCA_024640025.1). Taxonomy (GTDB): domain Bacteria; phylum Pseudomonadota; class Gammaproteobacteria; order Xanthomonadales; family SZUA-36; genus JAHEFT01. Next base: position 62,227 of record JAHEFT010000003.1, read on the forward strand.
ATTCCGAAACCACGTTGGGAAAATTTTTCGTCGCCATGGCGCTCGGTGCTGCCGACGATGTCTGAAACGTTCACTCCGCCAGACGAAGCGGCCTTGGCGTTGTCATTCCCCTGGCCGCAGTTGGCGTTCTCGGATGGGTTGATCGAGATTACCTGGTTGTCCAGGATTTCGGCCATGACGCATTGGCGAGTCTCGCTGTTGTAGTAGGTCTTGAAGGATTCCTCGCCGCTCTGCTGGCCGTCGACGAGCTCGAAGCCGCGTTTGTAAAATTCATTGTCGGCGCCGTTCTCTGTGCTGCCGACAATGTCCGAAATCTTGACGTTGGCGAAGGCAGGGGCAGTCAGGATGGCCAAGGCGACGGAAACGATTGTGAGTCTAAAGGTATTTTTCATTGGAGATGTTCTCTGCGGGTTGCGGGATAAAAACTGACATGAATGGGAAATTCAGCGTCAGCGTCTTAATATAGCCGATTAGCAGGAAGGCCATGAACTTTTTCTCTCAGGTATATCCACACCTTCCTTTGGTGTATTTCACTGTAGCATTTGTTGCAAATTACAGTTATCGAATTTCATAACCAGTAGCTACTCCCCGAGGCACTTTGCTTTGAATAAAGCGCTCTAAAGCAGCTCCACACGTTTCAACGCAAACAGATAATCGCGGTGGTTTTCTAATGCCCAGATAAAGCCCCCCGATCTGAAAATTCAGACCGGGGCTTCCAATTTGGCGCCTGGCAGCACCTGTAGCTCAGTCCATCAGTCCAGCAGGAAGACCAGGAAGATTGCCTGGTCGGTCTCCTGGCGCCGGGCAGCCACAAGGAGACCCGACATGGCGCCGCCATCGCCCAGGGTAAAGACGGCCAGTTCGGACACGGCGGGATCGTCAAAGGCGGTGGCTAGGGCGGCTTCCCCTCCCTCGACATCCAGCACCATGGACACCGACATCGCAGCACCGCGATCTTCGAGGGCGCGCAACTCAGCGGCGATATCACCTCTGCTGCTGACCGGCCTCGAATACACTTGTCGCCATGGACCCATCCAGGCATCTTCGCCATAGCGGTCCCAGAGCTTGCCGGTGAAAAACCGATACCGCTCAAGAGCCGCATGTTCCAGGCTAACCGTCGATGGCAGCGGTTCACAGAAAACAGCACTACCAAATGCCGCCTGGCTGGGCGCGCCATAAGCAGCCTCCAGTGCGGCTGCATATTCCGGCCGGATTGCGCCGGACTTCCCGGCTGATTGGTCTGTCATTTCGGTATTCCTCTGTTTATTAGCAGCCACGTCCACATTCATGATGGCCGGAATTGGCGCCTGGCAGCGCCTGCGAAGCAGCATTGCGGTTTGCGCGTGAGCGCAAGAAGCGGTGCTGCGTAGCAGATCAGCGCGTGACCGTTAGGGAACTGCCAGGCGCCAAACGAAAAAAAAGGCCCCACCCATAAGGGTGAGGCCTTTTCGTTTGGCGCCTGGCAGTGACCTACTCTCACACGGGAACTCCCGCACTACCATCGGCGATGCATCGTTTCACTGCTGAGTTCGGGATGGGATCAGGTGGTTCCAATGCTCTATTGCCGCCAGG
>JAHEFT010000120.1 GCA_024640025.1 Chromatiales bacterium
GGCGCAAGGCCTATCCGGATCGCGTCAAAATCCAGCGGCTGCCGCTGTCTACCATAGAGATTGAGTAAGTCTCTCATTGCTCATCTCCTCCTTTCAGGATTCTTCGAGTTCGATGTTGATAGCCAGGGAGCGTATTTCCTTCACAAGCACGTTGAAGGACTCAGGCATGCCTGCCGCCATCTGGTGATTTCCATCGACGATGTTTTTATACATCTGGTTACGGCCGCTGACGTCATCAGACTTCACGGTCAACATTTCCTGCAGCGTGTAAGCCGCACCATAGGCTTCAAGCGCCCAGACTTCCATTTCACCGAAGCGCTGTCCGCCGAACTGAGCCTTGCCGCCCAGCGGTTGCTGTGTCACGAGGCTGTAAGGACCGGTGGAGCGCGCATGCATCTTGTCATCAACCAGGTGGTTGAGCTTCAACATGTACATGTAGCCAACCGTGACCGGACGTTCGAACGGGTCACCGGTGTGACCGTCGTACAGGATCGTCTGCCCGCTTTCCGGCAACTGCGCCAGCTTCAGAAGGTGTTTGATTTCCTTCTCGCTTGCGCCGTCGAACACCGGGGTCGCCATCGGTACGCCGCCCTTCAGGTTTCCGGCCATGGTCATGATTTCCTCGTCCGAGAACCCTGAAATATCGACACGGCCTTTCTGGTCACTGTTGTAGATCTGGTCGAGGTAATCGCGAATTTCCGGCACTGCGGACTTCTGTTCCAACATCTCGCCGATACGCAAGCCCAGACCTTTGGCTGCCCACCCCAGGTGGGTCTCAAGGACCTGTCCAATATTCATACGGGAAGGCACACCAAGTGGGTTCAGCACAATATCTACCGGCGTGCCATCTTCCATGTAGGGCATGTCTTCGGTCGGCACGATCATTGAGATCACACCCTTGTTGCCATGCCGGCCGGCCATCTTGTCACCGGGCTGGATGCGACGCTTGACCGCCATGTAGACCTTGACCATCTTGAGTACGCCGGGAGCGAGATCATCGCCCTGCGTGATCTTGCCCTTTTTCTCTTCGAATCGGGCGTCAAAACCCTTGCGTTGCTCTTTCAACTGATCGGCCATCTGCTCGAGCAGTTCATTGAGCGCATCAGCATGCATCCGGAGCTTGAACCAGTCTTCACGGTCCATGTCCGCAAGGTACTTGACCGTCACCTTGCTGCCTTTTTTCAACCCGCCGGGACCCTTGTCGGCCACTTTGCCGCTGAGGGCATTTTCAATTCGCTGGAAAATGGCGTTTTCAACGATTCGCAACTGATCGTCAAGATCCTTGCGAACCTGGCGAAGCTGCTCCCGCTCGATGGAAATGGCGCGGTCATCTTTCTCAACACCGTCCCGTGTAAACACCTGGACGTCGATGACGGTTCCATCCATACCACTGGGCACGCGCAGAGAGGTGTCCTTAACGTCCGAGGCCTTCTCTCCAAAAATCGCACGGAGCAATTTTTCTTCAGGTGTCAGCTGGGTTTCCCCTTTCGGAGTTACCTTACCAACCAGGATATCGCCTGCGCTGACTTCCGCGCCGATGTAAACAATGCCGGCCTGATCAAGCTTGTTCAGGTTGTGCTCACCCACGTTGGGGATATCCGCCGTAATCTCTTCCGATCCCAGCTTGGTGTCACGAGCGACGCAGGTCAGCTCTTCGATATGGATCGTTGTGAATCGATCTTCCGTGACGACACGCTCGGAGATCAGGATTGAATCCTCGAAGTTGTAGCCGTTCCAGGGCATGAAGGCGACCAGCATGTTCTGACCAAGCGCCAGTTCCCCCAAATCAGTGGAAGGTCCGTCCGCCAAAACGTCTCTGGCGGCCACCTGGTCGCCGACCCGAACCAGGGGGCGCTGGTTCATGCAGGTATTCTGGTTGGAGCGCTGGTACTTGGTCAGGTTATAAATATCCACGCCGGGATCACCGACTGGCACTTCGTCTTCGTTGGCCCGCACTACGATACGCCCGGCATCCACCTGGTCTACAATGCCACCGCGGCGTGCCACGGCAGTTACACCGGAGTCGGTCGCAACACTCCGCTCCATACCGGTTCCAACCAGCGGCTTGTCGGCCTTCAGGGTCGGTACGGCCTGGCGTTGCATATTCGATCCCATCAAGGCCCGGTTGGCATCATCATGCTCCAGGAAGGGAACAAGAGAAGCTGCCACAGATACGATCTGCTTCGGTGAGACGTCCATATAACTGATGTCTGACGGCTCCATCAGCGTGAATTCGCCCTGGTGGCGGCACGGAATGAAGTCATCCACGAATTTGCCCTTCTTATCCAGTTCGGCATTAGCCTGGGCGATCACGTAATCACCCTCTTCGATCGCTGACAGGTATTCGACATCCATGGTCACCTTGCCGTCCGCAACCTTCCGGTAGGGTGTTTCAAGGAAACCGTAATCATTCGTCCTGGCATAAACGGCGAGTGAGTTGATCAAGCCGATGTTCGGGCCTTCCGGCGTCTCAATCGGGCACACGCGGCCATAATGCGTCGGATGTACGTCACGAACCTCGAAGCCCGCCCTTTCCCGGGTCAGGCCGCCCGGGCCAAGCGCTGATACACGGCGTTTGTGTGTTACTTCGGACAACGGATTGTTCTGATCCATGAACTGGCTGAGCTGGGAAGAGCCAAAAAACTCCTTGACCGCAGCCGCAACCGGTTTGGCGTTTATCAGCTCCTGGGGCGAAAGACCTTCGCTTTCCGCCACGGAAAGGCGCTCGCGAACCGCGCGCTCGACACGCACCAGGCCAACCCGGAACACATTTTCAGCCATTTCACCGACGCTGCGCACGCGCCGGTTGCCAAGGTGGTCAATGTCGTCGACATTGCCCTTGCCGTTGCGGATATCGATCAATACACGCAACACTTCGAGAATGTCCTCGCGATTGAGAACGCCTGAACCTTCAACTTCCTTGCGTCCAACGCGGCGGTTGAATTTCATCCGGCCGACCGCCGACAGGTCATAACGCTCTTCGGCGAAGAAGAGGTTTTTGAACAGATTCTGGGCGGCATCCTTGGTTGGCGGTTCGCCAGGGCGCATCATGCGGTAAATTTCGACCAGTGCATCGAGTTCGCTCTTGGTCGGATCAATGTTCAGTGTGCTGGAAATATACGGACCCTGGTCCAGGTCGTTCACGTAAAGCAGGTTCAGCTTCTTGACCTTTGCCTCGCGCAGACTCTCGAGCAACTCTTCGGTAATCTCCGCATTGGCCTCGGCCAGTACTTCACCGGACTCTTTGTCCACAATGCCGTTGGCGATGATTTTACCGATCAGGTATTCATCCGGAACTTCCAGCGACTGCACGCCGGATTCCTCGATCATTTTCACATGCCGCGCAGTAATCCGCTTGCCATTGGGAACGAGTACTTTTCCCGTCTTGCTGCGTATATCGAAGAACGCTGTTTCTCCGCGCAGGCGTTCCGGAACCAGCTCGAGCTTGGCGCCGGCCTTTTTCAGCGTAATCGCGCTGGTCTCGAAAAAAGTATCGAGAATTTCTTCGTTGTTCATGCCAAGGGCGCGCAGCAGGATGGTCACCGGCAATTTCCGGCGACGGTCGATGCGCGTGAAGATGCAGTCCTTGGGATCAAACTCGAAATCCAGCCATGAGCCTCGGTATGGGATAACCCGGGCCGAGAACAGGAGTTTGCCGCTGGAGTGCGTCTTGCCCCGGTCATGATCGTAGAAGACGCCGGGAGAACGGTGCAGCTGGGACACGATGACCCGTTCTGTTCCGTTGACAATGAATGTCCCCGTTTCCGTCATCAAAGGCAGGTCGCCCATGTAGACTTCCTGTTCCTTGACGTACTTGACCGGTTTTACCTTGGCGGAACTTTCACGGTCATAAATGACCAGGCGGACTTTCACCCGCAAAGGCGCACCGTAGGACATTCCCCGCAGCTTGCACTCTTTGACGTCAAACACCGGGTCGCCCAATTTATAACTGACATATTCCAGTGCCGCGTTGCCGGAATAGGCAACGATGGGAAATACCGACTGTAATGCGCCATGCAGCCCACGCTCCCGCCGGTCGTCCAGGGGAATTTCCGTTTGCAGAAACTCCTGGTAGGAACGGATTTGTGTTTGCAGCAGGTACGGCACGTCCAGTATGGATTCGCGTTTTCCGAAATCCTTACGAATGCGCTTTTTTTCCGTGAAAGAGTAACTCATGATCTGGTTCCGCCCATGCGATCAATATTCATAAAAAATACAAACAGAAACAGGCCGGAGACATTCGTCCCCAGCCGGTTTCCTTTCAACCCCAAAAATCAGGGAAGAAGATTTACTTAACCTCGACAGAAGCGCCTGCTTCCTCGAGTTTCTTCTGGATTGTTGCAGCTTCGTCTTTGGACACGCCTTCCTTGACACTGGCGGGTGCGCCTTCAACGAGGTCCTTGGCTTCCTTCAGACCCAGGCCGGTGATCTCACGTACTGTCTTGATCACTGGCACTTTCTGGGCACCGAAAGATGTCAGAACTACATCAAACTCGGTCTGTTCTTCTTCAGCGGCAGCATCACCACCGGCCGCAGGGCCGGCAGCGACAGCAACTGCGGCTGCAGCAGAAACACCGAATTTTTCTTCCATTGCGCTGATGAGGTCTACGACGTCCATCACGCTCATATTTGAAATTGTTTCAAGAATATCTTCTTTTGAAACGGCCATTGTCGTCTCCGTAATAGTTGATTATCAGGGGTCAAGCCCACTAATCGGTTAATAGAATCAAGCAGCTTGCTTCGCGTCACGCACAGCAGCAACAGTCCGAACCAGCTTGGTATGCGGTTCGGCAAGGGTCCTTACGAATTTCTCGATCGGCGCCTTCATCACACCCATAAGCATCGCAATGGCCTGGTCGTAGGTAGGCAGGCTGGACAGACGTTCCAATTCGGACGCGTCGTACAACTGGCCACCTACCGCAACAAGCTTCGCGATAAGTTTGTCATGTGACTTTGCATAGTCCTTGACAAGGCGTGCGGCAGCACCGGGATCTTCCATGCTGAAAGCAAACAGGAGTGGTCCTGTCAGCGCTTCCTGCATGCATTCGTATTCGGTACCCTCAACAGCTCTGCTTACCAGGGTATTCTTGGCGACTTTCAGAAACACGCCTCCCTCACGTGCTTTCGCACGGAGTTCAGTCATTTCCTCAACCGTCAGACCACGATACTCTGCAGCGACAGCAGCAAGCGCCTTGTTGGCCGCACCGGCCATTTCAGCAACTACTGCCTTCTTTTGCTCAAGATTGAGCGCCATTGATTACCTCCTGGAGCCTGGTGTCCGGTCTCCCGGCCCTTGGACTCGTCTTCAGTGGTGACCCCGCTACGGGATTGAACGCTGGTCAGACTGACTTCACATTCAATCCAGTAGCGGGGCTGCCACCATCTGCGCAGGCTGCGGCCGGTCACCCGGCTTTCCATTAAGCAGC
>JAHEFT010000054.1 GCA_024640025.1 Chromatiales bacterium
ATCCGCTCCTACAAAGGTTCGAAGCAGTTTTCGCGACGGTTCTTACGGACGTGATCCGGATCCCAGACCTTTCCATTCATCGCAATATAGACCCCGGGAGGCAGGCTCTGCACCGCACCCACCGCGCAACCTATATTGAAAATGGCGTCCGAATCGCGAAAGCGCGCCGGGTTCAGGGCGCCGGTCAGTACAATGGTCTTTTCGGTCAGATCACTCAGGGCTTTGGCGGTTTCGACCATCGTATCGGTGCCGTGCGTGATCAGGATGTGGCGGATGTCCGCAGCGGCGACGGTGGCGTGAATCAACGCCCGTTCCTTGTCGCCGATGTGCAGACTGTCCTTGCGCATCAGGGCAGTCACTTCAAACTCGAAGGCGACATGCAGGGCGTGCAGAATCTGGCTGATCTGGGGCTCACCGATCTGGTAGTTACTTTTGTCGTCAAAATAGATTTTGTCGATGGTGCCACCGGTCGTGATGATGAGCAGTTTTGAGATCATTCGCGTAGTATATCCTGCCATGAACCAAAGAAAGCAGCCGTATGAGTAATATGAGCATCCTTGAGACAGGAACCCAGTCGTGGCATGTCATCCGGCGGGCAGGGTTTTACGTGGGGGTCCTATCGCTATTGCTGCTGCCGGGCAGTACCTGGGCGCAGGAGACGGCGGACGGCAGTGCACTGGTCTCGGTCCCGGGGCCTGCTGTCCCCGAGGTCGTCGAAATCGAGTTGATGGATATCAATGCCCTGCCGGAAATGAAACACCTGGCCGCAGCGCTTTCTGACCGGCAATCGCGGATAGAAACCCTCCTGACGATGATTGCAGTGGAGAGATTGCTGGGGTCGGTGTCTCCGGGCGGACTGTCCGATCCCGAACCCATGCGTGCTCGTTTTCGGGATGATCGCGCCTGGCTCGACCGCCTCGCGGGGCGTTACACCAACTTGCCCGTCCGGGGGTCGCAACTCGATCCTGCAGCCTGGCTTGTCATGCGTGAATTATCGCAGCACCGGCTGATCCCGGGAATCGAAGCCTCACCCCTGGGTCCGGACCTTGCAGGCCTCACCAGGCAGTTATTTGACCGCAGCAATGAACGCCTGGCGGCAGCCGTCCTGCCAGAGGTTTTGCAGAGAATTGAAACGCGGTCGCCTGCGTTGTGGATGAGCCTGTTGGATACCGCAACCGTCAATGAGTCCCTGCTTGCGGTCATACCGGGGCTGTATACGGCCTGGTTCTACCCATGGGTTACGGTCGAATTGCCGGAACTGGTTGACAGGGATGAAGAGGTCGACGCCATAGACCTTGCGACGACTGGTCTGCGGGCATTGGCGGGTGCGGCAACGATGTCTGGTCCAGTGGATGAGAACCGTCTGAAGCAATTGCGATTTGACCTGCTATCGGCCATTCCGTCGCTGGACGAAGTTCAATCCAGGGATGCGGGTTACCTGCTGGTTCTTGCAAACGCCATAGATGGCTTACAGGATGATCAGTACCTGGCGTTCACGGAATCATTGTTTTGGGTGATTTCCGACTTGTTGCTGAACGAGCGTCTCAGCCTGGAAGCGGTCCGGGCAGCAGAACAGTCACTGACGGACCTGGCCCAGCAAGGTCAGGCCGAAGCAGAGGCAGAAACAGGGACAGAAACAACCCCGAAAACCGCAGTTGGTGTCGGAGTGACCGGTGAACAGAGTTACGGACCCCGCTCGGTGTTACCCGCGCTTTTATCCGAATTGCTCCCCTGGTTTTCGAATTCGTATGCCGGAGCATTTTCAGCGGTCGATTCCCGGATCAACGCCAGCCTGGCCGCTGTGTTTGATGCTGTTCAGTACCTTCAGGGCATGCCCCGCGATTCGGAAAGACTGGTCTCGCTGCAACAGAACATCGGTGACGCCATCGCCCAACTGGTTTTGCAGATTCCGGATATGAGTTATTACTTTGATCAGCCAGTTCGCCGGCGCATCGCGGAAGAGATTGATGTCTGTGTCAGCATGGCGGCCAATATCGGCGGGCCGGACGCAGCAAATTTAACCCGTGAGCAATTCGACGGTTGCCTGAGCAGCCTGGTCGAAATGTCCGAAAGCCTGGTTGTCAGGGAGGAACTTTCGGGAGATGTCGACGGCCCGTTTGGTGCCGAGCAAGTGCGCCGGGAATTGATGATGCCGCCCTGGCAACGCATCAATTTTTCCCTGGGATACCTGCATGAGCGGTTTCCCACCCATTGTGAATTGCCTGATCAGTCGATTCCCAACCCACTGGAATGGTCCGCGCTGGCCACCATGATTACCTGGTTCGCCCGGCAGGCGCCGGTGTACTTTCAAACCCCGGAAAACGAAGCACTGGTTCTGAGCATGAGGCAGCAAGGGCTGGACCTGGTGGAAGAGCTGGCCCGGCAAGTAGACTGCATCAGTGGCGAAGGCGCCGGAGTCAATGATCCGGTGCGCCGGAGTATCGCGAATTACCGTCTCGCCCTGGATGAGCTGACAGACGGGATTCGTGCAGCGGAACTGGATTTCCGCGCTTCCCGGCTGAAGCCGGGGGCCGATGTCGTGCTGCATGGAGACGCGTCGCAGAGTACTGCGTACCGCGCGCAGGATCTGGTCATCGGCCCCTGTGATGCTGAACAGGTGTGCGGGATGTCGGGCCAACTGGAGGCAACCAGGGCGCTTATCGGGTTGTTCCCCGACCCGTACCTGATCGCCGACCAGACGGGTCTCGGCAGCGTGGAAATCTGCTATCAGAACATGCGGTGGGTCAACCGCCGCGAGGTTCCTGTGCGGCCGGATGATTCGCACGTTTCCAATTTCTTCGGGCAACTGAGTTTCGAGATCGTCGGCAGATACCTGGAGCAGGGTGAAGTTACCGAAGTTTTCGGTTCGACCCTGGTCAGCCCGGACGAATATCACTACCTGTTCGCCGCAGCCACGGATGAAGTTCGCGAGGACGATTGTCCGACCGAATGGGTAGGTTCGCAAATTGTGACATTGATGGGTCCCGACGAGGAATTCCGCGTGGTTCCCAACCGCCTGACGTACCTGGCCGCGGCGCGGGAAAAGCCTTCCGGGATCATGGAGGCCAACTGGAGCAAGGGGGCGGAATGGCGAGACTGGTTCGTAACGGACCTGGGTGTAACACCGCACACTTATGCCGGCGACGAAATGATCGGCGAGCGGGTCAACCAGCACCTGCGGGCCCTGCACCAGGCAGAACAGTCCATGCTTTACGCTGCCTTGCTGCGGCCTCAATCGCGTAGCATGGGGAGCGATGCCGTGGAGTCCTTGCTGGATCTGCAGGAGGAACTGACCGGTCGAAAAGCGCTGGTCCGGTCCTACCTGAATCTTTTCTACCCTGAAGCCATGATCGATTCCGATCACATCCGGGGTTCGCTCGAAGGTTATGACTCACTGCTTGATACGGCAGTTCTCCGGCGCTTCCGCGAGGCAGGCGTGGCCGTGGCCGCAATCAACGAAACCGGCCTGGAGCGAATTGAACAATTACAGTCAGACTGGAGCTTGCAACCGGAGGCAGTGCGAAGATCCGGGTCTGTGGCCAGTGGCGTCGCCCATGCCATCATCCGTCTCAATGCTCTGTACCTGGAGTTCTTCGTGCTTCCGGCCAAAAAGCCGGAAACCCGCGATGATCCTACAAATTCGGCTTTTTTGTTCGACTGAACGCCAGGACACTGCCGACAAAAATCACCACCAGCAGTACCTGGACCAGGGCGGGTATTCTCTGCGGTGGATTGCTCCAGGCTTCAGTGATTCCGATCACCAGGTACAGCATGACGAGGTAACCCGCCCAGGTCATGGAACGCAGGGAACCGGCCACCAGGCCTCTAAAAGGCAATAATAGCGGAACCACGGCCAGCATCGCCAACCACCAGTTACCGGCCCCTGCCGGCCGGGGCAACAGCGCATGCCACAACGGTTGGAGCAGGATCAGCGCCAGGTAAGCCCCGGTCGCGAGGCGCCGGCTGATCAGAGGATTTCCAGTACGGACTCGGGAGGGCGCCCGATGGCGGCACGGCCACCGGCCAGTACGATGGGGCGCTCAATCAGCCGGGGGTTAGCTGCCATGGCTGCAATCAGCTGATCTTCCGTCAGAGACGGGTCGGACAGGCCCAGTTCGCGGAATTCTGCTTCTCCTTTTCTGATCAGGTCCCGGGCCGTCAGCCCCAGCTTGCCAAGGATGGAGCGCAGTTCAGTAGCATCCGGCGGGCTGTCGAGATAGAGCGTGATTTCGGGATCAATTCCCTGCTCCTGCAACAGGGCAAGCGTGGCCCTGGATTTGGAACAACGCGGATTATGGAAGATTCTGATGGTCATGTCGGTACTCTTGGTTAGAATGGAACATTCAATCGATGCATGCATTTTATGCAGAGAATCAGGCAGGGTAAACAAGCCGGGAAAAGAGTATGAGCGAAGAGAGCCAATTGCCCCTGGACATACCGCGGCACGTGAAACGCGTGAACCGCCTTGCGCAGTATGTCTGGAAACACTTCCAGGAAGACCGTTGCCTCGAGGAGGCAGCGTCGCTCAGCTATACCAGCCTGCTGGCCATGGTGCCGTTGCTGGCGGTTGTCTTCGGCATAATCTCGGCCTTCCCCGTGTTCAACCAATGGTCAGCCCAGTTGCAGGATTTCATTTTTGACAATCTCCTGCCGGAAACCGGGCACGCCATCGTTCCGTATATCAATACGTTTCTCGACAGTATCAGCAGCCTGACCCTGCCAGGCACGATCATGCTGATCGTCACGGCCCTGATGCTGATGATCCGCATCGAAGTGGCTTTGAACCGGATTTGGCGGGTTGAACATAACCGGACACTCATCAACAGGATTGTGATGTACTGGGCGGTCTTAACGCTCGGCCCCATCCTGATCGCCGCCGGTATTGCGCTCAGCGCGCAGAAGGTACTGGGCGCCCTGGGGATGGAAGGCGAAATCCCTGCAAGCATTCACCACCTCGGCATTTTTATGCTCTCCTGGCTGGTTATCTCCCTGTTCTTCGTGTTGGTGCCCAACCGGCGGGTGCGCATCAAGCACGCCCTGATCGGCGCATTTCTCAGCACGGTATTGTTCGAACTGGCCAAGGCGGGTTTTGTGGCGTACGTCAGTAATGCCAACTACAAGGTCATTTACGGAGCGTTGGCCACCATCCCCATTTTCCTTTTCTGGGTGTACATCGTTTGGAACGTGATCCTGTTCGGGGCCTCGCTGGCGGCGTCCCTGACGATATTTTCCGATTACCGGAAGTATGATACTGACTGGCCGAGCCGTTGGGAATTTCAGCTGGCTTATCACCTGGTAGGACATTTGTGGCGTGCGCAGCGCGAGGGAAAAGTGCTTTCAGACGGAGAATTGCTCGATCTCGAGCGACAGGCCAGTGAACTGCAGATCGTGAAACTCCTGTCCCGCATGAGAGACCAGAAAATCGTGGGAGTCGATGAAGGCGGCAACTGGATGTTGAGCCGGGACCTCGAGGAATTTTCCCTGGGTGACCTCTATAGCATGGGCGATTATTATCTTCCGCTGGAGGAAATCGAACAGCTGCCGCGTGAAACCGGTTGGGACCAGGTATTTGTTGCCTGTCTGACACACATACGGAAGCATGGACAGGCAGAGTGGGAACGTTCACTGAGAAGCATGTATTTACGGACTGACAATACGGAGAGTGCCGCGTGATCAGAGTTGGAAAATGGGTAGCGCTATCGCTGCTTTTTGCATCGGCCGCCTGGGCGGTCTATGAAACAGAGGACCCGGTGGATTTTAGGCTGGAGCAGCTGGGTGGGGGCGAAGTCAGGCTCAGTGACTATCGCGAAGAGTGGGTGGTGGTCAATTACTGGGCCACCTGGTGCGCTCCCTGCCGCAAGGAAATTCCCGATCTTTCAAAATTGCACGAACAACGCAGCGATGTGACCGTCCTGGGCCTGGCCTATGAAGAGCTGGATGACAGTGATTTCTACGAGTTTCTCGAAGATTTCGACGTCAGTTACCCGATCCTCAAGGTGGATGTCTATAACCCGCCGGAGCCGTTCGGAGCTCCAAAGGCGTTGCCAACCACGATCATCCTGGATAAGCAGGGTCGGGCGGTTAAGGCTTTTATTGGTCCGGTAACCCGGGAAGCGATCGAACAGTACATAGACAGCAGTAAAGATTTACCCGAGTAATTGGTGTTGCATCGCATTTCGCACCGGGGCGAAGGATTTGCGATGGATTGCGCACGGTCCGTATTTACCTAAAAGATACAGGTGTTCGCGAGTGGGATACCCCTTGTGCCTGTCGAAGCCGTAAGTCGGGTATACCTGGTGATAGTTTTTCATCAATTGATCACGGAAAACCTTGGCCAGAATAGATGCGGCTGAGATGGCCGGCTCCAGCGAATCGCCCTGCACAATCGTTCTCACCTCGCAGTCCAGTTCAGGGGCCCGGTTGCCGTCGACCAGGGCCAATGAGGGGAAGGGGGAGAGGCGTTCAACCGCCCGGCGCATGCCTGACAGGGTAGCCTGGAGGATATTGACGGCATCGATCTCGTCAATCCCCACTTCGACGATCGACCAGGCCAGTGAAAACTCCCTGATCCGCGGAAACAGCGCCTCGCGTTGTTTCTCGCTGAGCTTCTTGGAATCGGCCAGGCCGCCGATAGGGCGGTGCGGGTCAAGGATGACCGCAGCGGCCACCACGGGGCCCGCCAGGGGGCCTCGGCCGGCCTCGTCCACGCCGGCAACCAGGGTGGCGGGACTCCCTCTACTCATGACTCCAGCAAACCGGCAACGGCCTCTGCGGCCCTGGTGCTGGCGTCGCAGCGCAGCTGTTCCTGCATCTCGTCGAACCTTTCCCGCAGCGCCATGCGGGCTTTCCCGTCATCGAGCCAGCGCTTGGTTTCCGCCACCAGCCGCTCGCTGGTGGCGTCCTGTTGAATCAATTCCGGCACCAGCATTTCGCCGGCCAGGATATTGGGCAGGGCGAATAATTGCGTCCGGACCAGGCGCAGGCTTTTAGCCAGCGCATAGCTGGCCGGAGAAATCCGGTAGGTCACCACCATCGGGCGGTTTACCAGCATGGTTTCGAGCGTTGCCGTGCCGGAGGCGCAGATGACGGCGTCAGCAGCGGCAATCACCGATCTGGGTTCATTCTCGACCATGCTGATGGCGTGGAAGTTCAGCCGGTTCAGGGTCTCCTGGAATACCTGGCGGACGCTTCCGTTGGCCATTGCGGCGACGAATTGCAGTTCCGGTCTTTCAGCTGCCAGGATCCGGGCCGACTCGATCATCGGTTCCGCCAGCCGGGAAACCTCGCCCGTCCGGCTGCCCGGAAGGAGCGCAATGGTCCCCAGGTCCGGATCCAGGCCGAGCCTGTTTCGCGCCTGGGCGGGGTCCCGGTCTGCCGTGACCTGGTCAGCCATCGGGTGGCCGACATAAGTGGCGGCAATACCGTGACCGGAATAAAAGCCGGGTTCAAAGGGAAACAGGCAGAGTACCAGGTCAGCCGCCCGGCCGATCTTTCGGACCCGTCTTCGGCGCCATGCCCACACGGTGGGGCTGACGTAGTGAACGGTTTTGATGCCCGCCCGCCGCAACTTGATTTCCAGGCCAAGGTTGAAGTCTGGCGCGTCTATGCCAATGAAGACATCGGGGGCAAGGGCCTCCAGGCGCCGGTGCAGTTCCCGGCGCAGCCGCAGCAAACGGGGGAAATGCGACAGGACTTCAAACAGGCCGAATACCGCCAGTTCTTCGGCGTCCCACCAGGCGTCCATACCCGCAGCTTTCATCTGCTTGCCGCCGATACCGGCGAATTTAACCTGGGGGTACTGCTCCCTGAGCCGGTCCATCAGGGCCGCGCCCAGCTGGTCGCCCGAGGCCTCCCCGGCGACCAGGACAATGGTTGGATGGCCGGGCTGGCTCAGCGTATGAAACTCTTCGCCGTTTTGGCCAGGAATTCTACCCATGGTTTGATTTCTTCGTGTTCTTCCGCCATCAGGGAAAGTTGCTTCTTGGCGTCCTCCAGGGGGGTTCCTGAGCGGTACAGGAGTTTGTAGGCCCTGCGGACCTGTTGGATCTGCTCCGGCGAATAGCCCCGGCGCTTCAGTCCTTCGGCATTGATGCCCTTGGCCTTGGCTTTTTCCCCCGAAACCGTCACGTAGGGCGGAATGCTCTGGTTTACGTTGCTGGCGAAGGAGGTGAAGCTGTGCTCACCGACATCGCAGAACTGGTGAATCAGTGAGTAGCCCGAGAGGATCGCCCAGTCTCCGACCGTGACATGCCCGGCCAGGGATGCATTGTTTGCCATGATGATGTTGTCGCCCAGGATACAGTCATGGGCAATGTGGACACAGGCCATAATCCAGTTGTTGTCGCCGATGATGGTCTTGCCGCCGCCCTGGCTGGTGCCGCGGCTGAACGTGCACAATTCCCGGATCGTGTTGTTGTCGCCAATGATAAGTTCGGTATCCTCGCCATTGTACTTTTTGTCCTGTGGCTCTTCGCCCATCGAGGCAAACTGGAAAATTCGCGTGTTTTTCCCGATCGTGGTGCGTCCCGTGATCACCACGTGGGGGCCGATCCAGCTGCCCGGCCCGATCGTGACGTCCGGGCCGATGATACTGAATGCGCCGACTTCGACATCGTCAGCGAGTTGGGCTCCCGGATCGACCAGTGCCTTTTCGTGAACGCCGCTCACTACTGTTTCTCTGCGCAGAGCAGTTCACAACTGGCCACGCGCTTGCCGTTGACCAGGGCCTGGCATTCGTACTTGCCCATTCTTCGCATGATGCGTTTCTGGATGACGTCAAGGAACAGTTGATCGCCCGGTACCACGACCTGGCTGAAGCGGGCATTATCCACTTTGACCAACAGGTACAATTCACCCTTTTCCCCGTCGATTTCGGCGGCGAGATGGGCCAGCATACCGGCAGCCTGGGCCATGGCCTCGATCATCAACACGCCCGGCATGACGGGGTTGCCGGGAAAATGTCCCTGGAAAAACGGCTCGTTGATTGAGAGGTTTTTTACACCGATCAGTCTCTTTTCAGGCTCCACTTCCATCGACAGGACCCGGTCAATCAACAGGAACGGGTAGCGGTGCGGCAGATACTTCTGGATATCGACAGCCTCGACCGGGCCGGGCAGAATATTATTTTTCAGGTTCACTTATTTTCCCCAGTTGCAATTCAAGCTGACGTATTTTGCGCGCCAGATCATCGAGTTTGCGGAGCCGTGCCAGGTTACGATTCCAGTCCCGGATGGGCGTCGATGGCAAGTGCCCCGACCAGGACTGGCCCGGTTCGCTGATGGAGTGGAAGACCTGGCTGCGTCCGTTGATTGTCGTGCGGTCTGCAATTTCAAGATGTCCTGAAATTCCGGCTCCGCCTCCAATGAGGCAGTATTTACCGAGCTGCGTGCTGCCTGCAATACCGCTGGTTCCGGCAATGGCCGTGTGGGCTCCGATCCGGACATTGTGTCCGACCTGGCACAGGTTGTCGATCCGGACATCTTCTTCGAGCACGGTGTCGCCCACCGCGCCTCTGTCGATGCACGTATTCGCGCCAATTTCACAGTCATCTCCAATGATGACAGAACCCAGTTGCGGCACTTTTTCCCAATGATCAGCATCAAAAGCGATGCCGAAACCGTCTGCGCCAATCACTGCGCCCGGGTGGATCAGGACACGTTTCCCCAGTTTCACTCCATGCCCGAGGGTCACGTTGGCAGAAAGCTGGCAACCGCGGTCCAGGCGGCAGCCTGCTTCCAGCACGGTTCCCGGCCCGATGGTGCAGCCCTCTGCAATCTCGCAGTCTTCGCCGATGACCACGTGCGCCCCGATACTGACTTCATTTGCTACCCTGGCGGACCCGGCGATAATGGCCGTTGCATGAATCCCGGTTTTTGCAGCAGGACGTTGATCGAACAAAGCGGCAATACGGGCGTAAGCGACATAAGGATCTTTTGCCACCAGGCAATTGGTGGGGCAAGACTCCGTCTCTTCGATTTTCAGGATGACAGCACCGGCCCGGGTGGCGTGCAGTTGTTTGCGATACGCGGGGTTTGCGAGAAAAGTGATTTCGGTCGGACCGGCCGAGGCCAGCGTGCCGACGCCATCGATGGACAGATCGCTATTGCCAATGAGTTGCAACCCGAATTGGCTGCTCAGTTTCGCCAGCCGGTGCATGCTTGTAGATACAGGCATTCGTTAGCCAGGTAATTTCAGCGGGTTCCCAGTTCCAGCTGATCCGCCGCATATTCGACTTCCAGCTGTTCCAGAATCAGGCTTGTGATATCCAGGTCGGGATTGGCGTAAATCACCGGGCTGGAGATGATCAGGTCGAAGCCGTTGCGCTGGGCAATTTCCTGCACGGCGATATTGATCTGGTCCTCGAGCTGTTGCACTTCTTCGGTACGGCGGAAAGAAAGTTCGTCTCTGAGGTCTTCCTTGCGGCGGGTGGTATTGCGGCGTAATTCGCGCAGATCCCTTTCAACCTGGAGACGGTTTTCAGGGGTCATATCGGCCTGCTGCAGGCGTAATTCCAGGGCATCACCGCGCATATCATCCATTTCAATAGCGTCATTACGCGCGCGAAATTCCAGGTCCAGTTTTGCCCGCCCGGCAAGCACCTGGGGCGCATTGTCCAGCACTTCCTTCATATCGACGTACCCGATGCGCAACTGCTGGGCGTCGACCGATGCGCTGAGAGCGAGGCCGAGCAGCAAAACACAGATTGTCCGGGCGTAATACCACATACTCCGTATTGTACACACAACACGGAGGTGAAAGAATAGTCAGGAATTCCCTAGAACGTTGTTCCGAAAGAAAATTGCAGGCTTTCGGTCCTGTCGCCCGGCCGGTCATTGAACGGGAATCCATAGGAGATCACGATGGGTCCAACCGGGGCTTCCCAGGTCACGGAAAGACCGTAAGAGCCCCTCAGTTTATCCAACTCGAAATCCTGCAGCGTGGCATAGACGTAACCGGTGTCGACAAACAACGCAATTCGCGTTCCACTCAGGGAATCTCCCAAAAGATTCGGGAACGCAAGTTCGAGACCGCCGCCAACTTTGAAGTCACCGCCCACGGAACGGCAAAAGCCGTCTTTGGGTCCCAGTGTGTTGTCGTCATAACCGCGCAAATCCCGTACACCACCGCTGTAGAAGTGCTCGTAGAAAGGCAGATTGGTGTCAAGTTTCATCAGGTCAGTCGGGTCGCAATTACCGGTGACGGGCTGGTCGATGACAAGCGGGCTCGCCTGTGACTCCTTATCGTACTTGTCGTAGGAGTTGCCATAACCGAGGTTGCCCCTGACGGCGAACACCAGCCCGCCCCAGATAGGCCAGTACTTGGCGCCACGGTAAACAAATTTGTAGTACTCACGGGTACTGCCGGGAAGTGCAATTTGCAGGGATAGAGTCTGGGCCGAACCCCGTGACGGGTTCAGGAAGTGGTTCCTGCTGTCCCGGGTCCAGCTCACCGTCCAGTCAATGATATTGAATTCCCGCTCGCTGGGAGAAAGGACGCCGTTGCCGTCGAAATCCAGTGAATGTGACAGGGGATCAAAATCTGTGGGTTCGTAGCCGAACTCGTAACAGAAAAAGGTTTCCGGGTCGCGATCAAGGCACCTAAACGTACCGATATTGAGCTGGGAGTTCCGGTAGCCGAAGCCCGATCTCAGGTAATCCACCTCGGTCACCGGGATACCGAAATTCATACCCACCGCCCACTCTGTGCTGGTGTAAGTCGAAATATTGGCGGCCTGTTGATCGAATTCCTGGTAGCGGCCGTAAAATCCGCGGCTGACCCCGTCATCGTTCCAATAAGGGTTGTCGTAAGACAGGCTAAGGCTGCTGATGATGCTGCTGTGCGAAATTCCAAGGCCCAGTCGCTTTCCGCTGCCGATGAAGTTTTCCTGCTGGACGCTGAGCGATGCGATGATCCCCTGCACTTGCGAGTAGCCCAGTCCCACGGTGAAACTGCCGGCCGCTCTTTCCACGACGCTGACGATAATATCGACCTGGTCATCTGTTCCTGCTACCGGCGGCGTCTCGACTTCAACCCGCTCAAAATAGGTCAGTCGTTGCAAGCGAACCTTGGACCGGTCGATTGCCGACTGCGAGAACCAGGCGCCTTCCATCTGGCGCATTTCGCGCCGCAGGACTTCATCCTTGGTCTTGGTGTTACCCACGAACTGGATTCTGCGGATGTACACGCGTTTCCCGGGATCCACGAAAAAGTTGATCGAAACCAGTCTATTATCGCGATCTACATCGGTAATCGGATTGACGTTGGCGAATGCGTAACCGATGTTGGAGAGTACCGAGTTGATGTTTTCGACACTTTGCTCCACTTTCTTACGCGAGAAAATTTCACTCGGTTGCGTAACGATCAACCGCCGGATGGTACCTTCATCAATCACCAGGTCACCGGTGATCGAGACCTCGTCAACACCGTATACATCGCCCTCCACCACGTTAGCCGTGATGTAGATATCCTCTTTCTCCGGTCCGATAGAGACCTGGGTCGACTCCACGCTGAAGTCCACGTAGCCGCGATCGAGGTAGTAGGATCGGAGTTTTTCGATGTCGCCAGAGAGCTTTTCGCGGGAATACTGATCGTCTTTTGACCAGAACATCCACTTGGGGATGATATCGGCTTCGAAGTCCTTGCGTATTTCCTTGTCGGTAAACGTTTCATTACCCACGATGTTGATGTGGCGGATTTTCGCCACGTCGCCCTCGTCGATGACAATGGCGATTCGAACGCGGTTCCGCTCGAGTTCGGTGACGCGAGTATCCACGGTAACCGCGTAACGGCCCTGGCTGAAGTACTGATTGACAAGTTCCTGCTTGAGCCGGTCGAGAACCAGCCGATCGAAAACTTCGCCTTCGGACAGGCCGATGTCGAAGAGCACCCGCCGCAGCTCTTCTTCCTTGATGGCCTTATTGCCCGACAGCGTGACGGTGGAGATGGCCGGGCGTTCCTTGACAGTGATCACCAGGATGGAGCCTTCCCGGTCCATGCTCAGGTCCTGGAAAAAGCCGGTTTGATACAGTTCACGGATTGCAGCGCGTGCGTTGGACGGGTTGAGTTCATCACCCGGGCCCAATGGCAGGTAGTTAAATACGGTACCTTCGGAAATTCGCTGCAGTCCCTCCACGCGAATGTCCGAAATAATGAATGAGTCTGCTGCCAGCGCTGTATTGGCCCATAACAGGCAACTCAAAATCAGAGTTAGAATTCTTATCATTGATTCAGAAAGCCTACCCGACCAGTCGTAAAATATCGTTAACAAAAGCCAGGCTCATCAAGCCTGCAAGAGCGATGAGCCCAAAATATTGGCCCGCTACCTGAGTTTGCTCAGATACCGGGCTTCCTTTCGCCAATTCTATCAGGTAATAGAGAAGATGACCGCCATCAAGCACAGGAATCGGTAACAGATTGAGAATTCCCAGGCTCAGGCTGATGGCTCCGAGAAAAAACAAAAAATTCGACAGCCCGAGTGAAGCCGATCGGTTGGCGAATTGCGCAATGCTGATCGGGCCGGACAGGTTTTTGACCGAAGCGCTTCCGGTGACCATCCGGCCCAGCAATCCAAGGGTTGAACCGGTTAACCGCCAGGTTTCTTTCACAGCAGCTCCCAGTCCGTCAACAGGGCCCAGTTGCAGAATTATCGCGGCACGTTCCAGCGTGGCCCTTTGCTCGTCGCTGATGGCCGCGTTGCTCACGCCGAGGATCAGGCGGCTGGAGAAGAATCCGGATTTCTCTTTGCGCGGCAGTATTTTGACCTCCATGCGCGAACCGGCCCGGTCGATCGTCAGGGACAGGACTTGACCATCCGCGCCGTGAGTCTGGACAAGACGTCCGATCCAGGTCCAGTTTGCAACTTCTTCGCCATTGATACGCAGGATACGGTCGCCCGGTAAAAGCCCGGCCTCGTCAGCGGCGCTACCCTCAGTCACTTCGCCGACCACGGCGGGAACTTCAAGCCGCCAGGGTTCCAGGCCGATGGCCTCCAGAGTGTTCTCCTCGCTGAAATCCGTGCCAAGGGCCGTCATATCGAGCACATGTTCGGAGCGGATGCCGTTTGCGTCTTCCACGGTGATCCGCGGTGCGTTGCGGTCAAGCGCCTGTTCAACCAGTTCAAGGATCGCATGCGACCAGGTGCGGGTATCCAGGTTGTCTACCGCGACGATGGCGTCACCGGGTTCGATGCCGGCTTCGGCGGCAATTCCGCTGACTGCGCCAACGACCGGTCTGGACTCGGGAATTCCGACCATGAACATCAGCCAGAAAGCGAGGACCGCAAAGACGAGGTTAAACACCGGGCCTGCCGCCACAATGGCAATCCGCGTCCAGACGGATTTGCGGTTGAACGCCTGGCCGAGTTCCTGTTCCGGGACTTCGCCTTCCCGTTCATCGAGCATTTTCACATAACCGCCGAGCGGTATCGCTGCAATCACGTACTCGGTATTGTCCGCCCCGCGCCTCGACCAGATGGCCCTGCCGAATCCGACCGAGAAACGCAGCACACGCACGCCCAGTTTCCGGGCAACCAGGAAGTGGCCGAATTCATGAAACGTGACCAGCAGCCCGAGCGCGACCAGTAGCCACCAGATTGAACCGAGAATTTCACCCATTGAACTTTTCTACCCATTGTTGCGCTTCGCTTCGCGCCTGCCCATCCTGCGCAAGCACATCGTCAAGGCTTTTGACGGCTGTCACGCTAACACGTTCCATCACGTCTCTCACAAGCGCGGAAATCTGGTTAAAGCCTATCTTACCGCTCAGGAATGCATCAACCGCCACTTCGTTCGAGGCATTCAGAGTCACCGGGGCGGATCCGCCGGCACGCATGGCTTCGAAAGCAATTGCCAGGCAGGGAAAACGGTCCAGGTCCGGTTTCTCGAAACTGAGGTCGTTCATTTGGGCGAGGTTCAGGCGGTCAACGCCGGCTTCAATGCGCCGGGGCCAGGCCAGTGAGTAAGCGATGGGTGTGCGCATGTCGGGCGTGCCCATCTGGGCCAGCACCGAACCGTCGCGGTAGGACACCATCGAATGGACGATGCTTTGCGGGTGCACCAGCACTTCAATTTGTTCCGGATGCGCATTGAACAACCAGCGCGCTTCGATCACTTCGAGCCCCTTGTTCATCAGGGTGGCCGAATCGACTGAAATTTTCCGGCCCATACTCCAGTTGGGGTGATTGCAGGCCTGTTCGGGGGTCACTGAGGCAAACTGGTCCGCCGGCAACTCGCGGAACGGGCCGCCGGAAGCCGTCAGGATGATTTTTTCAACCCCGGCGTCTTCAAGGCCATTTTCGAAGCCCTGCGGCAGGGCCTGGAATATTGCATTGTGCTCGGAATCGACGGGCAGTATGCGGGCCCTGTTTTTTCTTGCCTCGGCGATAAAGACCTCGCCGGCAATGACCAGGGATTCCTTGTTGGCCAGCAGAATCTTTTTTCCGCGCCGGGCCGCTTCGAAGGCCGAGTTCAAGCCGGCCGCGCCGACGATCGCGGCCATCACGATATCCGTATCGGCCATCCCGGCAGCCTCTTTCAACCCGGCCTCGCCCGACATCACCTCGGCCCGGGCGCCATGGCGGCCAAGCGCGACCGCAAGGTCCTGTTCCAGTGCTGAGTTGGCGATGACGGCAACGCGGGCGTCAAACCGGGCACATTGCTCGGCCAGTTTTTCAACATTCCGGTTGGCCGTCAGGGCGACGATCCGGAACTGGTCCCGGTTGCGGTCTATTACGTCCAGGGTGTTCACGCCAATAGAGCCGGTGGAACCCAAAACTGATACATTCTCCCGGGTCACAGCGCAAACAGCCTGAAAATGAGGGCAAAAAACGGCGCCCCGGCCAGCAGGCTGTCGTAACGGTCCAGTACGCCGCCATGGCCGGGAAAAATCGTACCGGTGTCCTTCAACCCGACGGTCCGCTTGTGCAGGCTGATGAACAAGTCTCCGCCCACCGAAACCAGGGCCGTAACTACTGACAGCGCAATCAAAACGGGCAGGGTAACAGGCAAGCCGGCAATCAGTTCGGACCAAAGGTACGCAGCAGCGGTGGCGAGAACCATTCCACCGTACACTCCTTCCCAGGTTTTATTCGGACTGATCCTCGGCGCAAGCTTCCGTTTGCCGAACTGCTTGCCGCTGAAATAGGCGCCGACATCGGAAGCCCAAATGATCAGCAGCAACAGGAACACCAGGAACGGCCCCCTGGGCTGCGCATGCAGCCAGGCAAGCGAGTACCAGCAGAACGTTGTTGCAGCGAGTGCGGACAGAAAGCCGAACCCCCGGAAAGAAGGGCCCGGGTCTTCGCCTTCACGATAAGTGGTCAGCCTGCTGAGCATCATCAGCCAAATGACGCAGCCGGCTGCGAGTATGCCCATGGCCTGGGCGCTTACCACGGGCCAGAAAACCATCAACAGCAAAATCAGCAGAAGCTGGATGATTTGCAGCGCCCAGCCGCTTGCATAAGAAAGACTGGCGAGACGGCGGAATTCCCAACTCCCGGTCAATAACACCACGGCGATAATGCCGCGGAACAACCACGGTGGCGACAGGAACACCGCTGCAACCGTAGCCGGAACGATGATCAGCGCTGTAATAATCCGGGTCTTAAGCAAACGTCATGCTCCTCAGGCGGAATACCGGTCTTTGATCTGTTCGCCGGTCAGTCCGTAACGCCGCTCCCTGGACTGGTAGGTGGCGATCGCCTCATCGAGCACCGCGGGGGCAAAGTCCGGCCACAACACGGGCGTAAAGTAAAACTCTGTATAGGCACACTGCCATAACAGGAAATTGCTGATCCGCATTTCACCACCGGTGCGGATGAAGAGATCGGGATTGCTGGAATCACCAAGCGCCGCCTGGCGGGAAAAATAATTCTCATCGACCTCGTCCAGCATGATCTGGCCGTTGGCAACGGCTTCTGCCGTTTTTCGCGCCGCGTTCACAATGTCCCAGCGGCCGCCATAATTAGCAGCGACGTTCAATGTCATTTTCCGGTTTTCGGCAGTCTGGGTCATCGCACTGTCGATTTTCTGCTGCATTTCAGGTGCGAACGCCGCCAGGTCGCCGATAAACCGGATGCGCACGCCATTCTCGTGAAGTTCTTTCGTCTCGCGATCCAGCGCCCGCATGAACAGGTCCATCAGGCGGCCGACTTCTTTCTTGGGGCGGCTCCAGTTTTCACTGGAAAAAGCAAAAACGGTCAATTCCCGGACGCCACTTTTACCGGCATGTTCGACAATTTTCCGCAACGCCTTGAGGCCAGCCTGGTGGCCGAAAGTCCTTGGCCTTTTTCGCTTTTGAGCCCAACGGCCATTGCCGTCCATGACGATGGCAATGTGGGTCGGAATCTCCGCTGTATTGGTCATGCCTCGATTCGCCCCGTTGAATTGGATTGGAAGCCGGCCCGAAGGTCAGAACTCAAGAAGCTCTTTTTCCTTTTCTGCGACAATTTCATCGACCTTGGTGACAGCCAGGTCAGTCACGGTCTGGATGTCCGCCTCGGCCCTGCGCTCGTCATCTTCAGAAATGGCTTTCTCTTTCAGCAATTCCTTGATGCCGTGGTTCGCGTCCCGCCGGATATTGCGGATGGCGATCTTGGCGTTCTCCCCTTCGGTATGGACGACCTTGCCCAGTTCCCGCCGGCGCTCTTCAGTCAGCGGGGGAAGCGGAATTCGGATGACCTGTCCGGCCGTGTTGGGGTTAAGCCCCAGGTCGGAGGCAAGGATCGCTTTCTCTATGGCTTTCACCATGGTTTTGTCCCACGGTGAAACACTCAGCGTACGTGCGTCTTCGACCGCGACATTGGCCGCCTGGCCGATCGGAACTTCGTTGCCGTAATAGTCCACGTGCACGTGCTCAAGCAGGCTCGGGTGAGCCCGGCCAGTCCTGATTTTTGCCAGTTCGTGGCGTAGGGCTTCAAGACTCTTGTTCATTCGAGTCCGGGTATCTTTTTTGATTTCGAGAAGCATTCGATTCTCCTAACAGGGAAAAAAGTTCGTTGAAAGGAATCAGGAAACCAGTGTGCCGATAGACTCACCTTTGATGATTCGGACCAGGTTGCCTTCTTCAAAAACATTGAACACGCGGATGGGCATACCCTGACCGCGGCACAGAACAATGGCGTTGGCATCCATCACGCCCAGTTTGCTTTCGATCACCTGGTCGTAGCCCAACTGGTCAAAACGGACAGCCGTCGGGTCCTTCGCAGGATCGGCGGAATAAACGCCATCGACCTTGGTTGCCTTGAGGACGATGTCCGCCCCGATTTCAATGGCGCGCAGCGCAGCAGCGGTGTCTGTGGTGAAAAACGGGTTGCCGGTGCCGCCAGCGCAGATAACGACGCGGCCTTTTTCCAGGTGGCGGACGGCGCGACGGCGGATATAGTCCTCGCAAACATCGTGCACGGATACGGCCGACATGACGCGGGCATCCGCGTTGATACTTTCCAGGGCGTCCTGCAGCGCGAGAGCGTTCACCACCGTGGCGAGCATGCCCATGTGATCACCGGTAATCCGGTCAATACCAGATTCGGCCAGGCCGGCGCCGCGGAAAATATTGCCGCCGCCGATGACGACGGCGATCTGGATACCCAGTGCGGTTACGTCTTTTATTTCAACCGCGATCCGGTGAATGATCGCCGGATCGATGCCGTAATCCTCATTGCCCAGTAGCGCTTCGCCGCTGAGTTTCAGAAGGACTCTTTGAAAGGCTTCTTCAGCCACCGGATACCTGTTGCATGACTTCGTCCGCGAAGTTTTCCTGTTTCTTTTCGATGCCTTCGCCAACGGCAAGCCGGTCGAAACCATTTACCTTCGCAGCATTCTGCTTGAGCAATTGTTCCACCGTAACGTCGCCGTCCTTGACGAAAGGCTGCCCCAGAAGTGTGATGCCTGACAGGTGTTTGCGCAAGCGGCCCTGGACCATTTTTTCAATGATTTCTGCGGGCTTGCCACTGTCTGCTGCCTGGGCAATGAGGATTTCCTTCTCATGCGCTACGGTATCGGCTGGCACGTCATCCGCTGAAACATATTCTGGGCTTAGCGCAGCGACATGCATGGCGAGATCACGTGCGAGTTCGATATCGCCGCCGGCGAGATCCACCAGCACACCGATTTTTCCACCGTGGACATAAGCGCCCAGCGTGCCTTCAGTCGAAGCGCTGACGAACCGGCGAACCTGGATATTTTCACCGATCTTGCTGATCAGCGCCTGGCGTGCCTCCTCAACGCTGTCGCCGCCAATGCGGGTGAGCATCAGGGCGTCCACGTCTGCCGGCGAATCATTGAGCGCGTTCTCCGCAACAGCGTTGGCGAAGGCGTTGAAACTGTCGTCCTTGGCCACGAAATCGGTTTCGCAGTTGATTTCGACCATCACGGCCCGTTTGCCATCTTCCGCCAGCGCCAGGGCTATCCTGCCTTCAGCCGCCACGCGGCTTGCTTTCTTGTCAGCCTGTGCCAGGCCGGCGATTCGCAGGGTTTCGATGGCGGCTTCCAGGTCGCCATTGGTTTCCACCAGCGCCTTCTTGCATTCCATCATGCCCGCGCCGGTGCGTTCGCG
>JAHEFT010000121.1 GCA_024640025.1 Chromatiales bacterium
CCCGCCTTTTTCTGCGCCTGATTTGATCTCGATTCAGACTTTTCCGGACCGGATGGTTTACCGTGAAGGCTGACTTCACAGTGAACCGCAAGGGTAAAGAACAAGCATCATGAACGAGGAAATCCAGCAACTCGAACCACGCTCAATGTGGAAACATTTCGTCGACCTCAACGACGTGCCTCGACCCTCCAAGAAAGAGCAGCGCGTGATCGCTTTCATGAGGGATTTTGGCACAGGATTGGGGTTGGAAACCCTGGAAGACGAAACCGGCAACGTGATCATCAGGAAACCCGCGACGCCGGGTATGGAAGACCGGACTCCCGTCGTGTTGCAGGGCCACCTGGACATGGTGCACCAGAAAAACGCCGATACCGAATTTGACTTCGACGCCCAGGGTATCCGGATGATGATTGACGGCGACTGGGTCAAGGCGGACGGCACCACGCTTGGCGCAGACAACGGCATCGGTGTGGCGTCCATTATGGCGATCCTGGCCTCGGACGATATCCCTCATCCCGCTATTGAAGCATTGCTGACGGTCGACGAGGAAACCGGCATGAGCGGAGCGATGGGCTTGAAGGGCGGCATGCTCAAAGGCTCGATTCTGCTGAACCTCGATACCGAGGATGATGACGAGCTCACCATTGGCTGCGCCGGTGCGGTCGACGTCAACGCCTCCGGTTCCTATGCCCAGGACAACGCCGGCGAGAGTGACAGGGCATTTCTCATCGAGGTGAAAGGGCTGTCCGGCGGTCATTCCGGCATGGACATTCACCGCGGGCGCGCCAACGCCAACAAGCTGATCAACCGCCTGCTGTACCTGTCGGCAAAGCGCGTGGGTCTGCGGGTTGGTTCCATTGACGCCGGCGGGCTGCGCAATGCCATACCGCGTGAGGGCAGTGCCGTGGTCACGGTTAATGAAGCGGATATCATCGAATTCGAGGAGTTTTTCTCGGCACAGGTGCAGAATATCAAGGCTGAATACGCCTCGACCGACCCCGGCCTGGAAGTGGTTCTGCAAGCCACTGACCTGCCGGGCTCGTTGCTCGATTCGAATTTTCAGAACAGGTTGCTCGCGGCAGTCTATGCCTGTCCCAACGGCGCTTTCCGGATGAGCCCGGACATGGAAGGCCTGGTGCAGACATCCAACAACCTGGCCCGGGTAGTAGTTTCTGACGGAAAGTACAGGGTTCAATGCCTGACCCGGGGCTCGGTGGACAGCGAAAAAATGGACCTGGCGCGCACCATCGCCTGCGCCTTTGACCTGATGGGCGCGAATGTCGAATTCAGCGGCGCCTATCCCGGCTGGGCGCCAAAACCCGATTCGCCCATTGTGAACATTATGAGCCAGCTCTATGAAAAGATGTTTGGTGAGAAGGCCAAGGTTGCGGCCTGCCATGCCGGACTTGAATGCGGCATCCTCGGCTCGAACTATCCGGATGTGCAGATGATTTCATTCGGCCCCAATATCCGCGGTGCGCATTCCCCGGACGAAAAAGTGCAGATCAGTTCGGTGCAGAAATACTGGTCTCTGCTGCTCGAGGCCTTGAAGAGCATGCCTCGCAACTAGCAATTCGCACAACAGCATAAAACGGCGGTGGGAAATGAACCTGGACGGCGTTAAAAAACTGGTCGATGAACAACGCATACAGACCATCGATCTCAAGTATGCGGACCTGGTGGGCAACTGGTATCACATTTCATTTCCGCCGCGCAGGCTGGATCATGTGCTGGCCTTCGGCATTCCTTTCGACGGCTCCAGTATCCCCGGGATGAAATCAGTGGAGTCGGGCGACATGCTGTTGTTCCCCGACCCCGCCACCGCCATCATCGATCCTTTCGTACCAACAATCCTGCGGATGCTTTGTTATATCTGTGACGCCGATACCCGCCTCGGAGTGAACAAGGACCCGCGGACCGTGGCTGCCCGGGCCAACGCCTACATGATCGAAAGCGGTATCGCCGATCAGTCCCTGTGGGTGCCGGAGTTCGAATTCTATCTTTTTAACGAGGCCGTCATTAACAACGGAAAATACAGCGCGGGTTACCGGTTCACGTCCGATGAAAACAAGGATGATTTACCCGGCGGTTACCTCGACTCCGATGGTACCGCCGTGGCGCACCGCAAGGGCTATCACATCGACGTTCCGTTCGATAAACACGCCCAGGTGCGTGAAGAAATGGTTCAACTGATCGAAGCAGTTGGTTGCCCGATCCGCTACCACCACCACGAAGTCGGTTTGTCCGGTCAGCAGGAAATCGAAACCGAACTTCTTCCGTTTGAGTTGATTACCGACAAGATGATGTACGTGAGGGACATCGTCCACAATTGCGCGCTCAAAAACGGACTCACCGCAACTTTCATGCCCAAGCCGTTATATGACGAACCCGGTAACGGTATGCACTTCCACATCCAGTTGCGCAAGGCCGGGCGTAACGTTTTTTACCAGGAAGGGGGTTACGCCGACCTGTCAGAAACTGCGCTTTGTTTCATCGGCGGGATACTGGCGCACGGCAGGTCGTTAACTGCTTTCACCAACCCCAGCACCAATTCATTCAAGCGCCTGCTGCCGGGGTTTGAGGCCCCTGTGAAATTGTTCTTCGGGCTGGCCAACCGCAGCGCGGCGATCCGGATTCCAAAGTATGCGACCAGCGAACAAGCCAAGCGAATTGAGTTCAGGACCGGTGACGGAACCTGCAATTACTACCTCGCAATGAGTGCCCTGTTGATGGCGGGGCTCGACGGTGTAAAGAAAGGAATTTTACCTGACGAAGACAATGGTTTCGGCCCCTTTGATGACAACGTGTTCGCCTGGCCCGAAGAGCGCCAGGCCCGGCTCAATGCCATTCCTGCGACGCTGGAGGAGGCGCTGGACGCCCTCAAGGAAGACCACGATTACCTGACGCAGGGAGGTGTTTTCAGTCGCGAACTGATCGACAGCTGGATCCGTGAAAAAATGCAGGAAGTAGTGGCCGTGCGTAATCGCCCCCATCCTTTTGAAATGAACCTTTATTACAGCCTCTGACGGTTCACAAAAGCATTAGATCGATCCGTTGGCCCGATTTCCGTTACACTATGACGCATTCCTCAGGGGTGGCCTCGCGGCCTGAGATCTGTTTTCAGGAACCCTTTGAACCTGATCCGGTTAATGCCGGCGTAGGAATAGGACTTCCCTCATATTCCCGCAGAAGGCTCGACTGGATCTCAAAATGGATTGAGATCCCCGACATGCATGCTGTTAAATATTTAGTCCTCGCCCTAGCGGTTTTATTGCCGTTCGGAGCAGCGGCCGATGACGAATCGGCTGATGAGGATTTCAACTATCCGCCCGGACCGCTGGAAGAAGTCGTGGTTTCGGAATTTCGCCGCTCATCCAACCTGGACGTGGGTTCCAGCATCACCGTCATGAACCGCGAGACGATCGAGTCGGCCACCCTGCAGCATTTCGAAGAATTGATCCGGCTGGTTCCCAATATGAATTTCTCGGGCGACGGTTCACGGGCCCGCTATTTCCAGCTGCGGGGTATCGGGGAACTCGAGCAATACGAAGGCGCACCGAATCCATCGGTCGGCTACATCATCGACGACATCGACCTGTCCGGTGTCGGCGGCATCAGCTCTACCTTTGACCTCCAGCGTGTCGAGGTGCTCAGGGGGCCCCAGGCCACGCGCTTCGGAGCCAGCGCCCTGGCCGGGTTGATCTATGTACAGTCGGTCGATCCAAGCGAAGAAACGGCCGTGGCTGCAGAGGTTCTCGCAGGCAACGACAGGACCTTCGCGGCGGGGGTTTCCGCCGGTGGCAGTATGGCCGACACCCTCAGCGGACACTTTTCGCTTCATCACTACCAGAGCAATGGTTTTTATAACAACACCTGGCTGGGTATCGACGACAGCAATGAGCGGGACGAATGGACCAGCCGAGGCAAGCTGTTGTGGGACATGGGCAAAGGCTGGCAAGCGAAATTGAGCGTGCTGTATGCAAACTTCGACAATGGCTATGACGCCTGGTCGCCGGAAAACGGCCGGGAAACCTTCAGCAACAATCCGGGACGCGATGAACAGAAAACTCTGGGAAGTTCCCTGAAAGTGACAGGCCCGGTCAATTCATCCGTAGATTTCGTCAGCATCACCGGGTTCGCTCACTCGGATGTGTTGTTCTCCTTCGACGGCGAGTGGGGCAATCAAGACTACTGGTCACCGTACGGCTATGACTATGTTTACTCCGACCAGCGCGACCGCAGTTCGCTGACCCAGGAGTTCCGCCTGCTGTCCTCCCCCCAGGGGCGGATTTTCAAGGACCATACCGACTGGGTACTGGGCGTGTATTTCCAGAACCTCGAGGAAACAGACGACATCATTTCCAGCGGCCTTTATGATGACAGCGCGGATGCGCCCTGGAGTTGGTGTACGCCCTGCCTGGACGACACCAGCCTGCAAAGTGACTACAAATCCCGTAATTTTTCTTTGTTCGGCAGGCTCGACAGTGACCTGGCGGACCGCTTGAAGCTGAATGCAGGGTTGCGTTTTGAACGCTGGAGCGCCGATTACAAGGATGCCTTCATCGACTCTATTTATGGCGACCCCGGCCAGCCCGTGAAGCATGATTTTCACCCGGACGAAAATCTATGGGGTGGTGATCTGGGCCTGGACTATCAGCTCGAAGGCCAGGCCAAACTGTACGGGCTGGTATCACGCGGCTACAAGGCCGGCGGTTTCAATCCCAGTCTGGCCAGGGCGCTGGTCCCCGATGCGGGTCTGGGCGCTGAAGCTATCGCCTATATGCCGGAAACCCTGACCAATTTTGAAGGCGGCCTCAAGGGGCTTTGGCTCGGCGGTAAGTTAAGCGCCGAACTGGCGGTGTTTTACATGGACCGGAAGGACATGCAGGTGCGCAGTTCCGCGCAGTTCACCGATAACCCGAACGATTTTGTCTTTATCACCAGCAACGCCAGGGGTCATTCCTATGGCCTGGAGGCCAGCCTGGCCTGGCAGGTCAGCGACACCTGGCAACTGCACGGCAGCCTGGGTTTGCTGCAGTCGGAAATCGATGAATACGGGTTGGAGCGCGAAGCGGATATCGATGGCGAGTTGATCGGCCGGGAATTTGCGCACGCGCCGCCCTATACCCTGAACCTCGGCGCCAGCTATGCCACGGCGCGTGGCTGGATGGCGCGGGTGGACTTCAACGCCGTGGGCTCGTACTACTTTGACTACAGCCACGACGAGAAATCCGGTTCCTTTCAGACCGTCGATCTGAAGGCAGGCAAACAATGGAACCACTGGTCTGTCTATGCCTGGGTGCGAAACCTGTTCGATGAGACCTATTACACCCGGGGGTTCTCGTTCGGACTGGAGCCGCCCTGGTTTGAA
>JAHEFT010000122.1 GCA_024640025.1 Chromatiales bacterium
TCCCAGTCTTCGGCTTCCCCGATCTCGCGCACGTCGAACTGTTCGTCCAGCCGTCCCGGGTCGGTCAGCAGGGTTAACGGGGAGTCGACAGCCGCCAGGTCCTGGTCTTTTACCGTGACCTGCTCCAGGACTTCATCGAAGATCCAGATGTTTTTGCCGTCAGCCACCACCAGTTCGGGGAACTCCCCGCCGTATTCCCAACGAAACAGGCGCGGCCGGCTGAGCCAGACCTGTCCGGAACTCTGGTCCTCGGTCATCCCGTCGGACCCGAGCACCCGCTGCTCAAACTGAGCGTGGAGAGTTTCCAGGCCGTCGGAAAACCGGTCCAGCTGGGCGCGCGCGGTCTGCGCCCGCACCTGGCCGGATATGGCAAGGCCGAAAAAAAGCGCCATGCTGAATACTATAAATCGCTTCATCCCGATATAACTCCGGATTTGTTGAGTGATCAGTCCCTGGGCGGCGCCGGCGCCAGGACTTCCCGTTGGCCATTGTGTTCCGGTGGACTGACGATTCCCGCGGCTTCCATTTCCTCGACCAGTCGCGCCGCGCGGTTGTAGCCAATGCGCAACTGGCGCTGCACGCTCGAGATCGATGCGCGGCGCGATTCCGTGACGAAGGCGACCGCGTGGTCATAGAGTTCGTCCTGTTCCGCATCGACCGATTCCGGCAGCCCGGTGGCGCTGATGGACATACCGTCAGTGGTCAGTTGTGTTTCGTTTAAGACTTCCTCAACGTAATCCGGTTCCCCGAACTGCTTCAGGTATTTGACGATGGCATGGACCTCGCTGTCTCCAACGAATGCGCCGTGGATTCGTTCCGGCAGCGCCGAACCCGGCGGCAGGTACAGCATATCGCCGTGCCCGAGCAGTTGTTCCGCACCCATCTGGTCCAGGATGGTGCGCGAGTCGACCCGGGATGACACCTGGAAACCGATGCGGGCCGGAATATTCGCCTTGATCAGGCCGGTGATCACGTCGACCGACGGTCTCTGGGTTGCCACGATCAGGTGAATTCCGGCCGCCCTTGCCTTCTGTGCGATTCGTGCAATCAGCTCCTCGATTTTCTTGCCGACGATCATCATCAGGTCGGCAAACTCATCGATCACGACCACGATGTACGGAATGGTCTCCAGATCGGGGGCTTCTTCCGGCACGTCCGGCAGTTGCGGTTTGAAGATCGGGTCCTTGATCGGCTCACCCTTTTCTATCGCGTCCCTGACTTTCTTGTTGTATCCGGAAAGGTTACGCACCCCCAGTGCCGCCATCAGGCGATAGCGCCGCTCCATTTCCGCGACACACCAGCGCAGCGCGTTGGCCGCTTCCTTCATATCGGTCACCACCGGCGCCAGCAGATGCGGGATGCCGTC
Organism: Chromatiales bacterium; assembly: GCA_024640025.1. Taxonomy (GTDB): domain Bacteria; phylum Pseudomonadota; class Gammaproteobacteria; order Xanthomonadales; family SZUA-36; genus JAHEFT01. The sequence goes on from JAHEFT010000122.1 coordinate 1,367, forward strand.
GTAAACGGACAATTCGAGCATCTTGGGATCGATCATGATCAAGCGGACCTGCTCGGCCGTGGACTTGTATAACAGGCTTAGAATCATGGCGTTCAGGGCGACGGACTTGCCAGAACCGGTGGTGCCCGCGACCAGCACATGGGGCATTTTCGCAATGTCGGCGATCACCGGGTTCCCGCCGATGCTTTTCCCCAGAGCCAGCGTGAGCGGTGAATTCGACCGGTCAAAAATTTCAGACCGCATGATTTCAGAAAGGTAGACCGTGTGGCGAACGGCGTTAGGTATTTCCAGCCCGATCGTGGTCTTGCCGGGAATCACCTCGACGATGCGCACCGAGATCACGCTCAGGCCGCGGGCCAGGTCCTTGGCCAGGTTGGTGATCTGGGCGGATTTGACGCCTGCGGCCGGCTGCAGTTCAAAGCGCGTGATGACCGGGCCGGGGTGAACCTCGACCACATCGGCCTGTACACCGAAGTCCGCCAACTTGAGTTCGACCTGCCGGGACAGGGCTTCCAGTACTTCGGTGCTGTAGCCAATGGCCTGTTCCGGCGGATCATCCAGTAATTCCAGCGGAGGCAGGGATCCGACCGGCAGGTGTTTGAACAACGGCTGCTGTTCTTCCCGCTTGGCACGTTCACTGGGCATGCCCTCGGGAGCCACGATCTGGGGCTCAATTTTGCGCATCGGCTTGGACTTCTGACGAACGATATCGGCTTTCCTGACTTCCTCGCGTTCCGCCTTGGCGCGGCGGCCTGCCAGCCAATCCCGCATGCCTGCCACGGTGGTTCCGATCCAGGTCATTGCGGCGAGGGTGTACTTACCGGTCATATCCATCACGCGAAACCAGGAAATACCGGCGAACAGGGTCAGACCCACCAGGAACAGGGCCAGCAGAAACAGCGTGCTGCCCAATGACCCCGTGGCTTGCAGCAGGGGCATTGAAATCTGCAGCCCGATAATGCCACCGCCTCCGGCCGGCATGGAACCCGCTGGCGGCAGCGAGTGCAGGTGCAGCAGACCCGAAGCGGACAGAATGAACAGGAGCAAACCGGTCAGCCGCGCCAGCCAGTCCACCGGCGTGACTTTTTCGAACGGCTTGCCGGCCCGGTCATAAACCAGCCAGCCGGTGAAGATCAGGACCACGGGCAGCACATAAGCCAGGTAACCGGTGAGGAACAGGAAAAAATTGGCCAGCCAGGCGCCAAGGAGCCGCCCGATGTTGTGGACCTGTGAAGAGGCCACAGCGTTGAATGGCCCGGGGTCGGTCGGGCTGTAACTGGCCAGGCAGGCGACCAGGTAAACCGCCAGCAGCATGGTCAGTATGAAAAAGCTCTCACTGAGTCGATGCGCCATCCGGTTCACGTCCGGTATGGCGCTTTTTGATTTCTTTTTGGCTTGTGGCAAGCTGATCTTCCTTGTCAGATTTATTGTCTAGATGCAACGTTGATTTTCAACGCATAATGACCCCATATTCAAGCCATCAAACAGGAGCAATTATACATGAGCGAGGTCAAGCACTGCCGATTCCTGATCATCGGATCGGGACCTGCGGGTTACACGGCGGCCATTTATGGTGCGCGCGCCAATCTGAAACCGGTGATCATAACCGGTGTTGAGCAGGGCGGACAGCTGACAACGACCACGGAAGTGGAGAACTGGCCCGGCGGACACGCCGAGTTACAGGGCCCGGAACTCATGCAGAACATGCTCGAACACACTGAACGGTTTGATGCGGAAATCATTTTTGACCACATCCACACGACGGACCTGGGCCAGCGGCCTTTCCGCCTGGAAGGTGACAGCGGGGTCTATACCGCGGATTCAATCGTGATCGCCACCGGGGCCAGCGCCAAGTACCTGGGACTGCCCTCGGAAGAGGCTTTCAAAGGCAAAGGCGTGTCCGCCTGCGCCACCTGCGACGGGTTTTTCTACCGCGGCAGGAAAGTCGCTGTCATCGGCGGCGGCAACACCGCGGTTGAAGAAGCGCTGTACCTGTCCAATATCGCCGCGGAAGTCGTGGTGGTTCACCGCCGCGATGAATTCCGTGCCGAGAAAATCCTGCAGGACCGGCTATTTGATCGCGAGAAGAACGGCAACGTGACCATCATGTGGGATCACGTGCTGGATGAAGTATTGGGTGACGACAGCGGCGTAACGGGCATGCGGGTTAAAAATGTCAAAACCGGCGCAAACACCGAAGTGGATTTGGCGGGCGTATTCATCGCCGTGGGCCATTCGCCCAACACCGGAATTTTTGAAGGGCAGCTGGAAATGAATGGCGGCTACATCCAGACACGCAGCGGCACGGCCGGCTATGCAACGGCGACCAGCGTTCCGGGCGTTTTTGCAGCCGGTGACGTTGCCGACCACGTCTACCGGCAGGCCGTGACCTCGGCCGGCTTCGGCTGCATGGCGGCGCTCGATGCGGAGCGCTGGCTGGACGAACAGGACTAGACCTTGCCGCGAGTCTGAATAGCCAGGTGAAGTTATCCCCCCGCATTGTTCCGGACTTCTCATCGATTGACCCGGAGGCGTGGGAGCACCTCGACCACGGAGACAATCCGTTCCTGTCTTGCGCTTTCCTGGGCGGACTGGAGTCATCGGGCTCGCTCGGCGCGCATAGCGGCTGGCAGCCTCACCACCTGGCTCTTTATGAGGGCGAAGAACTGGTCGCGTTTGCTCCCAGTTACGCCAAGACCAATTCACACGGTGAATTCGTCTTTGACTGGGCCTGGGCGGACGCCTTTCACCGGCATGGACTGGCTTATTACCCGAAACTTCTGACCGCGGTTCCTTACTCGCCCGTCACCGGCCCCCGTTTGTTGACCCGGCGCCATCACCCGGACCCGGCGCAACTCAGGAAGCGACTCATCGACCTGGCCTGCGGGGAATGTGAGCAGTCGGGTTTTTCTTCCTGGCACTGTAATTTTGTGACTGGCGAGGACAGCAATGTCTTGGAAAAATCCGACCTTCTCGGCCGTTCAGACTGGCAGTTTCACTGGCGTAATCCGGGCTATGCCTCATTCGACGATTTTCTCGGCCGACTGCAGTCACGCAAGCGCAAGAACATCCGGAAGGAGCGGCGAACCGTCGTCGAAGCGGGGATAGATTTTGAATGGAAGTGCGGGGATGAAATCGACGAGTCCGACATCCGCTTTATACACCGATGCTATACCGGAACCTTCCACGCCTATGGCAACCACCCGGCCCTCAATGATGCTTTTTTCACCAGCCTTGCAAAGGGTTTGCAGCATCGCTTTCAGGTCGCCTTCGCCCGTCTCGATGGTGAGCGCGTGGCCATGAGCCTGTTTCTGCAGGGCGGCGGGCGGCTTTATGGCAGGTACTGGGGGTGTACCCGGGATATTCCGGGGCTGCATTTTGAAGCGGCCTATTACCAGGGAATTGACCACTGCATCCGGAACGGCATCGGCGTGTTCGAGTCGGGCGCCCAGGGCGAGCACAAGATCGCCCGGGGTTTCATGCCGACCAGGACCCGGTCCTGGCACTTTGTCCGGCACGATGCGTTTCGCGATGCCATTGCGGAATTTCTCTCCAGGGAAACCGGCTGGCTTGATGACTACCGCGACGAGTTACTGCAACACAGCCCGTACCGGCGGGACGAAGCATGAGGAACATTCTCGAATTGCCGCGCCTCGGAGACGACCCGCTGGAACCTTTTCCACCCACTGCCGAGGCGCTCGACTCGCCCAACGGCCTGCTCGCCTGGGGGGGTGACCTGCAGCCCGAACGCCTGCTGCAGGCCTACCGCGAAGGAATATTTCCCTGGTACTCCGAGGGCCAGCCCATCCTGTGGTGGAGCCCGGCGCCCCGCTGTGTCCTCTACCCGGAAAACGTCTATTTATCCAGGCGCACACGGCGCCGTTATAACAGCGGAAGCTACC
>JAHEFT010000123.1 GCA_024640025.1 Chromatiales bacterium
ACCCCCAGCAGTCCGTACATCACGCCTGAGGGCGAAGATGCCCTGAAAGCTGAGCTAAAAAAGCTTTGGCTGCTGCGCCGGCGCGAGGTGGTGCCAGCCCTGCAGGCCGCTGCGGCGGAAGGCGACCGTTCCGAGAATGCCGAGTACATCTATCGCAAGAAGCAACTCGGGGAAATCGACCGCAGGGTCCGTTACCTTTCAAAACGCCTGGACGTGGTCGAGGTGGTTGACCGGAAGCCCCCGAGACTGGACCGGGTTCATTTCGGAGCGCGGGTAACGCTGGAGTATGCAGATCAAACCGTGGTCCAATTCCGTATCGTGGGCGCGGATGAGATCGATGCCAAAAAGAGCTATATATCAGTAGATTCTCCGGTTGCGCGTGCTTTGCTGGGCAAGATCATCGAGGACGAAGTGGATCTTCCAACACCCGAAGGAAACGCTGAGGTTGTCATCAGGCACATTGCATACGAATAGAAAAATTTCTTCTTTGTATTTCCCTTGAAATGATATCTCCAGCCCCTATTTATTTTATGCGGTCGCCGTTAGGGGCCGCAGGCGCTCCCGGCCGTAAGGCGGGGGTTTTACTGAATAACCGAATTGCTTCAAAGGAGAATACGGTAATGACTACATTTGACTTTTCACCCTTATTTCGCACCTCAGTCGGCTACGACCGGCTCGCAAACCTGCTCAATGCAACCCACCGTGTCGAGCAGGGGAACAGTTTCCCCCCCTACAACATCCAGAAAGCCGGTGAAGACCGCTACCGGATCACCATGGCCGTGGCCGGGTTCTCCGAAGCCGACCTCAGCATCACTTCGGAAAACAGCAAGCTGGTCGTAACCGGTGAGCGGTCCGAAGAGCCGGAAAACGAGGAGCATGGCTTTCTGTACCGCGGTATCGCAACCCGCTCGTTTGAGCGCCGTTTCAACCTGGCCGACCACGTCAAGGTTGTCGGGGCAAGGCTGGATAACGGATTGCTGCATATCGACCTGGAACGTGAAATTCCGGAGGCCATGAAACCCCGGAATATCGAGATCCAGTCCTCATCGGATAGCAAGCTGATCGAGGGCAGCCCGGAAGAAAAGGCGGCGTGAGGCAGGACAGCAGGCCCTGCACGCCTTGAGCCTGTAGTGAGAGGGGCGCCGGTTGAGGCGCCCCTTTTTATTACACCGTCCCGTATTGCCTATATGGTACACACTGGTACTCTATATGAAATTCCACGGACTCTGATGATGAAAGCAGCGTCATTCTGGCTTTACCAGGTTTACGCCTGGCTCATCTACTACCCGCTGGTCATCGTGCTGACGCTGCTGTTCAGTACGCTGACCATCATTTTTGCGACCCTGGTCAATCCCGAGTGGGCCAGCCGCGTGTTTGCGGTTACCTGGGCGAAAACTCTGGCCTATCTGAGTCCCGTCTGGGTCACGGTTGAAGGAGCCGAGCATGCGCACCAGGGGCAGAGTTACGTGGTCGCGATCAATCACCAGAGCATGTATGACATCCTGGTCGTCTATGGCTGGCTGCGACTCGACCTGAAGTGGGTGATCAAGAAGGAGTTACGGAAGGTTCCAGGGATAGGACTGGGGTGCGAAAAAGCAGGTCATATTTTTGTCGATCGCAGGAATCCCAAGCAGGCCTCGAAAGCGATCAGGGACGCCCTCGCCAGGCTCAGTGACGGAGTCGGTATCCTGTTTTTTCCCGAAGGCACGAGAAGCCTCGACGGACACCTGTTGAAATTCAAGAAAGGGGCTTTTTTCCTGGCAAAGGAACAGGGGTTGCCGGTATTGCCGGTCACGCTGATCGGCACACGCGATGTTCTGCCCGCCAGGTCGCTCAAGCCGTTTCCGGGTGCCATTCGCATGGTGATTCATCCCCCCATTGAGCCCGAAGGTAAGGATGTTGACCAGTTGCTCGAAGAAACCCGCAGTGCAATAGGCTCTGCGATGCCTGCCGGGCTGCGTTGAACCGATGGCCCTAGGTAAACCGGATCCTCGATATACCCAATCGAAGAAGGCGCACACTAATTTCAAACTGGCGCTCAAACTGGCGCTGGTCTTTGTCGGCATCCTTTGGAGCATTTTTGTTCTTGACGTGGTTTTCGGCCTGAGACTGGGTCAATACGGGTTGCGTCCCGGGTCGGTTCCAGGTCTTATTGGCGTGTTAACGGCGCCCTTGCTGCACGGCAGTTTCGAACACCTGCTTTCCAACACGCTGCCGATGTTCATTGCACTGACCGCAACGCTGTATCTTTATCCCAAAAGCGCCGTCCGCGTGATTCCGTTGATCTGGCTGGGTTCAGGCCTGCTGGCCTGGTTCATCGGCAGGCCGAGTCTCCACCTGGGCGCCAGCGGATTGATTTACGGACTGCTCGCCTACGTTTTTATCAGCGGTATTCTGCGCCATGACATGCGCTCTGTATCGGTTTCCCTGCTGGTCGGATTCCTCTACGGCTCGATGATTTGGGGCGTGCTGCCGATCCGCGCCCACGTGTCCTGGGAGATGCATCTGACTGGCGCCATTTTTGGCGTAGCGCTGGCGTTCCTGTATCGAAATTGGGACCGTACACCGATCGTGCGTTACGAGTGGGAACACGACGACTCGGTTCCGGAATGGTACCCCGAGGACAAACAGGAAGACTTCGACCTGCCGGACAAGCGCTGAAAATGACCGTGAATTTATATAATAATCGTGTTTAGAAAAATAATATATCTTGCTGTTATTACAAGTATATTGTTTTTACTTGTCGGCTTTTATCTGCCGAAAACAGCACACGTGGAGCGAAGCGTTTGGATCGCGCGGCCGGCCTCCACCGTTTTCGTCCTGCTCAACGGCTTCAGTACTTTTTCCGCCTGGTCCCCCTGGTCGGAACGCGACCCGGATACGGTTTACGGGTACAGCGGTCCGGTTTCGGGCGTTGGGGCGCGCATGAGCTGGAGCGGGGACCCCCGGCTGGTGGGAAGCGGCTGGCAGGAAATCACTCAAAGTACGCCCTGGTCCATGATCCGGCTGCAAATGCAATTGGACCAGGTGGGCAAGGCGACTTCCTACTACCAGGTCCGGCCTGCGGGTGACAGCGCCCAGCTGACCTGGGGTTTTGACATGAACCTGGTCGAGGGGCAGGGACTCTTCAGCAGCCTGCTGGTTCGGTATTTCGGTCTTTTTTTCGATCGCTGGATCGGCGCGGACTACGAAGCCGGGCTGGAGCGCTTCAAGACCTACGCGGAGTCGTTTCCGGCGACCGACTTTTCAGATCTTGATGTAGAAATCCTGCAGGTAGAACCGGTGGATATTCTCTACGTCGTCATGGGCCGACGCGAATCGGCGGGGGGAATCGCAGTGGGCCTGGCTTCCGCATTCAACGAGATCTCGGCGCTGATGGCCCACCAGTCGGTTGAAATGCAATCGCAACCGATGGCTATCACCCGCGCCTGGGATGAAGGGAACTACGAATTTGACGCCGCCATACCGGCCGACACCGCTGGCGTTGAACTGAGTGGCAATGTGCGGGCCGGAAAGTCACCGGGAGGGCGGGCGGTGCGGGTCGTCCACAGGGGCCCCTACGACACCATGGCAGCGAGTTATGCAAAGCTGGCCGCCTACCTGGCCGTCCACGGCATCGCACAAGGACAGGTATCATGGGAGCAGTATATTTCCGACCCCGGGCAGACGGCTCCGGGGGAGACCGTGACGCACATTTACTTTCTCATCGAAGGCCCAAACCGGAACAACGCTGAACCATGAAACAGCAGATCAATATCATCGGGTGCGGTCGGGCCGCGGGTAGCCTGGCCCGGCTGTGGCTGGAACATGGCAGGTTCGGTATCGGGGAGGTGATGAACCGGAGCGAGTCCTCTTCGCGCAAAGCCGTCAGAAGTATCGGAGCGGGAACAGCCGTTTCCGGCCTGGATCAGATGAAACCAGCCGGTTTCTGGCTGATCGGTACCAGCGATGACCAGATAGAAGGAGTTTCGAAAGCGCTGGCTGCACGGAACAGCGAATTGCGGGGCGCGCTGGTGTTTCACCTCGCCGGCCGTTTTGGGCTGGATGTGCTCGCCCCTCTGAACAACGGTGATATTCATCTTGCCGCATTACACCCGGTCCGGTCCCTGACCGATACGGCGCTTTCACTGGAAGGGTTTGCCGGCACGGCCTGTGTGGCTGAAGGATCGGGTGAGGCGCTTGCGATGCTCCAACCCCTGGTTACATCCATTGGCGGAACCTGGCTGCCCGTTTCCGGGATCGACCGCGGTCTTTACCATGCATCTGTCAGTATCATCAGCAACATCACCAAGGCCGTGGCCTGGAAGGCACAGAAATGGCAGCAGAGGGCCGGGCTTCCTGATGAAACGGCTACAGCGGTGACTCATCAACTGCTGGCAAGCACCATGGAAGACCTGTTCCGGTCCGGCGCGAGCCAGTCCATCACCGGACCGGTGGTGCGGGGTGATACCAGCACAATCGAGGCCCATATCGAGGCGATCCGGGCAGCGCATCCCGAAGATCTCGAGATTTACCGGATTTTGGCGAGAACGGTGCTGGAACTGGCGCAGGAACGGGGTGACCTGGATGCAGACACCTTGAACCGCTTCAAGGTGCTGTTCGGTGAATCGGCGGGGGGATGATCACCAGCGCGCCGCGAAACTCACCGCTTCACGCCAGTTTTCCACCGGCGCTGGATTTCCGGTCAGCTGTTTCAGCCGCTTCTCAAATTCCGCCCGGCTGATTTCCCGGGCGCCCATGCTGAACAGGTGCGGATTTCCGACCTGGCAATCCAGCAATCCAAAACCCCACTCCTGCAACTGCCGGCACAGGCCGACCAGTGCGAGTTTGCTGGCGTCGGTCCGGTGGCTGAACATCGACTCGCCGAAAAATACAGAACCCACGGCTAGGCCGTAAATACCGCCGGCTAGTTCATCATTTTCCCAGACCTCCACCGAGTGGGCATGGCCAAGTTGATGAAGGCTTATATAAGCGGCCATCATGTCCCGGGTGATCCAGGTTCCGCTTTCATAGGGCCGTGGACCAGCACAGGCTTTGACGACCTCGGCAAAGGCGGTATCAGCTGTCAGCCGGTAGCTTCCGCTGTTATAACGGCGCCGTGTGCGCCTGGATAAATAGACGTTTTCCGGGTAGAGGACACAGCGGGGCGCCGGGCTCCACCACAGGATGGGCTGGCCCTCGGAGTACCAGGG
>JAHEFT010000055.1 GCA_024640025.1 Chromatiales bacterium
GCAATGCCCTTGCCGCCGTTTCCGACCCTGGACATCAGGGGGCCCAGGGACGTAAATTTCTTGTAGGTATCCGGATAATGGCGCACCACCTCGATATAATTCGGCATGGTTTTGCCCGGTACCGGGTCACATTCGCCCCGCTTCCAGTCCTTCACGTCCAGCGCCTGGCCCAGCTCGGCCGGCGTGTCGTGCAGGATGGGTAAGGCGACGATATCGGTTTCCGTTCCGAGGTGCCCTTCGCACAACTCCGAGTAAACTTTCGCCAATTCCTTGTAAATATCCCAGTCACTGCGGCTTTCCCATGCAGGATCGACGGCGCGGGACAGGGGGTGGATGAAGGGATGCATATCCGAAGTGTTGAGGTCGTTCTTTTCGTACCAGGTTGAGGACGGCAGAACGATATCCGAATAGACACAAGTCGTGGACATTCTGAAGTCCAGCGTCACAACCAGGTCCAGTTTGCCTTCGGTATCCTGTTCAACCCACTCGACTTCGCTTGGCTTCTGGCCGCCGGTTTCACCCAGGTCCTTGCCCAGCACACCATTCTTGGTGCCCAGCAGGTGTTTCAGCATGTATTCATGCCCCTTACCGCTGGACCCCAGCAGGTTGGAGCGCCAGATGAACAGGTTGCGCGGGAAATTACGAGGCTCATCCGGCGCCTGGCAGGACATCCGCAGACTGCCGTCCTTGATCCGCCCTACGACGTAGTCGATGCTGCTGACGCCCGCTTCTTTGGCCTGTTTGGAAAGCACCAACGGATTCTCTTCCAATTGTGGTGCAGACGGTAACCAACCCATCCGTTCAGCGCGGACATTGCAATCGATCAGGCTCTGGTTTTCCCAGGCCGAACGATCCGCCAGCGGCGAAAGAATTTCGTCCAACTCCAGTTTTTCGTAGCGCCACTGGTTGGAGTGGGCATAGAAAAAGGAGGTGCTGTTCATGTGACGGGGCGGACGGTGCCAGTCGAGCCCGAAGGCCAGCGGCAGCCAGCCGGTTTGCGGACGCAGTTTTTCCTGGCCCACGTAGTGCGCCCAACCGCCTCCGCTCTGACCCACGCAACCGCACATGATCAGCATGTTCATGATGCCGCGGTAGGTCATATCCATGTTGTACCAGTGGTTGATCGCTGCTCCCAGGATCACCATGGAGCGGCCCCGCGTCTTGTCAGCCGTGTCGGCAAATTCACGCGCGATCTGGATAATCTGCTCACGCTTCACGCCGGTGATTTGCTCTTGCCAGGCCGGCGTGTAGGGAACATCGTCATCAAAGCTCCTGGCCACCTGGTCGTCATCCAGTCCGCGGTCCAGGCCGTAGTTAGCGAGCATCAGGTCAAAGACCGTGACGGCCTTGACCGTGCCGGAAGCGAGTTCAAAAGTTTTAACCGGTACTTTACGGTTCAGGATGCTGTCGTGGTTGCTGTGCGCGAAAATCTGCTGATCGTGTTGCTGGTTGCCGAAATAGGGGAAGGCGACCGGCAGCACTTCGTCAGACTGGTCCAGGAAACTGAGCACCGGATGAATGTCGCTGCCGTCCTGCTGGTTTTTTTCCTCCAGGTTCCATTTCCCCTGGTCGCCCCAGCGCGCGCCGATCGTGCCGTTGGGTACGACAACCTGCTGGCTGTGCTCATCAAAGACTACCGGCTTCCAGTCCGGGTTATGTTCGTGGTTGAGCTGCCCGGCGAAATCGGAGGCACGCAGCGTGCGTCCGGGTACCCAGCGGCCATCGCGCTTATCCAGCATGACCAGGAACGGCATGTCGGAGTACTTGCGTACGTATTCATTGAAATAGTCACTGTGGCCGTCCACGTAGAATTCTTTCAGGATGACGTGACCCATCGCCATCGCAACCGCGGCGTCTGTGCCCTGGCGTGCCGGTACCCAGGAGTCAGAAAGCTTGGCGACTTCACTGTAGTCGGGGGTGACCGCGACGGTCTTGGTTCCCTTGTAACGGACTTCAGTGAAAAAATGCGCGTCCGGTGTGCGTGTCTGCGGCACATTCGAGCCCCAGGCAATGATGTAGTTGGAGTTGTACCAGTCGGCACTCTCCGGCACATCGGTCTGCTCACCCCAGACCTGCGGCGAACTCGGAGGCAGATCACAATACCAGTCGTAAAAACTCATGCAGGTGCCGCCAATCAGCGACAGGTAGCGGGAACCGCCGGCGTAGGACACCATCGACATGGCCGGGATCGGGGAAAATCCGACGACCCGGTCGGGCCCGTAGGTCTTGGCGGTGTAGATGTTCGAGGCCGCGATAATTTCGTTGACTTCATCCCAGTCGCCACGAACCATTCCCCCCAGGCCGCGTGCCGCCTTGTAGGCCCTGGTCGCCTCCTGGTCTTCCATCAGGTGCTGCCAGGCGACCACCGGGTCCGCGTACTTCTCCTTCAGACTGCGCCAGGACTTCAGCAAGTGGCTGCGAATCATCGGGTATTTGAGGCGCGCCGAACTGTACAGGTACCAGGAATAGCTTGCGCCCCGGGAACACCCACGGGGCTCATGATTGGGCAAATCCGTTCGTGTTCGCGGATAATCGGTCTGCTGGGTTTCCCAGGTCACCAGCCCTCCTTTGACGTAGATTTTCCAGCTACAGGAGCCGGTACAGTTCACCCCATGGGTGGATCGCACGACCTTATCGTGCGACCAGCGTCCGCGGTAGGCACGCTCCCATTCCCGGGATTCCCCGGTGGTAATTCCATGCCCGTCAGAGAATTTTTCCGGCTTTTTCCGGGTGAAATAGGTCAGGTTGTCGAGGAAATGACTCATAACGTGCTCCGGGATTCAGGGGTTGTGGAAATCGGCGCCTTTGCGCAGATAGAACCACCAGTTAATCAGGATGCAGACACCGTAAAACGCGGCGAAGCCAAACAGCGCATTTTCCGGCGTGGTTGCCTTGATCTGTTCGCCGAATACTTGCGGGATATAAAAAGCGCCGTAGGCGGCAATTGCCGATGTCCAGCCGAGAACGGGGCCGGCCTGTTCCTTGTTGAACACCTGCGAAATGGTCCGGAAAGTGGACCCATTGCCGATGCCGGTCGCTGCAAAGAGCAGCAGGAACAATAACAGGAACGGAATGAAATACTGCTCCGGCGTAGCCGACGAATAGGCCTGTTTCAGATAATAGGCAACACCCAGCGCGCTGCCGAACATGATGATGGAAATGATCTGGGTGACCTTGGCGCCGCCCATTTTGTCGGCGATCATGCCGCCAACCGGCCGGATCAGCGCACCGATAAATGCGCCCATCCAGGCATACATCAGGGCGGAAGGTCCGTTAGGGTTGACCAGGTCGTGGGTCATTACGCCATCTACTTCAATGTGCTGGTAGCCAAAGACGACCTTGATCGCCAGGGCGAAAGCGGCCGCGTAACCAATGAAGGAACCGAAGGTCATGGTGTAGATGACGGTCATGACCCAGGTGTGTTTGTTCCTGAAAATCTGGTACTGGCGTTTCAGATTTTCGCCGACACCGCCGGGAATAATCCGGAGCAACACGACGGTCGCAACGACCACCAGCAACAGGACAATTTCCTTGGGCACATTAAAACCGGAACCGCTTGCGTCCTCCGGCAGCATCAGCCATAAACCGCTGCCGGCGGTAAAGAAAGCGATCAGAAGCATAAAGCTGATAATCGCAAATGAAGTTAGCGGATTGCCGATGTGGGGAGAGACGTGCTCATCACGGATATTGTTCATGCCAAACCAGCCCAGGAAGGCCAATGGCACCAGGAACAGCAGCCAGACGAAACCGGCATTTTGCAGGTAGGTTTCGGTGCCTGCCGGGATTTTCCCGATCAGGGTTCCGCTGGCGCTTTGCAACGTCATCGAGTCGCCGCCAAACATGGCGAATGTCATGCTCAGCGGGACCAGGATCTGCATCGTGGTTACACCAAAATTTCCCAGGCCGGCATTGAGCCCCAGAGCCAGCCCCTGCTGTTTCTTGGGATAGAAAAAGCTGATATTGGACATGGATGACGCGAAGTTGCCGCCGCCGATACCGGAAAGCAGTGCCAGCAGCTGAAACTGCCAGAATGGCGTGTTCGCATCCTGCAGTGCGATACCGGTGCCGAGGGCCGGAATCATCAGCAATGCCGTCGTGAAGAAGATGGAATTGCGGCCGCCCGCTATGCGAATGAAGAAGGTGCTCGGAATACGCAGAGTCGCCCCGGACAGGCCGGCAATCGCCGTCAGGGAAAACAGCTCGGCTTTTTCGTAGGGAAACCCCAGGTTGAGCATCTGCACCGTGATAATGCCCCAGTAAAGCCACACGGCAAAGCCGCACAACAGGCTGGGAATGGAAATCCACAGGTTGCGGGTCGCAATGGATTTACCCGACGCTGCCCACTCCTGTGCGTCTTCCGGATTCCAAGTCTGAATATCTTTAGCCATCAGGATCTCCTAAGCTTGCCGATGTTGTTTCAGGGCGCTTTGCCCCGGAAATTTTTTGTTACACGAGCTGTTAGTCGCATCGCGCTTCCGCATCTTTGCGCTTGTACCACCACCATGTCGCCAGGACACAACTCAGGTAAAACACGCTGAATACCACCAGGGCAAAATGAGGCGAGCCCATTGCCTGGATCGATGTCGCAACCAGGGCGGGAATGAAAAACAGGCCCAAGGCGGCGATGGCGCTGGTAAAACCAAGGGCAACTGATGCATCGACATCGCCCGCCGTAATCGCGGCTTCCTGTTCGGCCTGGTCTTTGCCTTCGGCGGATTGCCGGTGCAGTTTTCGGAAAACGGCCGGCACCACGTGGAAGACCGAGCCGTTGCCGATGCCCGCCGTGATGAACAGCAGCATGAAGGCCGCAAAAAATCCGGTGACACTACCGCCGCCTGTTTCCGAAGGCAGGCTCGACAATATCCAGATTCCAGCCACGAACATGACGATGAAATTCCAGAATGTAACCCTGGCGCCGCCGCTTCGATCTGAAAGCCAGCCGCCAAGCGGCCGGATCAGGGCGCCGGCCAACGGTCCGACGAAGGCCCATTTAAGTGCGCCGGTTTCGGGAAACAGCACGGCCAAAAGGATAGGAAAGGCCGCCGCGAATCCGATGAAGGAACCAAAAGTACCGGTATAAAGCCAACCCAGTATCCAGGCGTGCTTCTGCCCGAATATCGCTGTTCTTTCGCCATAGGATTCCTGGACGCCACGCAGGTTGTTCTGGCCAAACGCTGCACCGATGGCCGCAAGCAGGATGAACGGTATCCAGATCAGTCCGGCATTCTGCAGCCAGACCTGGCTGGTGACTCCTCCCACCTCGTAGGTCTGGGAAAGACCGCCTTTGAAGGCCAGCGCACCACTGAAGATGACCAGCGGTACGACGGCCTGCATGATACCCACGCCCAGGTTGCCAGCGCCGGCATTCCATCCCAGGGCCGTACCGAGCTTTTTCCTGGGGAAAAAGAAACTGATGTGGGCCATGCTCGCGGAAAAATTACCGCCGCCCAGGCCGCAAAGAAGCGCAATGAAGACGAATACGATGTAACTGGTATCCGGATTCTGAACGGCCAACGACATCCACAAGGTGGGAACAAGCAGGGTCAAGGTGCTGAATATCGTGAAGTTGCGTCCGCCGAAAATGGGAACGACAAATGAGTACAGCAGCCTGAACGCTGCACCCGAAAGACCGGGGGCGGCGGCCAGCCAGAACAGCTCACTGGTGGTGAACTGGAAGCCGATCCGCGGAAGCTCGACCACCACGACACTCCAGACAATCCACACCGCAAAGGACAATAACAACGGCGGCATGGAAAAGATCAGGTTGCGCAGGGCAATGGCCCGCCCGCCCATTCTCCAGAATTCTTCGTCGTCCGGACGCCAATGGCTCAGCCAGCGGCCAGCGGTGGCAACCGGCGCGGCCAACTCTTCCTGGGCCATCTGTTCACGCAGACCCGGATGTCTTGCCAGGACTGCTTCACGTTCGCCCCTGGCCGCCATCCAGGTCCAGATCATGACCAGGGCGAGGACGCCGAACATCAGCATGAACGCGGTGCTGCGAACACCGGTCGCATCAACCGCGGCACCGAACATGATCGGCAGGGTGAAACCGCCGAGGCCGCCGATAACGCCGACCAGGCCGCCGACGGTGCCCATATTCCCGCTGTAATGATCCGCCAGGCTCCGGTACACACTGGCCTTGCCTATGCCCTGGGCCAGGCCGACGACGAAAGCTAACAATGTGAACAGCGCAACGCCCGTTCCAACACTGAAGGTGAGATCACCGTTGATTCTGTGAATGGTTACGGATGTCTGCGGGTAGGACAAAAAGAACAAACAGATGATGCAAACCCAGAATACCCACCAGGTAACGGTATCACCGCCATACTTGTCCGAGAACCAGCCGCCCAGTGCGCGGATGACACCGGAAGGTAAAACAAAAATCAACGAGATCAGGGCTGCCTGCTTCAACTCCAGGCCATACTCGGCCATGTAGTATTTGGGCAACCAGAGCGAAAGGGCCACAAATCCGCCAAAAACGAAATAGTAGGCGAGGCCGTAGCGCCACACACGTGTTTCAGTCAGGGCCTTGAATTGCTCGCCCAGGGACGGAAAGCTGCCGTTCCGCCGACGATCTTCCAATTGGGGGTCATTGTAGGTGAAAAGCAGGAAAACAAAGGCCATTACGATCATGGTGATGGAGTAAACCACGGGCACGGCACGCCAGCCCATGGCCACAATGATCATCGGCGCGACAAATATATTCAGCGCTGCACCGGCATTACCGGCGCCAAAAATGCCCATCGCAAGGCCCTGCTGCTTTTTACCGAACCAGGCCGACGTGTAGGCGATGCCAATGGCAAACGAACCGCCTGCCAAACCGATGCACAGTCCAATCAGCAGGTACTGCCAGAACTGGGTTGCGAAATGCAGTCCATACGTTGCAACCGCGACCAGCAGCATCTGGATAAAATAAACCGTCCGTCCGCCGAAGCGGTCGGTAAGGACACCCAGCGGCAAGCGCACCAGGGATCCCGTCAGTATGGGGGTAGCGATCAGCAGTCCGAACTCGGTCTCACTGAGTCCCAGTTCCTGCTTGATCTTGATCCCAATGACGGAAAACATGGTCCACACGGCAAAGTTCACCATAAAGGCCAGTGTGTTCATGCTGAGGACGGAAATCTGTTTCTTTTTGTTGTATTCGTATTCTGGCGCGGTGGTCGTCATCCTGTTATCCATTTCTTGTGCGCTGGTGATGTATTTCAGATGAAATTTTTACGTTTTTGTGCAGCTAACTGTCCCAACCTAATACCATCTCAATGGACTGTCAATTCCATTGAGATGGTAAGTTCTTTAAACATCCGGCGCTCCATGTAAACTATCGGAATGTACCTGAGCCGACCCGCCGAATACGCCCTGCGTGTGATGACCTATATGGCGCTCCTGGATCCCGCGAAGAGGGTCCGGGCCCGTGATCTTTCCAAAGCCGTTGGCGTGCCGGAGCATTTCCTTTCCAAGATAATGAGAAGACTGACCGAGTACGGAATTCTCGATGCAAAAAAAGGACACAATGGCGGGTTTGTGATCGCGAAGCCGCTTTCAGAAGTCAGATTCCTGGATATTTTACGGGCCGTGGATTTCGAGCCGTCCGCGGATCACTGCCTTTTTGGCCTGGGTAATTGTGACGCGCAACATCCCTGCCCGCTCCACCAGGAATGGAGCATTCTCAAGAACCAGATCGAGCAATGGGCCAGGTCACACACATTGGGTGAGGCTGATCACGCGGCTGTTGGATAACTGGGTGGAAATAGCAAAGCTCAATCGGCCCCATCAATTGTACATTTAAATAAGATAATTCTAATATAACAATCATTCTGTACCGGTTCGCCAGTGTCGCTGTTCGCCCTCCTGCTAAAAGCCGTTATACCTCCGTACTGACCTGCCGAGCGCGCCCTGGACAGGATCACTGGCCATAATCTGAAAAGCTGAATGGCTCGAGGGAAACGGCTTCGCCTGCTGCCAGTTCGACCTCCCGGCAAGTTCCGGTGGTCGGCAAACGACCTCCGCAAACGTATTTGAGATCCGCACGGATAAAATATGTCGCCGGAATAAAATCATGAAATGTGAAATTGCCTTCCCTGTCGGATGTAATGGTCTGCAAAGGTGTGCCGCCGCAGCGGTCGGCAAATATTTGAATATGTATTTTTTCCAGACCGCCTTCTTCGCAATCGCAAGTGCCGTTCTGGTTGAGATCGCAATACACCCGGCCGGAGATCGAATTTGTTTCTGCCGCGGTTGCCTGGTAAGAGATAACTGCTAGCAACACCGAAAGCAGCATAGTGGTTAATCGTTTCATGGCGGTTCCTTTCCTTGATGTCTGTGCTGGCACCTCTGTCCTATTCAATTAAATTTTACCACTATACTTGATATTTGTCCTTTATATTTGTACATTTAGGTCGAAAAACCTCAGGAAGCACGAGATGAACCGAGCAATTGCCGTTGGTCAGCGCATCAGGGAACTGCGCACCAGGAAGGGTCTGTCACTCAGGGCGTTGGCGAAAATAAGTGAACTTTCCACCAACGCGATCAGCCTGATCGAGCGGGGGGAAAATTCGCCCACTGTTTCGTCCCTGCACAGTCTGGCGACCGCCCTGGAAGTGCCGATAACGGCGTTCTTCGAGCAACATGGCGACGGTTTGATCGTTCACTTCAGGAAAGGCGATAGGCCGGTTTCCGAAACGGCAGGAGTGAAGATGGAAAACCTGGGAAGCGGCCTGCCCGACCAGCAGCTTGAACCGTTCCTGATGACCATCGAACCGGGCAGCAGCAGCGGCAGCCAGATAACCCACTCAGGCGAGGAGCTTGTATACGTCTTGAAAGGGACTCTGATTTGCCTGATCGACAAACAGGAGTTTCAACTTGATGAAGGCGATAGCCTGCTGTTCCTGGCCACGCAGCCGCATATCTACCGCAATCAGACGCCGGTTGCTGCGCAGATAGTAATCGTCTTTCAGCCAAGGGTGGGACAGGTACTGGCGCACCTGCACTATTAAACTCACATTCTTGACTTCACCATCACCAGGCACACTAGCCTTTGTGTCTTCATCCTGTCGGCGCAACAACATGGCCGGCCCGGGCCTTTTGGCACTGCACCCGGGAATAGGGCTTGCTAAAATGAATTTTGGCGGTCATTTTGCGGGAGTCCATCACATAGGTCCGCTTTTCCGGCCGAAAAAACAGAGAGGATGAAAATGAAACTCAAATACCTTCTTGGCGCGGCACTCCTGTCCGTGCTGACCATGAAAAATGCTGTGGCTGAAAACCTGTCGCTGGAATATTTCTTCAAGAACCCGGAGTTTGCCGGATTTGAACTCTCACCCAACGGCAAAGAACTGGCTGCCATGGTAAACCTCAATGGCCGCATGAACCTGGCCGTGATCGACCTGAAAACCCGGGAAGCGCGGGCAGTCACTAATATTACGAAACAGGATGTCAGCGGATTCATGTGGGCCAATAACGAACGCCTGCTGTTCTTCATGGACAAGGACGGAAGCGAGTCTTTCGGTATATTCGCTGTCAATACCGATGGCAGTATGCCGCGTACGCTGGTCGAGCCATTGGCTTCAGTCATCAGTAGCGGCGGCAGGTCCAAGCTGAGAATTGTTCGCGTCCTTGACGTCCTTGAAGACGAACCGGATTGGGTGCTGGTCAGCAGTAATGAAAAGCATGCAGCCTATCCCGACGTTTTCAGGATGAACATCATCAACGGCAAAACCAGGCTCGTTGTGCGGAACCCGGGAACCATTACCAGCTGGTTCACGGATTGGGACGGCAACGTGATGGGCGCAACGTACCAGGACGGCCTGGAGGTTGGCTTCATGTTGCTCAAAGACCCCGAACAGGATGAGTGGGAAACCATTACCCGGACCCGTTTTGATTCACCTTCATTCATGCCGGCCGGCATCACGGGTGACGGTAAAACTGGCTACGTCTCCTCGAACCTGACACCTGAAGGCGAAGCCCGCGACAAGTCGGCAATCTATGAATACAACTTTGAAACCAAGACCTTCGGGAAGCTTGTTTACGAACACCCTGTTGTGGATTGCTGTTCCTTGATCCAGAACAAAAAAATGCGTGACATGATCGGCATCTCCTACATGGTTGGAGAACCGGAGATAGTCTATCTCGATGAGGCCTGGAAAAGCACCATGGACGCCATCGACCAGGTCTTGCCGGATACCATTAACCGGCTGATCAGTCTGGATGATGCGGAAACCATCGGTGTTATTGCGGCTTCAAGTTCCACGCAGCCGCCCAAGTATTATCTGTTCGATTTTGCAAACCGGAGGCTCGAATGGATGGCGGATTCCCGCCCGTGGGTCGAGTCTTCGAAAATGTCCGAGGTGAAGCCCTATTCTTTCCAGGCCCGGGACGGCACACAGTTACATGGCTACCTGACGGTTCCAGCTGACAGTGATGGTAAGAATCTGCCGCTGATCGTGAACCCGCATGGCGGCCCGTGGGCACGAGACGGCTGGGGATACAATCCGGAGCTACAGTTCCTGGCTAACCGGGGCTATGCCGTGATTCAGGTGAATTTCCGCGGGTCGGTCGGTTTTGGCATGGATCATCTGCGTTCCAGTTGGAAACAATGGGGCCAGGCCATGCAGAATGATGTGACCGATGCGGTTCAGTGGGCGATTGACCAGGGGATTGCAGATGCCGACCGTGTTTGCATCTATGGCGCCAGTTACGGTGGATATGCCACGATGGCCGGCCTGACCTTCACGCCGGAATTGTATAAATGTGGCATTAATTATGTTGGCGTAACCGACATACCTTTGCTATTCGAAACCACACCGGATGCCTGGGCGGCCAGTGAAGAACAGCTGAAAATCATGGTGGGTGATCCGGATAAAGAGGAAGAATTCCTGGAGCAATATTCACCGGCAAACCATGCGGACAAAATCCAGGCCGCGGTGTTTATGGCTTATGGCGAAAAGGATCCGCGTGTCAGCATCAAGCATGCCAAGGTGATGGAAAAAGCCATGAAGAAGTCGGGTGTGGATTACGAGTTGATGGTGAAAAGAGACGAAGGTCACGGCTTTCGCAAGGAAGAGAACCGTTACGATTTCTACGGAAAAATGGACAAGTTCCTTGCTGAGCACCTGAAATCCATGAAGACTGCAGGCGTAAATCCCTGAGCAGGCCGGTCCCGAATCGACCGATGCAACCCCTGAACGGTAAGGCTTCGGCTGTCATCTGAGGCAATGTCGCTCACTATCGGTGAGCAACACCAAGATGGACCAGTGCATATCCCGACAGGACGATCTGTGCGGCAGCCATTCCGATCACCTCGCCGCTGGAGGACGCCTCGATCGCGGTCAGCCGGTCTGTCAGGGGATCGATGATGGTACCCAGGCGATCACCTTTGCTGACCGCCTGCCCTAACTCAACCGTCGGAAAGAAATAGCCGCCGGCGCCAGCGGGCACGCGCACCCAGCTTGTCTTTGTGTAAATGTTCGACTCGGGCACCCGCAGGTCATTGGAGCTCTCGCTCATACCCAGGTAGTCCATCAGGCTTTCGATCCCGCGGACACCGGCTGCAATCTGCTCCAGGTCGAACCGCGAGGGTTCACCGGCTTCGTAAATAATCGAAGGAATTCCGGCATCGGATGCTTCGCGGCGGATGCTGCCTTTCGGCCCATTGCTCAACACGATGATGCCAACGCCGAAGTGCCTGGCAATATCCAATGCCCTGGGGTTCTTGCTGGTGACTCGAATTTGAGGGTGGTTGCTTCTGCTGAATGACCCGGTGTGAAGATCCACCAGGTAATCGCAGTTGCGCTTGATTTCGGTAAACAGCGTGTTGGCGACAATCGCCGTGACACTGCCGTTGCTGCGTCCCGGAAATTCCCGGTTCAGATCGCGCCGGTCCTGCATATAACGGTTGCCGGTGCGCACACCGGCTGCGTTCACCATCGGAAAAACGATGACGGTTCCCGACAGCAAGGTCGGGTCGATCCAGCTGAAGGCCCGCCGGGCGATTTCCGTGCCGTTGATCTCATCGCCATGAATGCCCGCCGTGATGCAAAGTGCGGGTCCCGCCCGGCTGCCGCGGGCCACGAACACCGGCGCGTCCAGGTAGGCGCTCTCAAAGCTGGTCTCGCTGCCATAGGGAAAGCGCAAGTTGGTACCAGGCCAGATTTCCCTGCCCGCGACCTTTACAGGCCCCCATTGAATGGCTATTGCCGGAAGGGGGATAATCAATAACACCGAAAGCAGGAAAGCCAATCCACCTGCAATCCGTTTTAATTCGAACATTCCTACATCCTGTTGTACTCGATCGTCCAGACAAATTACCGCGGCAGGCGTATCTGAAAAGTCGTTCCCTTACCCACCTCACTGACCAGGCTCAGCAGGCCGCCGTGTTGCTTGATGATATCGTAGCTCATCGAAAGGCCAAGGCCGGTCCCTTCCCCGGTCGGCTTGGTGGTGAAAAAGGGCTGGAAGATTTTTTCCCTGATTTCTTCGGGAACGCCACCGCCGTTATCCGTCACTTCAACCACGTAATCATTGTTGTCTACACGGCTGGTCACGCGCAACAACGGCGCTTCGCTACCACCTGCCGCCGCTGATTTAACCGCCTCGTACATGCCGTTCGAACAAAGGTTCAAAATAACGCGTTGCACTTCCTGCGGAATACAATCGATTTCCCCGACATCGGGGGAAAGCGCAGACTCCAGGGTAATGTTGAAACCCTGGTCATTGGCCCGTGCACCGTGGTAAGCGAGGTTCATCGCCTCCTCGGCCAGTGCATTCAGATTGGCGGCCTGCTTGTCTCCCGTGCCCTCACGCGAATGCTGCAGCATGTTCTTGACGATACTGTCAGCACGGCGGCCGTGCTCGTCGATTTTCAACAGGTTGCCCTTTACCGTTTCGATCAGGTCTTCGGCGTCGTCCCGTTCTTCCTCATCCATTGCGGCGATCGGTTCAGCCAGCACTTCCGCCAGTTCGTCCATCATCTCGGCCGCCAGCTTGGAAAAGTTATTGACGAAGTTGAGCGGATTCTTGATCTCGTGCGCAATGCCCGCAGTCAGCTGGCCCAGGCTGGCCATTTTCTCGGCGTGTATCAGGGATTGCTGGGCGTCTTTAAGTTTGACCACCGCCTCTTCGGCGCTATCCCTTGCCGCGGCGAGGTCCTGCTCCATGTGTTTGCGCGCATCGATGTTGTAAATGGAATTCAGCCAGCAATCCCTTCCGTCGTAAACCAGCGGGCGTAATGAAACGGCAACCCAGAACTGCTCGCCTTCCCGATCATGCATGAGTACTTCGTGGTTATCGATTTTCCCGTGCTTCCGGAGGATTTCGATGATGCGCTGTTGATCCTCTGTGTCGACGAAATATTGCGACATCGTCATATCTTCAGGCTTGTCCTCCCGGATCTTGAACTGGCGCAGGGTTTCCGGTGTCGCCACCAGGATCTCATCACCTTCCGACAACACGACCGAAAAGGAGATCGCCCCGATCAGGTTTTCCTGCATTTGCCTTGCTGCCGCCTGCTGCTCAAGATCCTTCTTCGCGGATTTTTGTTCTGCGATGCGCAGCTTTTCCTCCGTGGCGAGCCGTTCCTGGATGGCTTTTTCACTGCTGAGCGTCACGCGCATCAGGTCCACCCGGGCTGCCCGCGCGCGCGTTGAGCTCAAATAGACAAGGCCAATGAGCACGGAAAAAACAACCACGCACAACCAGAAGTCCATGATCCCCAGCCACAACGTCATGCCCCAGACAATAAAGATGTTGGGCATGCCGAAGGCCAGGGTGATAGCGCGCACGTTGGTGGTCAACGCCAGGGTGCCGGCCATGACCGCCCCCATCAACAGGGCCGTTTGCTCTTGCGGACCGACCATCGTCAGTCCAAAAGAATTGAAGGTGCCCAGGCCGATGCTGCGGGCCAGCGCCAGGTAAACCAGCATGTGCGCATCGCGCGGCGCAACCTTCGCCTGCGGATCGAAATCCTTTTTGTCGAAATAAATCCAAACGGTAATGCCCACGGCCAGGAATACAACGATCAGCGGGATAACCGCGTAGGTGGCTAAAATGCCCAGGCCGGTCGCGCCGATAACGTACAAGGTCGCCACCAGCATGGCGGGAACGACAAAAGGCAACAGTGCCCTGACCGCGCCCGCATACTCCAGGCTGGCGACGCGCTCTAAAAGCTCAGTTTCATCAACCGAAGACTCGCCTTCAATAGCAGAATCGAGATCTTTCGTCATCTTCTTCTCCCTGGCTATTTTCTGCTGGCGTCAATGATCACGTCTTTTTCGCCAGCCAGCGCCCGCTGCAGGTGAAACAGGGCAAGCGGGTCGTCCGGCATGATCGCGAGCAGGCCGGCAAAGGCCTGGCGGGCCGTATCGTCACCTTTTGCCAGGAGATCGAAAGCCGCACGGTAAGCCTTCATCTCCGGAGAGCTGGCCTGTTCCGCACTTAACGGCTCAAAGGCGGAGAGTTCACCGGATTTACCCGCCAACTGGAGATGCCCGGACGGACGGCCCTGGAAATCGTCAATTTGAGCGACGACACTTTCGCTGACGCAAATCCGCGTTCCCAGGGTTTTGTTGGCGGTTTCCAGGCGGG
The DNA here is from genome assembly GCA_024640025.1 of Chromatiales bacterium. Classification (GTDB taxonomy): domain Bacteria; phylum Pseudomonadota; class Gammaproteobacteria; order Xanthomonadales; family SZUA-36; genus JAHEFT01. The sequence continues at coordinate 14,578 of JAHEFT010000055.1, forward strand.
CGGCGGTGTTCACGGCATCACCGTAGGCCGTGTAGTCAAAAAAGGAGTCGCCGCCAAAATTTCCGATGATGGCGTCACCGGTGTTGATGCCGATCCGTGTCGAGCCCAGGTTCACACCCTTGGCTTGCCACTGCTCTTTGAAATTCTCCGCGAAGGCGTCAATCTCCATGGCGCAGGCGACCGCCCTGGCTGCGTGATCCGGTTGCTGGACAGGCGCGCCGAAGATCGCGTGAACCGCGTCTCCGATCACCTTCATGACCGTGCCTTCATGCCGGAAAATAATCTTTGCCACGCCGTCGAGATAACCGTTCAGCAATGTGACGATCACATCAGAATCGGTCGATTCAACCAGTGGCGTGAATCCCTGCAGGTCAGTGAACAGGAAAGTTGCTTCCTGCCGCTTGCCTCCGGGTCTCAGCTCCTGGGTCCCGGTGGACAGGGCTTCGGCCACGCTGGGCGAAAAATAACGTGACAGGCTGGCGCGCGCCAGTTCCGCTTCTGCCTTCTGTTTTTGCAGCTCACTGTGCAAGTTCACGTAGCTTAGCGTTTTTCGGATCGTTGTTTCCAGGTCAGAAAAATCGATCGGTTTGGTAACAAAATCGAAGGCGCCACGGTTCATTGCCGTGCGGATGTTGTCCATGTCGCCGTAGGCCGAAACCACCACGGTTTTCAGCGCCTCGTGCTGATCCTCGAGGTGCCCGAGCAGGGTAAGACCATCCATCCGCGGCATATTGATGTCGGACAACACCATCAGCACATCCGGGTCACTTGCCAGCAAATCCAGCGCTTCCTGTCCGTCGTGAGCGAACACGAATTCCAATTCACCCTTGCGAATTTCGCGGCGGAATCGCTGGCTGACCAGCGCCTCCACATCCGGTTCGTCATCGACCACCATGATCCGGGCGCTCTGGCTCAAGATGCCGCCTCCAGCGCCATGCTCGCCAGGGCTGCTTTCAGTTGCGGAAAGTCGACCGGCTTCGGCACCAGTTGATCGGCGCCTTTTTCTTTTGCTTTAGCTTCTGTTCCGATATCACCATATGCAGTAATCATGATGACCGGCAAGTGCGGCCAGCGTTTTTTCACTTCATCCAGCAGTTCCATGCCGCCCATGCCCGGCATGTTGATATCGGAAAGCACGACCAGCACTTCCGGTTGTTCCGCTCCGTCCAGCAGCTCAAGGGCTTTTTCGCCGGACTGAGCAAACAGGAAGTCGTATTTTTGCTTGCGCATTTCGCGCCGGAAGTTCTGGCGAAACAGTAGCTCCGCATCGGGCTCGTCATCTACCATTAAAATTTTTGTTGCCACTAAAAAACCCCTTTCCCTCTTGGCGTGAACCAGAGAGAGTGTAAGAAAGTACAGGATAAATTCAATACCGAAGCCGGCATTTCGGCGTTGGTTGCCAAGAATAATACTTGAAAAAGTCTGGCTTGGGGTGAATTAATCGCCTGACCCTTCCAGGTCATTCAGGGAATCAAGAATCACCCCGGCGATCTGCCCCAAGAGCGTTCGCATTTGTTCTACCGCATGAGCATAACCGTCGGCGGTCAGATGCTGCCTGAAGTAAAAATTCGCAGATACCGGATTGGCCGGGTCGGCATTTGAAATCAGCTGGTACCGGCCGCTGGCAACGACTTCGCCCCGATCGGTCGCCTGCAGGCTTTCGATGTGCAGGCGTAAGCGGTAATCCGTCTGGCTGACGTAGTCCGAAAACTTCAGATAGAACCGGTAGTTTTCCGACTTCTGCTGCATTTGGCCGAGTAACGCTTTCGGCACGGCCTGGTCCAGGCTTTCCGCCCATAAGTGGGTTCTGGAAATGGTCAACTGGTTCTCTCCGGATTGCATAACCAGTCCGGACTGACGCAGGTATTCCGCCAATTCGACGCTTTCGATCACCAGCGTTGGCCGCTTATCCCCGGCCCCGCTGATTTCAGCGCTAACAACCGGCGGCGCCAGCAGGTAGTAGGACTTGGACTCCGGCGCAGATGCACAAGCCGCCAACGCTGCAACCAGGCAGAAAACCAAAAAATGTCTAACCATCATGGTTGCTTCCTCTTAGGTTCGGCTTCTTCTTCCTGCTTGTAAGGAAATACCAGGCTGTTGGGTTTTTGCTTCAGGTCATTGATCAACGGCTTCAATTCCTCGAACAGCGCCGCCATGGATTGCAACAGAGACACCAGTTCCGCATTGGTTTGCGACTCGCTAGAGAACGAGTGTGCCAGCGCATCGACGGAGTTCAGCGTAGATGTCAGTTGCTCGATCAGTGCGGCATTGCGGTCGTTGTCGACCAGCGCCTGGCCCGATTGCGCCAGATCCCTGAAGCTGGTTACTGCCTCGGAACCATCGTCCAGCAGCGTCTGCAGTTTTTCGGTTATCGATTCAAGCGGCAGGCGGTTTACCTTGGTGATGAACGCCTCGATGCTCTGGGTAAATTTTTCGATGGTGTCGACACCGGTTGGAATGATGGCAAGATCCATCATGTACTCCGGTTCACCGATATTGCCCGGGCCGTCGTAATTCAAATCCACCATGCGTTGGCCAAGCAGGATGTTCTGCGTTTTGATGGTCGCCGTCAGTCCCTGGCCGATCCAGGTATTGATGTCGGCGGTGGCCCGCTTCAGACTTTCTTCGGAATCCGGCATGCCCAGGCGGCCGGGATTGATCTCGATCATGATCGGAATATCCATGTTCTTATCGAGCAGGTTGCCGCCTTCCGGCACGTAATCCGTGCGGACAACCTTGCCGACCTGCACGCCACGGTGCATCACTGCTGCACCCACATTCAGACCGCTCACGCTGTCCGTGACCATGACCCAGTATCGAATCGAGTACAGGTATTGTTTTGCCTTGATTGCGCTGCGGTTGGGGTAAACGTAAAACAGGGACTGCTCGGCTGCTGTTTCCCCGTCCAGTTGACCGTCCGGCGTAGAGAACGAAATACCGCCCAGGATCAGGGTATCGAGCGTTCCGGTATCCACGGCAAGACCTTCGCTGGTCAGTTCAGCCCGGATACCGCTGGCTTTCCAGAAACGGGTCTCCGCCGTGATCAATTGATGATACGGTGCCTGGATAAACGCACTGTAATAGATCTTGTTCTCGGCAAAATTCAAGTCGACGCTCTCGATTTTGCCGACCGTGATTCCCCGGTAATGAATCTGATCACCCTTGGAGAATGAAAAATCCCCATCGGTGGTCAACATGATGCGCAGACCTGGGGTCCTCAGCGGTGTCAGCGGAGGTGCGTCCAGGCCGGTAAAATGGTCGGCCATCTTCGTGCTGCTTCCCGGCGAAAACCGAATATATTGCCCGGTCAAAAGCGTGCCCAGGCCCGACACCCCCGTCAGGGAAACCGTGGGTTGCACCACCCAGAAACGGGAGTCCTCTGCCAGCAGCTTTTTGACTTCGTAATGCATGCGTGCCGTGACAATGACGCCATTCAGGTCCGGCTTCAGCTGGATTTCTTCCACTTCCCCCACTTCCACTTCCCGGGTTTTGATTTTCGTAATTCCGGCTTCCAGGCCTTCCGCGGTTGCAAACTCCAGGGTGATCAGAGGCCCGCGTTTGGACCAGTTGTCGTAGAGGATCACCGCCCCGACCATGAGCGTTACAACCGGAATCAGCCATAACGGGGAAATCCGCCGCAATGGTGCAATTTTGGCGGGTGTCGTTTGTTTGGAATTGGCGTCACTCATTATCATCCCAGAACATCTTTGGATCGAGACTGTTGGCGGCGAGCATGGTAAATACCACCATCCCGCCAAAAGCCAGCGCTGCCGGACCCGGATAAATGGACATCAAATTACCCATCTGGATC
>JAHEFT010000124.1 GCA_024640025.1 Chromatiales bacterium
ATCACGCGCAAGGCTTATGGTGGAGCCTACGACGTGATGGCCTCCAAGCATCTTCGCGGCGACGTTAACCTCGCCTGGCCCAGCGCGGAAATCGCGGTTATGGGCCCGAAGGGAGCCGTTGAAATCATCTTTCGGGAAGACCTCGGCGATGAGAAAAAAATTGCCGAACGCACAGAGGAATACCGGAGTAAATTTGCCAATCCATTTATTGCCGGCAGTCGTGGATACATAGACGATGTGATCGCGCCTCATGCCACGCGCAAACGCATTTGCCGTTCGCTGGCCATGTTACGGGACAAGAAGCTGGAAAATCCGTGGCGTAAACACGACAACATTCCACTGTAGTGCACCAGATTCGAGGGACTGCCAGTGTTTGACAAAATCCTGATTGCCAATCGCGGTGAAATCGCCTGCCGTGTTATCAAGTCTGCCCGCAAAATGGGGATCAAGACGGTAGCTGTCTTCTCCGATGCCGATCGCGATGCGCTGCATGTGCAGTTGGCGGATGAGGCCGTGAACATCGGCCCTCCTCCTTCGACGCAAAGTTACCTGTTGATGGACAGGATTCTGCAGGCTTGCCTGGATACCGGCGCCCAGGCCGTGCATCCCGGCTATGGCTTTTTGTCCGAAAACTCCGCATTTTGTGAACTGCTGGCCAAGGCGGGTATCGTTTTCATTGGCCCGAAGACCCGCGCCATCGAAGCAATGGGGGACAAAATTACCTCAAAGAAACTGGCCGATGCGGCCGGGGTGAATACCATACCTGGCTACACAGAAGTTCTGCAGGATGCCGAACACGCCGTGAAAATTTCCAACGAGTTGGGTTACCCGGTGATGCTGAAAGCCACCGCGGGTGGCGGCGGAAAAGGCATGCGTGTGGCACACAATGATGATGAGTGCCGGGACGGATTCGAAAGGGCTGCCAATGAAGCCCGCTCCAGTTTCGGTGATGATCGCATTTTCGTGGAAAAATTCATCGAGGAACCGCGGCACATTGAGATTCAGCTCATTGCCGACGGTCACGGCAACGTGGTTCATCTGAATGAACGCGAATGTTCCCTGCAAAGACGTCACCAGAAAGTGATCGAAGAGGCGCCCTCGCCCTTTATCGATGAAGAAACCCGTCAGCAGATGGGCGCGCAGGCCATTGCTTTGGCCAGGGCTGTGGACTATGAATCTGCCGGGACCGTCGAGTTTATCGTCGATGGCCAGCGCAATTTCTATTTCCTGGAAATGAATACCCGCCTGCAGGTTGAGCACCCGGTGACCGAGCTGATCACCGGAGTTGACCTGGTGGAGCTTATGATTCGGGTTGCTGACGGAGAGAAACTTCCGATTTCCCAGGCGGACATTGGCATCAACGGTTGGGCGATGGAATCCCGTGTTTATGCTGAAGACCCCTTCCGAAATTTCCTGCCTTCCACGGGTCGCCTGGTGTACTACCGCCCACCGGCCGAAGACGCTCACGTCCGGGTCGATACCGGGGTCTTTGAGGGCGGGCAGGTTTCCATGTTCTATGATCCGATGATTGCCAAGCTGATTACTTACGGCGCCGATCGCGAGGAGGCCAGGGCGCATATGCGCACGGCGCTGGATCGTTTCCTGATCCGCGGCGTGTCCTGCAACATCAGTTTTCTGTCAGCCTTGATGGTGCATCCGCGATTTGTAAGCGGAGACATGAGTACTAACCTGATCGGAGATGAATATCCTGAAGGCTTTCATCCGGCTGATCTGCCCCAGGAGGATCCGTCCATCATGGTGTCAGTGGTCGCGTCCATGATGCGAAGTTACCGGGATCGTGCTGCGCAGATTGACGGCCAGTTGTCCGGGCATGAGCGCCGCGTGCCAAAGGACTGGGTGGTCGTAATGAATAACGAGTACCACGAGGTCTCTATCGTTCCAGTGGAAGGCGGGCACGACGTGGAATACCGCGACAAAACTTATGCCGTTCGCAGTAACTGGCAGTTTGGACAGCCACTTTTTACCGGCACCATCAATGCCAGGGAAATATTTGTCCAGGTCGAACGCCGGATGCAGACTTACCGGCTTTTCCACAACGGATCCCAGGCCAATGTCATGGTCATCACTCCGCGTGCCGCCGAACTCCTGAAAATCATGCCGGTCAAGTCGCCGCCGGATATGTCAAAATTCCTGCTTTCACCGATGCCGGGGCTGTTGGTCTCGCTGTCGGTGAAAGAGGGAGATACCGTGAGTGCGGGCCAGGAACTGGCCGTGCTCGAAGCCATGAAAATGGAAAACACGCTTTATGCCGAGCGAGACGGTGTAGTCGTCAGCGTCAATTTTGAACCTGGCGCAAACCTGGCGGTTGATGACAAGATCCTGGAGTTAGAGTAACCCGGTGGCGCAGGATTCAGCCGTGCAGAACGCTGAAGTGCTTGCCGCCAGTTTGCTGGCAGGAGATAGAAGGGCGCTGGCCCGCGCCATTACCCTGATCGAGTCCACCCGGGCAGACCACATGACTGCCGCAAGTCTCCTGCTTGAACATTTGATTCCGCACTCCGGAAATTCCATTCGCCTGGGAATCTCCGGTGTTCCCGGCGTAGGTAAATCCACTTTCATCGAAGCGCTGGGAAACCATGTGATCGATGAAGGACACCGGGTGGCGGTGCTCACGGTGGATCCTTCCTCGGCGATCAGCGGGGGGTCGATCCTCGGTGACAAAACGAGAATGGAATTACTTTCACGTCGCCAGGAAGCCTATATCCGTCCCTCACCCGCTGGCAAGACGCTGGGAGGCGTCACCCGGCGTAGCCGGGAGGCGCTGATTCTTTGCGAGGCTGCGGGTTATGACGTGATCATCGTGGAAACCGTCGGTGTGGGACAGTCAGAGACCCGCGTTGCGGAAATGACAGACATGTTCATGCTGCTGTTGTTGCCCGGGGGGGGCGATGAACTCCAGGGCATCAAGCGCGGCATCATGGAATTAGCCGATCTGATCCTGATCAACAAGGCGGATGGTGAGTTGGAGGCTCTCGCGGGGCGTTCTGCAGCGGACTACCGCAGTGCGTTGCGCCTGCTCCATCCACGTTCCGCCGACTGGCGTGTCGAAGTTCAGACCTGCTCTGCCCGGGACGGTGTCGGAATCGACAAAGCCTGGGAGACTGCGCTGCGTCACCAGGATGTGCTCAAGGCCAGTGGTGAGTTTGAAAGCCGAAGAGCTGCCCAGGCCAGAACCTGGATGTGGTCCGAAGTCCATGACAGCCTGGTTTCCGCTCTGCAAAGCGATCCCGAGGTCCGCCGGCGAATACCGTCACTCGAGGCGGCGGCCAGCGAGGGAAGGATGCCGCCGACGCTTGCAGCCAGGCAGCTACTGGATATTTTTCTCAAGCGCCGGAACGAGTCGGACTCATAAACAATCCCGGAGAAAACTGATGGACCAAAGACCATTCAAAGTGCTCGGAATTCAGCAGATTGCCGTAGGCGGCCTGGACAAGACTCGGCTTCGCAGGCTCTGGGTCGACACCTTAGGGTTGGGGCTGACAGGAAATTTCCAGAGCGCTTCTGAGAACGTCGATGAAGACATTGCTGTGATCGGTTCTGGCCCTTTCCAGGTGGAAGTCGACCTGATGCAGCCGCTGGACCCGGACCGCAAACCGATGGTACAGAATCCAGCGCTCAATCATGTGGGCTTGTGGATCGATGATCTGCCAGCGGCTGTTGAATGGCTCACCGGGCAGGGTATGCGGTTTACCCCGGGAGGTATACGAAAAGGCGCCTCCGGTTTCGACATCTGTTTTGTTCATCCCAAGGGCAACGAGGAGTTCCCGCTGAGTGGTGAGGGCGTGCTGATCGAACTGGTGCAGGCGCCGCCGGAAGTGCGTGAAGCCTTTGCGGCAGAAACTCGCTCCGTGCATAATTGAGCAGAGGTTCCTCAGGCTAAGCTGGCAGTCTGACAGACTGCTGATAAAACCCATTTTCAGGTGAATAAACCGTGGCATCCGATAAGAACATTCTCTATATCTTTCCAGGCCAGGGATCTCAATACCCGGGCATAGGCGGCGATCTCTACGAAACATTTGCAACGGCAAGAGACGTCTATCGCCGGGCAAGTCAGGTTGTTGGATACGATATTGCCGAATTGTCTTTTCGTGACCCCGAAGATCAGATCAATCTGACACGCTACACCCAGCCCGTCCTGCTGACCCACTCCATTGCCTGTCTCGAAGTGTTCAGGGAGCAGCTATCCGGCGACGGCCTGCTGCCGGCCATCACGGCGGGCCATAGCCTCGGCGAGTATTCGGCGCTGGTCGCGGCCGGCGTGTTGAGTTTTGAAAGTGCACTGAAACTGGTGCAACAGCGGGGTGAGCTGATGGGCACTCATGGAGAGGGGGAAATGTCTGCTTTTCCTCTCGCCGTAGACGACATTCGGCCGATCGCCGAGCGTTTTCACTGCGCTATTGCGGGTTGTAATTTGCCTGAGCAAACGGTTATCGGCGGCCGCAGCGAAGACCTGGAACTGGCGGAGCAGGCAGCGCAGGAACAGTTTGAACGAGCCCGCCCGACACGCCTCAAAACCGAGGGCGCTTTCCACACTTATTACATGGTCAAGGCGGCGCAGCAGTTCAGGGGAGTTCTGGCCTCAGCGGAATTCAAATCGTCTGATATTCGCGTACTGTCCAATTTTTCCGGCGGCTTCCACTCGCCCGATCCCGTCGGCATCAGGGCGGGCCTGTTTTTCCAGTTATTCCATCCGGTGTTGTGGCATTCGAACTTGCAGGCAGCATTTGGCGCAGGTGTGGACACAGTGATTGAATTTGGCGGTGGTATCGGGCCGGCAGCCGAGCCGGGCGGCAAGCGGCCGAATCTGCAGGGCATGGTAAAACGCGTGTTGCGCGCCTCCGGTCAGGATGCGCAGTACCAGGCCGTGATCAACAGCGAGACAC
>JAHEFT010000056.1 GCA_024640025.1 Chromatiales bacterium
ACCAGCTCAATGCCATCAGCATTGGCGGCTACGACCTGGGATTCTGGTTTGCACAACAGGGTTCGATGTATATCTTCGTCGTTCTGATCTTCTTCTATGCCTGGCGCATGAACAAGCTCGACCGCGAATTTGACGTGCACGAGGACTGAGGGAGAATAATGATGGATCTTAAAACACTAACTTTCATAGTAGTAGGCGCGACTTTTGCCCTGTATATCGGCATCGCTTTTTGGGCCCGGGCTTCAAGCACCGGTGAGTTTTACGTTGCAGGCAAGGGTGTACACCCGGTACTCAACGGCATGGCGACTGCGGCTGACTGGATGTCCGCAGCTTCCTTTATCTCGATGGCAGGCCTGATTGCCTTCCTGGGTTATGACGCCTCGGTTTATCTGATGGGCTGGACGGGTGGTTACGTATTGCTGGCGCTGTTGCTGGCCCCGTACCTGCGCAAATTCGGCAAGTTCACCGTTCCCGAGTTCATCGGCGACCGCTTTTATTCCAAGGGTGCTCGCCTGGTGGCTGTCATTTGCCTGGTCGTAGCGTCAATCACTTACGTAATTGGCCAAATGAAAGGTGTCGGCGTTGCCTTTGGGCGTTTCCTTGAAGTCCCCTTCGAAATCGGCGTGCTTGTCGGTATGGCGATCGTATTCATCTACGCGGTTATGGGCGGAATGAAAGGGATCACCTACACGCAGATTGCGCAGTACTGTGTGCTGATTTTCGCCTACACGGTTCCGGCGATATTCATCGCGTTAAACCTGACGGGCAACCCGATCCCGCAACTCGGACTGGGCAGTACGATGACGGATGGCTCCGGTGTCCATATGCTCGACAAGCTGGACCAGATCGTGACAGACCTTGGCTTCGCGGCTTATACGGCGCAGAAAGGCACAACGTTCAATATTTTTCTGCTGACCCTGTCGCTGATGATCGGCACCGCAGGCTTACCGCATGTGATCGTCCGGTTCTTCACGGTACCCAAGGTCTCGGATGCGCGCCTCTCCGCCGGTTGGGCGCTGGTATTCATCGCGATCCTTTACACAACGGCTCCGGCGGTTGGTGCGATGGCACGCCTGAACCTCATGAACACCATTCAGACGGGTGAAGTGGGCGCGGCGGACGGAAACCTGGTTTATGCAGACCGCCCGGATTGGTTCAAGAATTGGGAAACCACCGGCCTGCTGCAATTCGAGGATAAAAACGGCGACGGGCGTATCCAGTACTACAACGACGCGGATGAGGCATTTGCTGCCAAGGCTGCGAGTTTCGGCTGGAACGGCAACGAGATGGTCAAGGTCGATCGCGACATCATGGTGCTGGCAAACCCGGAAATCGCCGGATTGCCCAACTGGGTCATCGCCCTGGTCGCTGCGGGTGGTTTGGCAGCGGCGTTGTCAACGGCTGCGGGCCTCTTGCTGGCCATCTCTTCAGCGGTGTCCCATGACTTGTTGAAAGGCATGATCATGCCGGATATTTCCGAGAAAAAGGAGTTGCTGGCAAGCCGCTTCGCCATGGCTGGCGCCATCGCGGTTGCCGGTTACCTGGGTATGAATCCACCCGGCTTCGCAGCCCAGGTGGTGGCCCTGGCCTTCGGTCTGGCCGCCTCGTCCATCTTCCCGGCCTTGATGATGGGAATTTTCAACAAGAAGATGAATCGGGAAGGCGCGATCGTGGGCATGCTGGTCGGCCTGCTTACAACACTGATCTACATCTTCTGGTTCAAGGGCTGGTTCTTCGTCCCCGGAACGGAAATGGCCGCCAATACGCCGGACAACTGGTTCATGGGTATTTCTCCTGAATCCTTCGGTGCGGTCGGTGCGATGTTCAACTTTATCGCAGCCATCATCGTGTCCAAGGTCACCAAGGCTCCGCCGGAGCACATCCAGCACCTGGTGGAAGACATCCGCGTACCCAGAGGTGCAGCTGCAGCGGTAGATCATTAACCGGCAATTTGCCATCTGAAGAGGGACAGGGCCAGTCACACGACTGGCCCTGTCTGTATTGGGATGGGATTGCCTATTCTGTATTTGCGGCTAAACCATTAGACTCTATGTATGCATGATCTGAGCCTGGCCACGGAATTCCTTCACACGGTTCCACCCTTCAATACGCTTACTGGCGACGAACTGGTTTCCATCGCTCGCAAACTCGAGGTTGCCTATTACCCACAGGGTAAAGTCATCTTTGCTTCGGCTTCCAACCAGGGCCTGGCAATCATCCGAAAGGGAGCTGTCCGGCTCGTTGATGCGGATCACAAGTTTCTCGATAAGCGTTCCGAAGGCGAATTTTTTGGCCATGGAATCTGGTTTCATGGTGAAAAGAAAGAATACAGTGCCGAAGCGGAAGAAGACTGTCTGCTCTGGCATTTGAAAGAATCTGAATATGTACAGGCTCTCGCCAGGTATTCCTCGCTCGATGAGTTTTTCAGTAGTCACCACAAATCACGTTTGAGCGCGGCGACCCGGATCAAATCGTCGGTAAAACAGGTTCGTGATCTTCTTAAACGTGAGCCGGTAATGATCAAGTGCGAAACGAGTATTCGCGAGGCGGCCCGTTTGATGAGCCAGGAAAATGTTTCCAGCGTGCTGGTGATGTGTAACGGCACCCTGGGCGGGATCGTTACCGACAAGGATTTACGGCAGCGTGTTCTCGCGGTCGACCTGGACCCCGGGACCGCGATCGAAAAGGTCATGACCGCGAATCCCAGGGCTCTGACGGCCGAAGCCGGAGTGGACGAAGCGCTGTTGCTGATGATGCGTGCGAACTACCATCATTTACCGATCGTGGATAAGAACGGACAACCGCTCGGGCTGGTCACCGCCGGGGACATTCTCCGCAGCCAGTCGGAACATCCAATTCGTCTGGTTCGCGATATCCACAAGAGGAAAACCGTTGATGAACTGGTAAACCTGAGCCAGCGGCTTCCGTCGCTGTTCGTTCGAATGGTGAATCTGGGGCGTGATGTCGAACAGATCGGCCGGATGATTACTCATATTACCGATGCTTTCACCGTTCGGTTGATTCAACTGGCGGAAGAGGAATTGGGGCCGCCTCCCATGCAGTATGCGTGGATCGTTTTCGGTTCGCAGGCCCGCGAGGAGCAAACGGCGAAAACCGACCAGGACAACGGCATGGTCCTGGAGCGAAAAGCCAGCCCGGAGGAAGCGGAGTATTTTTCAAAACTGGCCGACAAGGTATGTAACGGCCTGGACCAGCTCGGCTACGTTTTTTGTCCGGGTGAAATCATGGCGCTGAACGTCAAATGGCGGGTGTCTCTTGCCAAGTGGAAACGTCATTTTGACAAGTGGATTGAGTCCCCGGAGCCCAAATCCGTGATGCATAGCAGCATTTTTTTCGATATGCGCTGCGTGCATGGGAATACCAAACTGGTTGATGCGCTGTTGTCTTACGCGACCAAGAGTGCCAAGGCCAACCGGATATTCCGCAGGTTTATGGCAGCAAATGTTTTGGGCCATCGCCCGCCCATTGGATTTTTCCGGCGTTTCGTGCAGGAAGACGACGGCACCCAGAGTGAAGGATTGAACCTCAAACACCGGGGTATTGTTCCGATCACCGACCTGGTGCGCATGCGGGCGCTGGAAGGCGGAATCAAACTGGCGAATACTTTCGACCGGATTGAACTGTCGTCCAGGCTCGGCTTAATGAATAAAAATGACGCCAGCAGCCTGAGAGATGCGTTGATACTGATCAACCGGATTCGCCTGGGGTACCAGGCTGAACAGGTGGCGAACGGGCAGCCCCCCAGTAATTTTGTACCGCCGGACGACTTGTCCCCCCTGATGCGAAGGAATCTGAAATCTGCCTTCATGCTGGTCAAAGAGGCCCAAGAGGCCCTGGCGCTCCGATACCAGGTTCACTAGGCGGTGTTAAAGCGCTGGCGACATAGAATACGTTGCGCCCGGCTTGCCCACCGCTGCAGTCAGCCTGTGCTTTCGAAATATCTCGAAGCCAGTTCGCACCTGGACGTCGATCATATCGAAAATACCCCGATCATTGCCGTCGATCTCGAGTTGACCGGGTTGGATGCCACTACCAACAAGATTATATCCATCGGATGGGCGCTGATTGACGAAGGAAAGATCCAGTTGGGCTCGAGCCGGCACCTTTTGATCAACGCTGATCAATCGGTCGGTTCCAGCGCAGCCATTCACGAATTGCTGGACAATCAAATTGCCGAGGGCCTGCAAATCGACGAGGGCCTCGAACAGCTGTTCGAAGCGGCCGCGGGACGCGCCTGGGTTTTTCACCATGCGGCGCTGGACGTCGCGTTCCTGCAGAAAGCCTGCGCGGGCTGGGCAGGGGCAGTTCCGCCTTTTGTCGTCCTGGACACCATGCAGATTGAGCTACGCCTGAGAAAGAGGCGCGAGATTCCGGTGCAACAGGGCGACTTGCAACTGGGCCGTCTGCGCAAAGATTACAACCTGCCGCATTACACGGCGCACGATGCACTGATAGATGCGTTCGCAACGGCCGAGTTGCTGCTGGCGATCGCAGCCCGGCTGGGGGGGAACACACCCTTGCAGCTGGGCCCGTTTCTGAGATTTTTCTGACTAAAGTCTTATGGTAAGAAGCTGGTGATTGACTAACATCGTTGGATGTCCTCATCATTACTGCGAGACAAACGGGAGCGGGCTGAGCATGTCATACGAAACAACGTATCGAAATTCAATTAAGAATCCGAATGAATTCTGGGCCCTGGTCGCAGCCGACCTTGAGTGGACAAGGCAATGGGACCGTGTGCTTGATGAGTCGGATGCCCCGTTCTATGAGTGGTTCAGCGGCGGTGAACTCAATACGTGCCATAACGCCCTCGACCGGCATTGCAATGCCGGCAGGGGCAGCCAGGCTGCACTGATTTATGACAGCCCGGTCACCGGCCAGGTACGCACCTACAGCTACGATGAGTTACGGGATGAAGTTGCCCTTTTCGCCGGGGTTCTCGCCGCCAACGGCGTAGGCCAGGGTGACCGCGTCATCATCTACATGCCGATGATTCCCGAAGCCGCTATTTCGATGCTCGCCTGCGCCCGTATCGGAGCGATTCACTCCGTTGTTTTTGGTGGATTTGCCGCGAAGGAACTGGCAACCCGCATTGCCGATGCGGACCCGGCATTGATCGTGAGTGCGAGTTGCGGGATCGAAGGAACACGGGTGATTCCCTATTTGCCTCTGATGGAAGAGGCGCTGAGCCTTGCCGGTGTGAAAGAACTTCGCAGGGTGCTGGTGTCCAGGCCACAACTTCCGATAGAAGAGCTGAATCCATGCGCCGTGCTTTGGGACGAGGCCATGAAAAGCGCAGAACCCGCTGATTGTGTCCCCGTTTCAGCAACCGATCCGTTGTACATTCTCTACACATCCGGCACAACCGGTGAGCCCAAGGGCGTGGTCAGGCCGAATGGCGGCCACGCCGTCGCTCTGAAGTGGACCATGGAAAGTATTTACAACGTGAAACCGGGCGATGTGTACTGGGCCGCTTCTGATATTGGCTGGGTGGTCGGCCACTCCTATATCGTCTATGCGCCGTTACTCCACGGCTGTACAACGATACTTTATGAAGGAAAGCCGGTCGGTACGCCGGACGCCAGCGCGTTCTGGCGGGTCATCGAGCAGCACAAGGTCGACTGCCTGTTTACGGCTCCGACCGCTTTTCGCGCCATTCGCCGGGAGGACCCGGAAGGCGTATTGCTTCATCAGCACGATATCAGCAGCCTGAAAACACTGTTTCTGGCGGGCGAAAGATGTGACCCGGATACTTTACACTGGGCAGAGAATCAACTTGAGATACCGGTTATAGACCATTGGTGGCAAACGGAAAGTGGCTGGGCCATGGCTGCAAATCCCATGGGAATAGAAGCGCTCCCCGTGAAGGCGGGATCACCTACCGTGCCGGTGCCCGGTTACGACATCCGGGTCTTGGATGACGAAGGAAATGAGGTACCGAGAGGACAGTCTGGCAATATCGTTGTGAAACTTCCGTTGCCACCAGGTACTTTGCCGACGCTTTGGGGCAATCAGAAACGCTACTTCGACACCTACCTCTCCCGCTTTGAAGGACATTACCTGACCGGCGACGCCGGCGTGATGGATGAGCAGGGTTATTTGTGGGTGATGAGCCGGATTGATGACGTGATCAATGTCGCGGGCCACCGACTGTCGACCGGAGCGCTCGAGGAAGCGCTGGCTACCCACCCTGCGGTGGCGGAATGCGCTGTCATCGGCGTCGAGGACAAGTTGAAGGGTGAAATGCCGCTGGGTTTCGTGGTTCTCAACAGCGGCGCCAACATTGACAAGGCAACGCTGAAGAAAGAACTGGTCCAAACCGTCAGGTCCCTTGTGGGCGCCATTGCGACGCCAAGGGATATCCTGGTCGTGGCCCGTTTACCCAAGACCCGGTCCGGTAAGATTCTGCGCGGGACCATGCGCAAGATTGCCGATCACCAGGAGTACAAGACGCCGGCCACCATCGAGGACCCTGCTGTTTTAGCGGAAATTGCCACGGCTCTCGAAAGTTGACCCGGGAAACCTCAAGTAAGCAGGCTTAGCGCGTCGTTGCGGTATTCGGTCAGGTTACCGAGGTCGACCAGGGGGTCTTCCATCGCCGGGTCACACAGAACGGCCAGGAATTCATCGCGCAGAGGGTGACCGGGCAACCAGGGGCATTGCACAAAAAAATCGGATTGGGACCAGGTTCCCCAGTTCATCAACTGTGAGAAATAAGCGCGATCGGCACCGAGTTCCCGTGCCAGTTCTACAAACGCGTCCATCTCCCTGAAATTGGCGGCCTGGACGACAAAATCGAAACGTAAGTGACGTATTTCGTTGCGTGCGCGCAGCTCTCCCAGCCTGGCGCAATTTTGCAGTAAGTGCCCCCAGTGACCACCGCGGCGGGTGATGTTATAGGTAGCTTCGCTACCGGCATCGAACGAGATGAAAATGGCCGCGATGTTATCGTGGATGCGGTGCATCCGTTGCCAACTGCGTGGCGTCAGCAGTACACCGTTGGTCTGAAGGTTGATTCGCATGTTTGGAAAAAGGCTGCCATCAAGGCTGTACAGCAGTTCCCGGAACACTTTACTGGCGAACGGGTCGCCGGAACCCGTAATTGATAAAGTGAACGCCTGGTCAGTAGGTTCAGACAGGTAGGGTTGTAACAGACGGTCCTGGAGTTCCTTGTGAAATTCGTAGTCCGGACCGCTGTGATGGTTGATGCGCACCGTCCGGCAGCTGGGACACCACAGGTTGCAGGATTTGTCGTTGCACAGGTTTATCAACAGCGGCGGAGTACTGAGAACAGTCCGCCGTGCCTGGACATCCGCCCCGAATTCTGGATCGGCCTCGGCTTCACGCATTTTCCAGAGTGAGTTATTGAGGATAGCGGGGCATACCGAATGCCGGCAGTAACGGAAGCTCCCGTCATAGATACTTTCCCGGATACGCTGCATGACCGGGTTGTTCCACAGGTCGAGCAACTCTGATTGGCGCAAATCACCCATGGGAGTCGGCAGCCAGGCCGAACAGCAACAATAAGCCTTGCCGGAATCATACAGATCGACCTGTCGGAAGGGCGCCGGGCAAAAACGCCCTGCCAGGGCAGGGGGATTGCCGACCGGCTGACCACGGGCGCGCTGTGAAAATTGGTGCCAGGATTCGGGCAGGCTTCGCTCCAGGCGTTCCATCCAGCGTTTGTGCGTTTGCCCCAGGCGCCACCGCAGGCGGTTCAGCATGATGCGCAGCTAACTGCGTTCACTGTACTGTTTGAGACCCCTCAGGCCTGCGCGCATTTCCCTCGTGACGATAAAGCGGACCAGCAGCCAGTCGATGGCCTGGCCAAGGGGACCCAGGTGCATGCCGTAAGTCACCTGGGTGGACACGGTTGACAAGCCATTTTCGTGATGCACTGCCCAGGATTCCCTGACGTCCTTCATTGGAAAAGGTGCGCGAAATACGTCGAAGGAAAATCCCTTGCCTTCATGCCAATGGGTTACCGCTTCTTCGAAGC
This sequence comes from Chromatiales bacterium, assembly GCA_024640025.1. Lineage (GTDB taxonomy): Bacteria > Pseudomonadota > Gammaproteobacteria > Xanthomonadales > SZUA-36 > JAHEFT01. The sequence goes on from JAHEFT010000056.1 coordinate 8,021, forward strand.
GGAATCCCCAGGCATGCCGCATTCCACGACGCATACCCACGCCGGACTGGATATCCCCAATCAGGTGGGAAGCTTTCATGTACGGCGCCCATGCAGAAACACCGCCAAAATCTGCCAGCAAATCCCACACGTTTTGCAGGGGCGTGGCAATTGCTATCCTTTCTTTAAGTACGCGCATTACAGCACAAAAGTCCTGTCCGGTTGATCTATGTCTGGTGGATGTTTTTAATCGATGGCGTAGACTACCAGAACATCGGACACGGTTGAAGGGAGAACAATGTCGCCCTTGACACAAAAGTCCGTAGCGGACTCGTTTTCTGATTTCGTCGAAAGCGAGGAAAAGGATTTCACCCTGCGGGACGGATCAAGGATCGCCGTCGTCGGCGGTGGTCCAGCCGGGTCCTTTTTTACCTATTTCCTGCTCAAAATGGCCCAGGCCATCGACCTGGATATCGAGGTCGATATCTTTGAGCCTCGCTCCTTCAAATACTGCGGGCCGGCCGGTTGCAATCACTGTGGTGGTATCGTTTCTGAGTCCCTGGTACAGACCCTGGCAGCCGAAGGTATTGTTCTACCCAGAAGTGTTGTTCAGCGCGGCGTGGAATCCTACGTGGTCCATATGGACGTGGGTGACGTGGCGATTGAGAGTCCGGTTCATGAACGCCGCATCGCGGCGTTGTACCGGGGCAACGGCCCGAGGGAAGGCTGTGACGTTGAACTGGAAAGCTTCGACAACTATCTCCAGGAAATGGTTAAAGGTCTCGGAGCAAATATCGTTCCGCAGTTGATTACCGGTGTGGAAAACCACGATGACAGACCGTTCCTGAAATATGGAGACGGCAAGGGTGAACGCTACGACCTGGTGGCAATGGCCGCCGGGGTGAACAGCAATCTCATCAACATGCTTGGTGAGCTGCCAGGCGATTATGAGCCGCCGAAGACCACGCGCGGCTATATTTGCGAATTCCGCTCAACCAAGGAAGAAATCATGCGGATTCTAGGGCGTGCCGTGCATGTATTTTTGCTCGACATTCCCCGTTTTGAATTTGCTGCGATCATTCCAAAAGGGCAGTTTGTGACTGTTGTCATGGTCGGGGAAGACCTTGACCAGGAACTGGTGCATACCTTTCTGAATGACCCCGTGGTGCGGCGTACGTTTCCCACCGGCGCGACACCCTGTGTCTGCAGTTGTTCGCCCCTGATCAATCTCGGCGCGCGCAAGCGGCCTTATGGCGATCGTGTCGTCATGATCGGCGATAGCGGCATTACCCGCCTCTACAAGGACGGTATCGGCGCTGCGTTCCGGACCGGCAAGGCTGCGGCGACGTCTGCAATCTTCCACGGCGTGTCTGCAAAAGACTTCGAGAAGCACTACTGGCCCACGTGCCGGAATATCGTGAATGACAACCGGGTGGGGAAGGTCATGTTCGCGACCAACGCGATCATGAAGAACTCCCGGATCACGCGAAAAGCCATGCTGCGCATGGCGCAGAAAGAGCAGCAAAAAGATCAGGCCCGGCCACACATGAGTACCCTGTTGTGGAACATGTTCACAGGCAGCGCACCGTACGTGGAGATGTTCCGCGGTACCCTGCATCCGGGCTTTATTTACAACCTGATGCTGAGCCTGGGTGCAGCCCTCGTACCGGGCAAAAAAGCGGTTCAGCCCCGCAAGAAGGTCGCCTGATCATGGTGGGTGGCGCACTGGGAAAAGTTTACTCTGACCGGGAAATCATCATCAAGCAGGGTGAAACCGGTGACAGCATGTATGTGGTGCAGGGCGGGCGTGTCGAGGTTCTCCAGGATTCGGTCAAGGCAGGAGAACAGCATCTGGCGTTCCTGGATGCGGGAGATTTTTTTGGCGAGATGTCGGTGTTTGAAAAAGAGGTTCGTTCCGCAACGGTTCGTGCCGCCGGCGAGGCCAGGGTATTGAAGATAGACAAAAAAGCGTTGTTGACTAGAATAAGGGAAGACCCTTTGTTGGCGGTGAACCTGTTAAAAACCATGTCGCACCGGATCAGGAAATTGAATGAAGAGATTTCCAGGCATAAGAAGACTCAACTGTGACGAGTGAAAAAGACTTATCCGGTTCTGCTTCGGAAATCCCGGAACGGATCACTCCGTCATTTCGCCCCGCGCAGATTGAAAAAACGGCGCCCTGCCAGGTGGGTTGCGCCAATTGCGGCGATATCCGGGGCTGGATTGGTATGGTCGCACAACGCCATAAGACCGGTCTTGCACGGGAAGAGGCGTTAGAAAAGGCCTGGAGGCTGCTCGCCGACGTCAATCCCTTTCCTGCGACGCTGGGGCGAATATGCCCGCACCCCTGTGAAAGCCATTGCAACCGATCGGAGTTGGACGAGCCGCTTGCGATCAATGCGATGGAAAGGTTCCTGGGTGATTTTGGGATCCAAAACGCTTTGCCACTTCCGCGAGCACGGGGCATCGAGGCGAAAGAGTGGGTGGGCGTCGTCGGGGCCGGTCCGTCAGGACTTTCTTTCGCTTACCAGATGTCCCGCAGGGGATACCGGGTAACCGTCTACGACGCCCGGGAGAAAGCCGGGGGAATGCTCCGGTTTGGCGTCCCGGATTTTCGTTTGCCCCAGGAAGTACTGGATGCCGAAATTCAGAAAATTCTCGACCTGGGCGTCGAACTGAAACTGAATACGAGAGTAGGCACCGACATTAGCCTGGAGGAGGTCCGTAGCCGCCATTCCAGTTTGTACCTGGGTATTGGCGCCCAGATGGGAAGGGGGCTCCCTGTCCCTGGTGGTGAAGGCTCTTCAGTGTGGACAGGCAGCGATTACCTGGCCCGGATTAACAGCGGTGAGCCGGTTGACATCGGTTCCCGTGTCATCGTGGTGGGAGGCGGCAATTCGGCAGTCGACGCCGCCCGGTGCGCACGGCGGGGCGGGGCGGAAGTGACTATTCTTTATCGCCGAAGCCGCGATGAGATGCCGGCAATTTCTCACGAAGTCGAAGATGCCCTGGAAGAGGGCATAGAGCTGGTCTTGTTGGCCTCGCCCCTGAGTATCCAGAGGGATGCTCAGGGCAACCTGACTGGGGTCGAGGTGCAGCGCATGAGCCTGGGTCCGCCGGATTCATCCGGACGGCGTCGTCCCTTACCCGTTGAGGGATCAGAGTTTACGCTGGAAGCGACTGCGGTCATTGCGGCCATTGCACAGATCCCGGTGCTGGATGGGCTTGAATCGCTGGACCATGAGGGGGACTGGCTGGTTCCGAACGCGGACGGCTCCACGGGTGGCGATGTCCAGGTGGGGGGCGATGCCGTTCATGCCGGAATTGCCGGAGAGGCCATTATCCAGGGTCGCCTTGCGGCCGAAGCTTTGCACGCCCGGCTGCGCGGGATTGAACCGGGGAAAGTCGAGGCGACGGGTTTGCCTGAAATCCGTCCGGACAAAGTCCGCTTTGCCAGCAAGGTTGGAAGCGAAGCCGTGCATACCCCCATGCGGCCTGCCGGGGATCGGATCGCAGCCGGCATGGCTGAGGTCTCGGGCACGATAACGGAAAACCAGTTCCTGGCCGAAGTTGAACGTTGCTATTCCTGTGGAACGTGCTCGGGTTGCGAGCAGTGCTTCATGTACTGCACGTCCGGATGTTTTACCAGGCTGGAAGAGCCGCGCCCGGGTATGTACTTCACGCTGAACCTGGATCAGTGCAAGGAGTGCGGCAAGTGCATCGAGGTCTGCCCCGGCGGTTTCCTTCAGGCCACTGCGCCGTCAGTCTGAACAGAACCGCAAAACGGCCTTTCTCAGTACTTCCAGGCGCCGACTTCGCTGTCAGAACTGATCACCGTGTGTGGAAGTGAAGACATCAGCTTCCTGAACGATTTCCGGTCCAGCCAGATCAGGTGTTCATGGTCACCGGCCTCGATGTAAATGTCAGCCGTGTATTGCAGGTCGTCATCCCAGATCACCTGTACGCCATAGGCGGCCCCAAGCGCAGGTACGGCACCGGCTTCACAGTCCGCGAAGAGGGCTTTGAATTCATCCTCACCGGCCAATTCAAGTTTTCTGCCCAGTTCATCATTGACCCACTGAATCTCCAGGGAGTGGCTGGCGGGCAGCACACTGACAACATAGCCGGCGTCATCGCGCAACACGACCGCTTTGGCCATCTGGTGCGACGGGATATGGGCTGCGCGGGCAGATGCCGCGGAAGTCGGCGTGTGCTTATGCTCAACCAGGTCGTAGTTAACGCCTTTTTCTTTAAGGTAATTGATCAGGGTTACTGCAATCGCCATGATTATTTAGTCCTCAGCTCATCTTCTTGGTTGTAAGTTAGTAAAACATAATACAACAGACTCTCAGGCCGCAACATAGGGACGGTATTCCGGATGGTACATCCGGTCGCGAACATACTGACGGATGTCCTTCGGTTCTGCGAACTTAGCCAGCCCCTGTTCCCAGGCGAGACGCGCAACCGCTGATGCGATGGCGAGCGAGATCTGGCGGATCTTGGCGAGATCCGGGTAAATGGTTCCGGCTTCCATTTCTTCTTCCGTTACCATGTGAGCCAGCGTTTTGGCAGCGGTGAAAAACATTTCATCGGTCACTTTTTTTGCCCCGCTGACAACGGCGCCGAGGCCCACCCCGGGGAAGATGAACATGTTGTTGCCCTGTCCCGGTACAAAAATCCGTCCGTTTACCCGGGCCGGCGGGAAGGGGCTGCCACTGGCGAAAATGGCGGCGCCGTTGGTCCAGCCATAGGCTTCCTCCGCCGTGCATTCAGCTTTGGAAGTGGGATTGGACAGCGCGAAAATCACGGGCCGCTTGCAATGCCTGTGCATTTCCCTGATGACGTCCTCGGTGAAAGTGTGGGCCTGGCCGCTGGCGCCGATGATCACGGTTGGCTTGACCCGCTTGACGACATCAAGCAGTTCGGCTGCGGGTTTGTCATCACGCGCATAGGGAATCTTGTGTTTATCCAGGACGCCTTCCCGGGTCGTCGTAACCAGGCCTTTCGAGTCGCACATCCAGACCAGTCGGCGGGCTTCCTCCAGTGTCATACTGTGCTCGTCGGCGATACCGGCGCATATCATGTCGGCTATACCGACCGCCGCTGAGCCCGCACCGCAAAAAACGATGCGCTGGTCAGACAGGTGTTCCTTCCGCACACGCATCGCGGCGAGCAATCCCGCCAGCGCAACAGAGCCGGTGCCCTGTATGTCATCGTTGAAGCAGAGCACTTCGTCACGGTAACGGTTGAGCAGGGGGAAGGCCTTGTCGTTGGTGAAATCCTCCCACTGGATCAGGACATTCGGCCAGCGCGCCGTAGCAGCCTGGACGAATTCATCCGCGATCTCGTAAAACTCATCACCCTTGACCCTGCGACGGGTGATGCCCAGGTACAGCGGATCGTTGAGGAGTTCCTCATTGTCCGTCCCGACATCCAGGAGAATCGGCAGAGTACGGTCCGGATGCAATCCTGCGCCTGCCACGTAGAGCACGAGTTTACCGATTGGAATGCCCATACCGTTGGCGCCCAGGTCGCCCAGGCCCAGTATTCGGCTGCCATCGGAAATGACGATGATATCGACTTCATCGGCCGGCCAGTTGTCCAGCACCTTGGCAATCCGGCCCTTGTGGTTCAGGTTGAGATACATCCCGCGGTTCTTCCGGTAAATGTGCCCGAATTGCTGGCAGGCATGTCCTACCGTCGGGGTGTACATGATGGGGGTCATTTCCAGCAGGTTATCCATCAGGACGCGGTAGAACAGCGTGACATTCCGATCCGCGATAGCAGTCAGGAAAATATATTTTTCAAGCGGGTCCGTCAGGCGCCGGTAATTCTCCATGATGCGCTGAACCTGTTCTTCCATGTTGGCCCGGAAGGGTGGCAACAGGCCGCTCAGGCCCAGGGCCTGACGTTCTTCAAACGTGAATGCTGTGCCCTTGTTCAGCCTGGGGTCGTTCAGTATTTCAAGCCCTCGCTTGGTGATTTCCTGAGGGTCAGTGGATTTCGGCAGGATGAATCTGGTTTCCTGTAGCATGTCGGATTTCCTTTCTGTGTTCCGGTTCCGGGTTTATTGCGCATCAACGCTAAAGCGCGTTTGATCAATATTAAAATTATACGGCCGTTCAGATATTTTGGCGGTGATCTTTATCACGGGTTGCCTAAAAAACCGGGGAGCTTATCGCCCCCCGGTTCAGTCAATTCATTAAGCTGCTTTAACCGAGATGTGCTTCACTTTCTTGATGGCTTCATCGGTTTTTGGCAGTTCGATATAGAGGATGCCCTTCTCGAATTTGGCTTCGACCCTGGCCTCATCGACATCAACGGGGATTGGAAGTGAACGGCGGAAAGAACCGAAAGAGCGTTCCTTCCGGTAGAAATTGTTGCCTTTCTCTTCGTCCTCACGTTTCTTCTCACCGCGAATGGTGAGAACGCCACTGGACAGGGTGACATCGACGTCGTCCTTGTCCATGCCCGGCAATTCGACTTTGACATGGAAGGCTTTTTCATCTTCCGTCTCGTCGATCTGCGGGTTAAGAGCGCCGTACTGAAACGGCTGGGTCATGAAGTGATGAGATCCGGAACCTTTCCAGAAATCTTCGAACAGACGGTCCATCTCCTTGTGGAGTGAATCCATCTCCCGGAGGAAAGATTCGTACGGACGGTGCTCTTCATCCCAGTTCCGAAGGCCTCCCCAGCGCCAGGGGACCATATCCTTCAGTGTCATGGTTTTCCTCCTTTCCATGCTGCATGGAACGTTAACGTTGGCGGGATGGGTTCCCGCCGTCTCGGAGGCGTAGACTTTTCATTCACGTACGCACGAAGCGGCAGAATGCCCACCACGCTTTAGTACTATCACACCGGACTGTCCGTATGGTGTTGACGAGGATCAGGTATTCATCAATCATTGATGCATATGTTGTCTGAACTAACATGATCCACCTGGTTAAATTCTTCCTATGGCTGCTTCACCTGCTGCCGGCCGGTGCCCCGTATTGGTTGTCAAAAATGGGAACAGGGTTGTGGATGCGGCTCTCACCGGTCAAGCGCCACACCACCGAGCGTAACCTTGAACGCTGCTACCCGGACATGGGCGCCGCGGAGCGTGAGCGACTGGTGCGGGCCAGCTTTCAGCACTACTTATGCTCGATCCTTGAGACGGGCCATAACTGGTACTGGTCGTGGGAAAAGATGGATTCGCATTGCGTCGGCATTGTCAACGAGGCGCTGTTCCGTGAGGCGCAGGCCAGCGGCAAAGGGATAATCGCGCTCGCACCGCACTTCGGTGCATGGGAATTCCTTGGGATGTATCTCCAGGACCTCGAAAATATTGCCATTTTGTACAAACCGCCTTCCAACCCCAAACTGGAAAAAGCACTGCTGGAAAGAAGGCGCAGGGGAGGCGGGAAGTTCATCCCGGCTACTGCTGCCGGTTTGTGGCAGCTGTATCAGCATTTGCGGTCCGGTTACATGGCGGGAATCCTTCCGGATCAGCAGCCGCCCGGCGGCAAAGGACGATTTGTGCCTTTTTTCAACAACCCTGCGTTGACGTCGGATCTGTTACCCCGGCTGATTAAAAAGACGGATTGCCTGGTCCTGGCGACGATTTGTGAACGCCTGGAAGGAGGGAACTACAGGGTGCATGTGATACCGGTCGATCCGGAGATTTACTCGGACGACCTGGATGCCGCTTTGTTTGCTATGAACCGGACCATCGAGCGCTGCATCGAGGTCGACCCGGCCCAGTATCTCTGGAGCTACCGGCGTTTCAAGGCGCAGCCGGAAGGTGTGGAACCTTTTTATGACTTTCGCTAAAACCCCGAAACCCCCTTATTACGCCGTAATCTTCACGTCCCTGCGGATACCGGGCGACAACGGGTACAACGCGATGGCCGCAAGGATGGTTGAACTGGCGGAGCAACAACCGGGGTACCTGGGCATTGAGTCGGTTCGTGAAGATTTGGGAATCACGGTTTCTTACTGGACTGACCTGGACTCCATCCGCAACTGGAAGGCAAATCTTGAACACCTGGAGGCGCAGCGGTTGGGCCGTGAGAAGTGGTACACGTCATTCAAAATTCGCATCGCCCGGGTCGAGCGCGATTACGGGATGTGAGTAAAACGGGGGTCTCATCCACACCACATCGACCAATAAAAAAGGCCGCCTGCGAGGCGACCTTTTTGTATTGGTGGAGGCGGCGGACCGCTCTCGGGCATCCTGCCCTTCGCGGCACCAGGACATCCCTGTCCAATGGAATCTCACCCGCGGGAGACAGGCTTCTCATCCACACCACTTCCGCCAATAAAAAAAGCCACCCGGAGGTGACTTTTGTTATTGGTGGAGGCGGCGGGAATCGAACCCGCGTCCGCAAGTGATCCGCCTTTGGCTCTACATGCTTATCCGGTCTATTAATTTAGTCGCTGGCTACCCGACAGGCAGGGAAAACCAGTAACGAGCCTGGATAAGTTTTAACGAGTCCACACCAGGCGTGCTTCATCGCGATCTCATATAGGGTGACTCCCGTGATCCGGACGTATGAGCACGAACCGGGCGGAAGGCTTTACGCAGGTTTTTAAGCTGCTAAAGCGTAGTTGTCGTCGTTGGCAACTAAAGTTTTGCAATCAGTTTTACGAGTTATTTGCAGCTCGGCATGCACCTCGGGTTTCACTACCCACGTCGAATCCAGGTCGCCCCCAAAGTTTGCGTAGTGTACCCTTTTTGAACACGATTCACAGCCTCAGTTCCATCCGGGGCGATAAAGTCCATGATGAATGATCAACATCATGATCCTTCCGGCTTCATGCGGGTAAGCTTCTGTTATCCGGATGCTTTTCCGCATGCATTGCTCAATGCGCCACCGGAAGGAAAATCAAAACAACCAGGACTGAGCCAGATGATCGAGATCAGGATTCATGGACGGGGCGGCCAGGGCGGCGTAACCCTGGCCAAGCTTCTCGCCGCTGCAGAGCACCGCGAAGGGCGGTCGGTGCAGGCTTTCGGAGTTTATGCCGCAGAGCGTTCAGGGGCGCCCGTCCAGGCCTACCTGCGCTGTGACGACCAGCCGATTCACAATCCCAACCAGATCTATGAGCCCGATCACCTGATTGTTCTCGATCCTACATTGATCTCACCGGCGATCCTTTCGGGCTTGAAGCCCGGGGGGTGGATCCTTCTTAACTGCGAGAAGCCGCCTGAGCATTATGCGGGGCAGGAGCGGGTATCTTCTTTTCGTATCGCCACGATAGATGCGACTTCCATTGCAGTAAAACACGGGCTGGGTTCCAAAACCGTACCGATCGTAAACACCGC
>JAHEFT010000125.1 GCA_024640025.1 Chromatiales bacterium
CAACATCTCCCCTTCCCGCCTGCGGCGCAAGTCCGAGCCCGATTCAATGGTATGGGAAACCTTGCCGGTGATCTACCAGGGCGAGGATTCGGATACTCCTGCCGAGGCCATTTGGCCGTTTATTCCGGCTTATTCCGAAGGACGCTTGCCCACCAACAAACAAGGCCGCCTGATCTCCACGGCCAACGCCCGCCTGCGCACGGAGGGCGCGCCGTTTGCGCCGACTTTCATGGGTGCCTGGTCGGCTGAGTTGCGGGTGCTGGTGGCGGTTTCCTGGTTTTACGAGTTCGACAGCCGGGTCAAGCCACAGGTGCCCTACGCGGTGTTCCCGACCGATGCGCCCTGCTGGCTGATGGCGGGGCTGGCGCGGCGAACGGTGTTGCCTGACGGATCACGCCATCTTACGGTCGCGATCATCACGGTTGACCCCAACGAGGTGCTGAAGTCGGTCGGCCATCACCGCAGCCCTGCGCTTCTTCGCGATCCGTCGGAAGCGAAAACCTGGCTGCAAGGTAACAAGGCAGAGGCCCTGGGCCTGCTCCGCCCCCATGGCAACGAGACCATGGGCGTGGAGCCGGTGCCTATGGGAATCAAGATTCCCGGCAACCAGGACGTGGAGCTGCCGGCCGTGCTGGCCCGCGGGTAATAAAAAACCCGGCGCCTGTTAAGGAGCCGGGTTTAGTTATCTGTTACGGGCTATGACTGAGCGGCGTGCTTTGCGTTTTCAAACTTGGCGCGGGTCTTGGCCCGTTCAGCCTTGTCAGTAATGTGAGCATCTTCTTTGACATGCCCGCTGACAGTCACGTGGTGACGGTCGCGGCGGCTCCATCCGTCGTATTCCGGATCACCGCCGGAGACAGACTTTGGTATGAAAGACTGTTTCTCAACGTAATCTTTGCCGGCATGATTTTTCCGGGCCTCCCACATTTGCCGTTTATGGGTCAGGCGGGTGTCGGCCGGCGTGATCAATTTATCGGATGACATCCTGGCCTGCTTTGCCTTGTTTCTTGCCGCAAGATTGGTTTTTGTCTTCGTGTTCCGTGTCGCCCATACCACGACAATGGCACTGACGCCGATAAAAATTAGAAAATAGATCGTCTCCATCCCAAATTCCTCTTGTATTTTCAGGTAGTTGCCACATCTTACGTGTGGCTTGCATTTCAAATCCGGTCAAAAACGAACTACCAGCCCCAGGGAGTCCGTACTTCTTTCGATCCCGCCACGGCCTTCCTGAATGAAACCGGCCCTTTCAAAACTTTTGCTGTTTCTTCCAGTTTCGGGATTCTTGCAACAATTTGATCGACCTTGCCGCTTGGGAAATTATCCATCTGATCAGGCGGCTCACTTGGATCGCGCAAACGGAGCGGCTTGACCTTGCGGTAAGGAACTTCTTGCATGGTGCTGGCACGGCCATAACGATCCTCGACCAGGGACCTTAGCGATGCATTTCTCCTGAGCAGGTATTCCGCACTGTCTACGGTGCGTTTTTCTCTGAACAGGCGATCCATGAAGTGATGTATCGATTCAGATACTCCGTGTACTTCCTGAGAATTGGTTGGGGTATGGCTGTTCTTGAAAGACCCTAAATCCTGATGTCCCGGCCAGCCCCACGGCGTGGGGACATGCTGCAGATCCCGCTGCAACACCTGCTTGGCGTGTTGTTTCTCATGCTTGCCAAGCTTACCGCCTTGAACCCTGGCGCCCTTTCCAGCAAGTTGTGCCTTAGCCGTCTTGTGTTTTTTTTGATCTGGCAGCGCTGGCAGGCGCATCAAAAACAGGCACGCTATCAATAGTGCCAAAGTGATCAGTATGTAACTGATGTATTCCATTCTGAAAGTCTCTCCTCGCAACCGGGCATTCGCCCTTATGGCCAACACATGCACCAACGCATCGGTGTTGACGATCCGACTTTCAAAATCCTTTTTGTTTCCTTGTCGATGAACCGGTCACGAATCCTGACCGGCGTCTTCTGAGGTACTTCCCTTGCCCAGAAAGTGCTTTACTTAGTAACCATTACAACGCGAGACTGGAAAAGTTGGTTGAGCTTTCTTAACCTGTTTTCTTTAGCCCCTTGATTTAAATATACCAGAAATTAACAAAAAGTATACATTCATACATATAATATTTTACTTTCATATATTCCAATAACTACATGTAATAATGTATAAATATTTACTTTACCTCGGTTTCGCTCTTTGTCTCGATTCCTCTTTGGCCATCGCAGCCGAAAATACGGACACCTTGGAAGACCGCTATATCTCCATGGCCCTGCAGGGCGACCTGCGCGGCGCTGCGGCCCTGTTCAACAACCTGGGAACCGACCCGCAACCTGCATCGGTGCAGGACCTGGCACACCGCTTCGAGTCCCGTTTTCTTATTCAAAACGACGACCTCTCCCCAGCCACCGGCGATGACCTGGCTGACGCCATCGTTTCCACCTACCGGATGTACTGGATTGAAACCCTGACAGGAAGGCTGACGCCGCAGGAAGGCCTGCTTTTTCTGAAAAGCTCGCTTCACCCGTTGTTGAACCCGCCAACACAAGAAGATCATACCGGCGCCCTCGCAGAGTCCTGGACGGTAACAGGGCCGGATGTATCGGATGTCTTTGCACGCATGGGTATGGCCCTGGAGAACAGAGGTTTTTACTACCTCGAAACGAAGGCCCCTCCCCTGCAGGACCTGTTCCTGTGGAAAAGGGAGGAAAACAAAAACTACACCGTCCGGTTAACCGACCGAAACCGGCCGGTGCGGGTAACGTTCATGTCGGAAATCTACAGCATGGGCTGGAAGCAGTTCGCAACGCTTGGCCTCGTCGCCACTACCGGATGGGTCGAGGGCGACCGCCTGTACTGTGTTAACGGGGCGTATGACCGCCTGTCCGAGGAGTTCCGGGTGTCCTACCTCAAGCACGAAGGCCAGCACCTGTCCGATTATGAACGCTTCCCCGGTTTGTCCTCGGAGGATCTCGAGTACCGCGCCAAGCTCACCGAACTGGCATTCGCCTCCCTCACACTTGCGGTAATTCTGAACGATTTCACCGCCAGAGGCGCAGCCAACTCCGTTTCGCCCCACGCCATGGCCAATTACCGCGTGACGCAGGATCTGTACCAGGAGTTGTACGACGAGCCGTTTTCCGCATCCGGAGAGCCCTGGAAAGGCGTCAGCCCATCAGCGGTATCCGCAGCCGCCCGGCGTCTGCTTCAGAACGACACGCAACGACTGAACACCACCCGATTGCAGGACTGAGCAACGGTGCTACTCGGCCAGCGATTCGCAAATCGACACGTTGTCCCCGCTTACCCGTTCGATCGGAAACGACCCCGAAAGGCCAAGTGACGTTATCTCGTACGTCACCAGTGCCGCCGTACAATCGGCAAACTCGATTGTCAGGGTTCCGTCGCCGGCAGGATCCGTTGACGCAGCGGGTTCCGCCGCATCGAACACTCCCCCGCTGGTTACGAACAGGGTCAGGTTCGCCGTATCCCCTTCATACGGTCCCTGCGCGGTCAGCCAGCGATGTCCGGGCTCTCCGAGAAGCGCTGTGACATCTTCGGGCGGCCGCTCGGTGTCGTACGTGAACCAGGCCACGAATACCTGCCGGATCACCGGGAAAACCGCTATTAGCAGGCCCTGTCCGCTGGTGGCCGGGTTGTACCAGGCATCGTTAAGTCCTGCGTTGATCCTGAAATTCAGTAACGCCGAATAAAACTGCTCGTACTGGCTTTCAGCAAGCACCAGGAATGCTTCTTCCGTCAGGTGGATGTCATCGAAATAAGCGATCGCAGGACTGGGATATTGAGTATCCGGCAGGGACGGATCGCCAGGCGGGATGGAAAAACCGGGGTCGTATATCGAGTTCTGAACACCGTCAAAACCATAGGTGACCTGGGTGAGGCCGTAGAAATCTCCATAACTCAATGCTCGGCCCTTCTCGTCCGCCAGCGCCTGCGCCCTGGCTGAAAAGCGTTGTGATGCGTTGTTGACTTGCTGGGGTGTTCCGATGATCAATGGGCGGGGAAAGTCATAGCTCGACCAGAATATTCGAATGCCTGGTCGCTGTTGAAGGATGTGGTCGACAATCGCCGAGATGTCTTCAAGAATGCCGTCAATCAACTGCTCTTCGGCGGCCGGTGAAGTGAAGGCCGTCCAGTGATAGAGAAAATCATTACCGCCCAGGCTCAAGTGAACAACATCGGCATCCGGGTTTTCTTGCAGGGCCGTGGTTATCTTCTGCAGCCAGGCGGGCGTGTTGATGTTTTCTGCCGTTTCGCCCTCCACGGAGATATTAGCCACCGAATCTGCGCTGCCATGGTTTAGCAGGACTTGCTGAAGGGATGGCCCGGCAGCCACGCCCCAGCTATCACCGATCACCAGGATGCGGGCAGCCTGCACTGGCGCCGCCGCGATCAGCAGTCCCACAAACAGTACGGCCACACTCAAATATTTGGACATCAGGGCTTCCCCGGGCCAGGTATCGACCTCAAACACGACGGATAAATCTTAACAAAAGTAACCAGCGCGCGCAGTTTGAGATCCTTCACCTGGGCAGAAGCGAATCGGTTACATTCCAGAGTGTTTTTCACCCACAAAAAAAGCCACCCGAAGGCGGCTTTTTTATCAGCGCTGATTCTTTCACCATCAACGCTTTTGGGATATGGCGTCCCCTAGGGGATTCGAACCCCTGTTGCCGCCGTGAAAGGGCAGTGTCCTAGGCCTCTAGACGAAGGGGACAAGGTTGGTGGAGCTAGGCGGGATCGAACCGCCGACCTC
>JAHEFT010000126.1 GCA_024640025.1 Chromatiales bacterium
ACCCGGTCCTGTCCGCGGAACGAAAAGGAAACATTACTCAGACCGCCGGAAACAAGAGCGCCGGGGCAGGCCTTCTTGATCTCGCGCGTGGCTTCGATGAAATCAACGCCGTAGCTGTTGTGTTCCGCTATCCCGGTTGCGATGGCGAATATATTGGGGTCGAAAATGATGTCCTCGGGAGGAAAGCCGACTTCCTCGGTCAGGATTTTCCACGCACGGGAGCAGATCGAAACACGCCGTTCCAGGGTATCCGCCTGGCCCTTCTCATCGAAGGCCATCACGATCACGGCAGCGCCGTATCTAAGGACTTTTCTGGCTTGTTCGATAAAAGGTTCCTCACCTTCCTTCATGCTGATCGAATTGACCACCCCTTTGCCCTGGAGGCACTGCAGTCCGGCCTCGAGAACCTCCCAGCGGGAGGAATCGATCATTACGGGAACGCGGGCAATGTCTGGTTCCGAAGCGATCAGGTTGAGAAACCGGACCATGGCTTTCGGCCCGTCCAGCAGCCCTTCATCCATGTTCACATCGATGATCTGCGCGCCGTTCTCTACTTGCTGCCGGGCGATGTCCAGCGCCGCCGCGTAGTCGTCCTGCTGGATCAGCCGGCGGAATACTGCCGAGCCGGTCACATTGGTTCGCTCGCCGATGTTGACGAAGTTCAGGTCAGGCGTGAAAGCGAAGGGTTCGAGGCCTGACAGGCGGCAGACGGTGGGCGCACCAGGCATAACGCGGGGTTGCTTTTCGCGGACAGCGCCGGCAATGGCTTTGATGTGTGCCGGCGTCGTGCCGCAGCAGCCGCCGACAAAATTCAGCAGGCCTTCGTCGGCGAAACCGGCGAGAATTCGTGCCATGTTTTCCGGTGTGTCGTCGTATTCACCCAGTTCGTTGGGCAGGCCGGCATTCGGGTAGAGACTGACAGGGCAGTCCGCCACCCGGGAAAGCTCCTTTATCCAGGGCCGGATCTCGGCCGCTCCCAACGCGCAGTTCAGACCCACCGCAAAGGGCTTTACATGCCTGATGGAGAGCCAGAAGGCCTCAACGGTCTGGCCGGAAAGGGTTCTGCCGCTGGCGTCGACGATCGTACCCGATATGACGATCGGCAAGCGGTAACCCAGTTCCTCAAAGACGTTGCCGATGCCGAATAATGCAGCCTTGCAATTCAATGTGTCGAAGACCGTCTCGACCACCAGCAGGTCCACGCCGCCCTCGATCAAGCCCCGTGCGGCCTCGGCATAGGCGTCCCTGAGTTGTGCAAAAGTGATGTTGCGGTATTCCGGACGGTTGACGTCGGGTGACAGTGATGCCGTGCGGTTGGTAGGCCCCAGCGCACCCATGACGAATCGCTCTGCACCCGGATGCATGGCCACGTATTCGTCGACGGCCTGCCGGGCAATGCGTGCGCTGTCCCGGTTCAATTCATGGACCAGTTCTTCCGTGCCGTAGTCGGCCTGGGAAATCGAAGTGGCGTTGAAGGTGTTGGTCTCCAGGATGTGCGCACCGGCCTCGAGAAAACTCCGGTGAATGTCCAGGATCACCTCTGGCCGGGTCAGGCTAAGCAGATCGTTGTTGCCCTTGAGAGAGCGCTCATGGCCGGCAAATCGGTCACCCCGGAAATCCGCCTCATCCAGTGTGTGTTGCTGGATCATCGTGCCCATTGCGCCGTCAAATAACAGGATTTCCCCCGCCAGCAGGTTTTCCAGGGTTGCGATCCTGGACGGGTCTTTATAAGGGATGCTGGTCATGGTTTTACGGCGGAGAGTGACAACACGGAAAAATTGGGTGTGCGTTTTTCAATGGCTGAAACGGTACAGGTTCTGACGGTCAAACCGGTATCGGCACAAAAAGACTCAAGCCGGGCGGTTGTGAACCCCAGGTTGATGTGATTGAACGGTTCAACGGCCTTGGCATGTTGATGCTCCTGCAGGGTCACGGCCAGCAATTTGCCGCCCGGACGGAGGACCCGCGCCACTTCCGAGAAAACCCGCCCCGGTTCGGACGTGTAGGTGAGTGCATGCATCAACAGGACCGTGTCAAAGGACGCATCAGCAACCGGAAGCGAATGCATATCGCCCAATTCGAATTTGACATTGCTGAATGGAGCCAGCCGCTTCCGGCCAGCCTCCACTACGCGCTCGCTGATGTCCAGGCAGGTGATGCTTTTTGCCGTGGGCGCCAGCAGTTCCGCCAGCACACCATCACCGGACGCAATATCGAGCACATCACCCGGATCGAGCAGGTGAACCAGGCCGCGCGCCGTGGCTTCCCAGGTCCGCCCCGGCGAATAATGACGCTCCATGTCACCGGCGACGCTGTCCGCCCACGTTTCGGTTCCCTTGCGGCTGTTCAGGACCTGGGGGATTCTTTCCAGGTCCTGCTGAAGCAGCGGATCATCCGTGTTTTTTCGCAGGAATTGCCAGAGTTCATCCAGGCTGGTATCGGAGATGCCGGGGGCGATCCGGTAATAGACGAAAACTCCGTCCCGGCGATCGGCAACAAGTCCGGCCTCCTTGAGTTTCGCCAGGTGTGTTGAGACCCTTGGCTGCGCCAATTGCGTGATTCCGGCGAGTTCCGCGACGCTCATTTCCTCGTGCTCGAGCAGCAGAAGCAACCTGAGACGCGTAGAATCAGCAAGCAGCCGGCAATGGTGGGAGGCCAGGTGCAGGTCCATGACGGTTTTTTCGGAACGGGTCATATATCTTTGTATCTTGATTTAAAGATAAGGTGCAGATTATCGGTTGGGCCGGCAAAGGTCAATAGTACCGGGGCTAAAGCAAAGTAGACTCATGACCGTTATAATTGCGGGTGTTTGCGGCGCAACGCCGTTTCGATGGGACAGTCAGGATAATGAACCAGCAAAAAAAAGCACATAAAGCAGAACTTATCTCCCAGGTTTTAGCCAGCCTCAAGAAAAAATTGTCAGCCGGAAAAACCACGATGGCGGCTACGTACGTTGAAGAGTTTTTTCGCCGGGTTCCCGTGGAAGATTTTGAATCGAGTGAGCCCGAAGCACTTGCCGCCATGATTGCCGGCCAGTTCGAATTCCTGGCCAGGCGTGCGCCCGGCGAAGTGCTGGTCCGGGTTTTCAATCCAAAGCAGGACGTAGACGGGTGGACGTCGCCTCATACCATCGTCGAAACCGTCAACGACGATACGCCATTCCTGGTGGATTCAGCTTCGTTGACCTTTTCCGAGATGGACCTGGGTATTCACCTGATCATTCACCCGGTCGTGCGCATTGATCGTGATGAACAGGGCCGGTTGCAGGCGATTCGTTCCAAAAAAACCGGTAAAGGGAAGCCCGAATCGGTCATGCAGTTCCAGGTCGACCGGCGGGCCGGGGTTGAGGATCTGGATGAAATCAAAAAGCGCCTTGAAGCGGCCTTCAGGGATGTGCACTGGGCTGTTGAGGACTGGCGCAAGATAGAGACCAGGGCGGATGAGGCGGCCCGTAACCTGTCGGAATGGGGAACCAAAGTCGATGCCGTCTGGGTGGATGAATACAAGGCTTTCCTGGACTGGCTTCAGGATGACCATTTCATTTTCCTGGGGACGAGGGACTACGAACTTGTTCGCAACAAGAAAGGGGATGAGTTGCGCATCGTTGCGGGCACCGGACTTGGCATTCTGCGTGAAACACCAGAAACGACCATGACGCGGCCGTTCGCCAGCCTCGCCGACGCTGCCAGGGGTAACCAGGTTCAGCCCCTGATCATCACCAAGACCAACGCCCGTTCCACGGTGCACCGGCGTGGTTATCTCGATTACATCGGAGTCCTGAAGTTTGACAAGCGCGGCAGAACCACGGGCGAACGCCGCTTCCTGGGGCTGTTTACATCGGTGGCCTACAACCTCAATGTGATGGATACGCCGGTCGTCAGGAAGCGGGCCTACAACGTGTTGACCCATTCCGGCCTCACCGAGGGCAGCCATGCCTGGAAGTCGATGATCCACACGCTGGAAACGCTGCCCCGCGACGAACTTTACCAGGCCAGTTCCAGCCAGTTGACGGAGACGGCGCAAGGGGTGCTGAACCTGCAGGAGCGGCAGCAAGTACGCCTGTTCATACGCAGGGAGCGTTTCGGCCGGTTCTATTCCTGCCTGGTGTACCTGCCGCGGGAACGGTTCAACACGGAAAACCGCCAGGCCATACAGGACATCCTGTACCGGGCCCTGAAGGGAGAGCGGATCGACTACGCCGTTCACGTTTCCGAATCCAACCTGGCCCGGCTGCAGGTTATCGTTCGTCCCAGGCGGGGTGCGGAAATCAGTTTCGACGTCGATGCGCTGGAAAAGAAAATCGTCGAGGCGGTGCGCTCCTGGACGGATGAACTCAGAAACATTCTTGTGCAAAAGCTGGGTGAAGAGAGAGGGCTGCGGGCCGCAAGCCGGTTTGGGCGCGCGTTTCCGGAGGCGTACAAGGAAGACATTTCCCCGTGGGTGGCGGCTTTCGACGTGGAAAACGCCGATGCCCTCTACCAGGGCGCCGACCTCCGGATGAGCCTGTACCGCCCGAAGAAGCCCCGCGGCGGCATCATCCGTTTCAAAATATTCGGCAAAGAAGCACCGATACCCTTGTCCGAAGTGTTACCCATGCTGGAAAACCTCGGCTTGCGCATCGTCAACGAAAGGCCGTATGAACTGAAGATGCCGGATGGCGAGCGGCTCTGGATCCAGGATTTCGACATGATTCCTGCGGTTGAGCGGGATCTGGACCTTGACGTGATCCGCGGACTTTTCCAGGAGGCGTTCGAACGCAC
>JAHEFT010000057.1 GCA_024640025.1 Chromatiales bacterium
TGCTTCGAGCCCCGACAACGATGTGATTCACATCGCCGCGGATGACCGCCATCGGCCAGACAGACACATCATCCCCGAGAACTACCGAACCGGAAACCAAGGCCCTGTCATGAACATAGACACGCGCCCCAAGGCAGGGGCTTTGCGACCTGAAACGAAAGATATCGCTGCTTCCTGGTGGATTCATGCTGCAGGAATGGTACCACCGTTAATCAATTTTATGCACAGAAAGGGGACATAACAAAAAATCATTAACTTAGATAGAATCGATCAATTAGATTCCTTCAAATGGCAAATATCTTACTGATATATATAGTTATATTGTTTTTTTCCATTTTTGTGCACAACGGTGTTGAAATGGCCCTTTGCGCCTGTGGCGCGCGCCTTCGGTTGTTACCCACAGAGTTATCCACAGGCGGATCAAAGCTACTGCAAGCACTGCCAAGTGGTTTACAATATGCCGATTCCAAAGTCCCGTTCGAATACCCCTACAGGGAAGACAGTCACCCCGTGAAAGAACATTTAGAAGAGTTGCTGGCCCAGTCAATGTTGCACCTGCAACGCGAGGGTGTATTGCCCGCGGAGTCCGAGATCGGGATTCAGCTCGAGCGAACCCGTTCGCCCGAGCATGGAGAGTTCGCGTCCAACCTCGCTATGGTTCTGGCGAAGGATGCGGGTATGCCGCCCAGGGAGCTGGCGCAGGCCATTATCGAAAGGACACCAAAATCCCGCCAGGTCGAGCGCATGGAAGTCGCCGGGCCGGGGTTCATCAATTTTTACCTGCAGACCTGCGCCTTTACCGGCGTAATCAAGGATGCGCTGCGCCAGAGAGAAAACTATGGGCAGTTAGTACGTGTCGGACTCAACCGCGTCACGCTCGAGTATGTTTCCGCCAATCCAACGGGGCCGCTCCACGTGGGACATGGCCGGGGAGCAGCATACGGAGCCAGCCTCGCCAACATACTGGTCGCCGCCGGATACGAAATTCAACGTGAATACTAC
The DNA here is from genome assembly GCA_024640025.1 of Chromatiales bacterium. Taxonomy (GTDB): domain Bacteria; phylum Pseudomonadota; class Gammaproteobacteria; order Xanthomonadales; family SZUA-36; genus JAHEFT01. The sequence goes on from JAHEFT010000057.1 coordinate 1,003, forward strand.
GTCAATGACAACGGCCGGCAGATGGATATCCTGGCAGTCTGCGTCTGGCTTCGTTATCTTGAGTTGTGTGGCGAAATCATCAGCTTTCCGGACAATGGTTACCGCGGTGATTATATCTACGACATCGCCCGCCTGGTTCGCGTTGAACACGGGGACAAGTGGCGGTTTACACGCCTGGCCGTTGAAGAGGGTCTGCCGCTTTCGCCACAGGCCGGCGGTGAAGGCGAAACGTATCTGGATGCACTGATTGCAAAAGCCAGGGAGTTACTCGGAGACGAAGGTTACCTGGTATTTTTCAACACAGCGTTGAACAACATTCTGGATGACATCAAGGATGACCTGGCTGATTTCGGTGTGGTTTTCGATAAATGGTTTTCAGAACGTGACCTGGAAGAAAGCGGTTCTGTTCAGCATGCGATCGACCGCCTGGGCAAAAACGGATACCTCTATGAGAAAGACGGGGCAACCTGGTTCAAGGCAACAGAATTGGGAGATGAAAAGGACCGCGTCGTCATCAGGGAAAACGGCCGGACCACGTATTTCGCGTCTGATATCGCCTATTTTCTGAATAAGCTGGAAAGAGGGTTTAAGCGAGCGGTTTATATTTTCGGTGCCGACCACCACGGTTACGTGGCGCGACTGCAGGCTGCAGCCCGCGGCCTGGGAGAGGATCCGGACCGCCTCGAAATCCTGCTGGTCCAGTTCGCGGTGCTTTTCCGTTTTGGCGAAAAAGTGGCCATGTCGACACGATCGGGACAGTTCATTACGTTGCGGGAATTGCGCGAAGAAGTCAGTACAGACGCAGCCCGCTTTTTCTACGTGATGCGCTCCCACGATCAGCATCTGGATTTCGACCTGGATCTCGCGAAATCGCGCTCCAATGAAAATCCCGTTTTCTACATCCAGTATGCCCACGCCAGGATTTGCAGTGTTTTTCGTAACCTGTTGGATATGGATCAACGCCATAACGAAGCCATCGGTGAAGTCGCCCTGGATTTACTGACGCAAGACCACGAATTTCAACTGATGCGAAATATCAGCAAGTTCCCGGAAACCATCGATTCCGCGGCGCGCCTGCGGGCTCCGCACATGCTGGCGCATTACCTTCACTCCCTGGCAACTGATCTGCACTCGTACTACAACGCACACCAGTTTCTGGTGGAAGACGAAAACCTGAGAAATGCCCGGCTCAACCTTGTTCTTGCAACAAAAATGGTGCTGAGCAAGGGTCTGGGGATCCTCGGCGTTTCCGCCCCGGAGGAGATGTAAGTGGCCGCGGCACGGCGCAGAAAAGCAGCGGGCCGGCAGGGAACACCCGCATGGCTGTGGCTGTTGAGCGGTGTTCTGATCGGTTTGGGACTCGCTTACTACCTGTGGTCGAAAGGCTTTATCCCACAACCCCAGGCGGATTCGGCCTCGGCTGAGGAATCCGCAGGACAGGCACTTCCAGGCGATGTCGAGGAGGTCGCGCCTGCGGGCGATGAACCCAGGAAATCCCCGTACGACTTTTTCACGGTCCTGCCGGAGATGGAAGTGGTTGTTCCCGAGCAGGAACTCAGTGGCATAAACCAGCCGCAGGAAGCGCCGACCACTCCTGCTGATGATAGCGGCAGCTACCTGCTCCAGGTGGGTTCATTCCGTGAGATTTCAGATGCCGAGCAGTTGAAGGCCCGGCTGGCGCTGCTGGGAATCACGGCACAGATTCAGAGCGTCAAGGTCAACGAAGCGACTTGGCATCGCGTTCGCGTCGGTCCTGTCAGCGGCGTCAGGCAGGCGGACGAAATGCGCAACCGGTTGTCCGGGAATGGTATAGAAAGCCTGGTGATGAAAAATCAGTAACGACTAGCGTATGGACCGGTTCTCCCTGGCGTACAGATCCGTTAAAGGCGGGGGGTTCTTCCTGTCTTTGGCCATTTGAGAGCGTCGCCAGGCACCAAAATGTTGCCAAAACGCCTTGCCATCCCAAACCGGGCTGTTCTTCCGGTTCGACCGTTGAAATCCCTCGGCATCCAGTGCGTAGATATAGCCTGCAATAACAGAATCTTCCGTGCCCGCTGCGAATTCAAGCAGACTCCGGTTACGGTGAGCGGGCCCAAACTCGCGCAACCATTGCTGCAATGCAATCCGGGCCCGGCGCCTGTCTCCTGAGCGACACGCCTGCTCGAGCCTGGAAAGCGCCCGGGTTTCATTTCCCGGGGCATCCAAACTCTGCCCTGCACCGGCTTGTGGTTGCCTGTTGCGCCCGATCATTTTCCAGGCGAGCACCAGCGTCAGCAACCAAAGAGCGGCAAACAGCATTGCCGCCCATCGCCAATAAGCGGGTTCCCCTGGATCGCCGGGCCGGTCTGACGCTGCGGGCTCACCCGCACCCGAATCGACGGGTAACGCGGAGAACGGCGGAGGCACCAACGCCGAGGGCCGAACGGAGATCGTATGCGCCGGCAGCACCGCGGTGCGCGCTTTGTTGCTTTGAGTGTCCCACCATTCGACCCTCAATTCAGGAAGAACCAGGTCACCCTCATTTTCAGGAACCACGGCATAGCGAAACTCCTTGTGGCCTAATACCCACTCACCATCGTCACGGGTGATGCCCTGGGGCTGGTCGGGGTAGATTCTCGAATCCGGCACGTCCGGCCAGGCCGGCTCCACGATCATGTTTTCCTCCAGCCCGACCGCATCGATGATGACTGTTCGGGTTACCGGCTCACCAACGCGCAAGGCATCGCCCGAGGATATTTGCTGTGTCAGGCGGTAATCACGCGCCGGCTGCCATTCAGAGCCGGAAAATTCTGGCGGCTTCGGTTCGATGGTCAATTGCAGGGCATCGCTTTCGACCTGCACCCGGCGACCCCTGACCGCCGGCTGCCAGACACTGCTGGCGCGGCGCTCGACCAGGCGTCCGGTGAGTTGCATCGGTGGGATATTCAGCTCACCCGAGCGTTCCGGAAATACGGCGTAGTTCCGTTCCAGGACACGGTAACGCTCACCGCCGCGCTCGGCCTGGTAAGGTGTTTCCTGCATCAGGCGGACCGAGGAGGGAGTGGGCTCCGGTTGACTGATGGCTGCCTCGGTCAGGTTCTGCTGGTAGAAAACCCGGACGACCAGGCCAATCTGGGCGTGCACATAGTAGGGTCCTTCGGCCGGCACCACTTCCATTTCAATGAATACCGGCGGCTGACTGCCGGGCTCGAGTTCAGGCGCCGGATCAACCTGTATTCCAATTGGCTGCGTTCGATCATTGCCGAAGCTCAACTGTGGAATCAGGAATGCGCCTGCCATCCTGGGTTCAAGGGTCAGGATGAGTCGAACGACAGCCGTTTGCCGCCCATTGACGATGGATAACTGTGTCTCCGAACGGCGATCCAGAATGGCGAAATCCTGTTCCAGGGCGGTGAAATCGGCATCCAGGCTCCGCCTCGCTTCGTCAGTTACGATGGTCAGCGTGACCGTTTCGCCCTCGGTAATCCTGCTGCGGTCCAGCTGCGCCTCGACGGCTGCCTCAACCGGTGCTGACGTCACCAGCGCCAATACCAACAACGCTGCACCAATAATCGAATAAGAACGAATTATCATGTCTCTACCACGCTTCGGTTTCGTCATCCGGTGCACCGCGACGCTGATGCTGATTTCTGAATTTACGACGCAACAGTCCGCCCGGATCGTCTGGAATGCGGCGCAACCACTGCTCCATGGCCTGTGCATCCTCTTCTGTCCAGGCCTCTGACGGCTCCATCTGCTGCTCACCTTCCTTGTCGCCGGGTTCACCCTCGGAAGGCTGCTCTTGCTGCTCCCCTTCGCCGGGTTCAGCGGGCTCCCCGTCCTGCTCCTCATCGCCCTCGGATTCTTCCTGCTGATCTCCGTCCTGCGGTTCGGAGGACGAATCGCCTTGCTCCGGTTCACCCTGGTCGCCTTCCTGCTGCTGTTGCTGCTGTTGCTGCTCCTTCATCTGTTCCACCAGGGCCCGGTTAAACAAAGCGTCTTCCATGTCTGGTGCGAGTTCCAGCGCCTGGTCGTAAGCTGCAAGTGCAGCATCCAGTTCACCCAGTTGGGCCAGCGCATTACCGCGGTTATAGTGCGAGTCAGCCGATGGGTTTTCAGCCCAGGCCTCGAGCGAGTTGGGGTAGTCGCCGCTTCGGTACCATGCCTCTCCGGACAGTTCAGGGTCCTTTGCCAGCGAGGCGGCTTTTTCTGCATCGTCCTGGTGCAATGCGCGATAGGCCTGCTGGTCTCTCGTTTGCCAGGCGTCCTGCCACCAGTCAGCTTCTGCATCTGCGGGGATCAGCATCCCGTTGAAAAGCAAAATGGGCAGGACAAAAAACAGGCCGCGGCGGAATCCCGCGAGGGCCAGGGGCAGCAACAGCAATACCAGCCATGGTCCGGCATCTTTCCAGCGCTCGCCCAAACCGTCATCACGACGCGCAAACTCACCACCCGCCTGTGTCTGCCAAAGGTCTGACACAACCGTTTCGGCGCCCATCTCCGTGTACTTTCCGCCGCCCGCTTCGGCCACGGCGCGAAGTTTTGCGCGGTCCATGCGGGCAATCACGACGTTGCCAGCCCGATCGCTGACAAAACCAGTGCCACTCGGAATGGGTGCACCCTCGGGCGTGCCCACTGCCAACACGGAAGTGAAGATTCCCTGGTCTCTGAGGTCGCGCGCTCTGGCAGCGTCACGTGAATCCGCGGAATCTGTCACCAACAAAATTTCTCCACGACTGTAGCCGGACCGCTCGAGCAGCGACGCCGCCATATCCAGCGCCAGGTCAGCGCGGCTACCGGCGACAGGAATGATATCGGGCCGCAGGGCCGGAAGCATGTTGGCTATGGTGTTCGTGTCACTGGTTAACGGTGAAACGGTATAAGCATCGCCGGCGTAGGCGACCAGACCGGTCTGCCCCTCCTCGGTTGAGTCCAGAACATCTGCCAACCGAAACCGGGCCCGGGTCAAACGGTCCGGGCGAAGATCCCCGGCCAGCATGGAACGGGAAAGGTCCAGGACGATGACCCTGGCATCGAGTACCGAAAACGAAGTATCCGGCAGTTTTTGCCAGCTGGGGCCGGCCAGGGCCAGGATCACCAACAGCAGCGCCAGCCCGGCGAGCCAGGGACCATGTGGCTTTCCCTGTTCGCTGACCTGTTTGACACTCAGCCAACGCAGCAGGTGAGGGTCGCAGGCTCTCGACCAGTCGCCAGCGGGACGAAGCGCGCGTTTCCATGCCCAGGGCAGGATGACCGCCAGCGGCAGCAGATAGAGCCAAAGTGGCCGTATGAAGTGCATGGCATCAAATTCGTTCATGCCGGCGCCGTCCCGGTGCGGATAGCCGGCAGCATGGTGAACATGGCCGCAGTGAGCACCAGCAGGAAGGCGGCCGACAGCGGCCAGTAAAACAGCTCGTCAACCGGCCGGATGGCCTCATGGTCGCTTTCTACCGGCTCCAGTTTGTCCAGCTGTTCGTAAATCCTGGCCAGCGCCTCTGCATCCCTCGCACGGAAATAGGCGCCTCCTGTCCGCTCTGCGATGGCTTTCAGGCTATCCTCATCCAGGTCGGCTGATGGATTGACCAGCCGGGAGCCAAAGAAATCCTGGACCACCATTTCATCCGCGCCGACACCCACGGTGTAAATGGTCATCCCTTCTCGTGCAGCAAATTCCGTCGCCTGCATGGGCTGGACCTCGCCGGAAGTATTGGCGCCATCGGTAAGAAGAATCAGCACGCGTTCGCTGGCGGCATCATCCCGCAACCGTTTCACTGCCAGCCCGATCGCATCCCCGATTGCCGTTTCCCGTCCGGCCAAACCGATCTCGGACTCTTCCAGGAGAACCGCTGTGGTTTCGGTATCGAAGGTCAAGGGCGTCTGCAGGTAGGCGCGGCTGCCGAACAACACAAGACCGACACGATCACCTCTGCGACGCTGAATGAATTCACCGGCGACTTTCTTGACCACGGCAAGGCGGTTCACAGCTTGCCGGTCCAGGACCATGTCCTGGGTATCCATGCTTCCGGAAATGTCCACTGCCAGCAACAGGTCGCGGCCCGTAACCGGTAGTGTTTCAATCTCGCCCACCCATTGTGGACGCGCAGCGGCAACAACGAGCAGGGCCCAGGCCAGGCTGGCAATTGCCGCCATCAACGGCTTTTTCATCCAACCGGCCGGGGCAGATGTCAGCATGGCAAACCATGGGACTTTGAGTGCTTGCAAGCCGGCGCGGGGCGCCGCAGACAACCAGCGACGCACCAGCCAGGGCATAGGCAACAACAGCAGCATCCAAACCCAGGCCAGAGTCAGGCCGTCCGCCGGCAAGGTATCAGCCATACTTTTTCACCCAGGTTTTGGCCAGTTCGTTGAGCGCGTCTGCGTCAAAGCCGGGTGCGGGTTCATAGGGACCGCTGGCCAGGGCTTCGAGTCCGTCGTTGTCACTAGTCTCTGGCAGCAAGGTTCGGATCCAGTTGACCCACGGCTTACCTTGTAGCCGGCCGCAGGCGGTTCCTGGAAAAGCTTTTATAGCCACGGCCCGGAACAGGCGATTGAGGCCCGCCAGGTATTCACGCGGGTGTGCCAGGGGATCGTGATCCCGGCTCAGTTCGTCCAGTTCGCGCAACCAGGCCCGGCGGCGCCGGCGGCTGGCCTGCCAGTTCAACAGCTTTCGCATCAGATAAAAAAGAACCAACAGAAGGATGAATCCCAACGCCCACCAGCCGGGTGCAGGCGGCCACCAGTCCGGTTGCGCGGCGCCGTGAATATCCCGAAGTTGTTCCAGTAACTGTGAGCCGTCTGTGTCCATTACCGTCCCTTAAACGGAGCGCCCGACCAGCAGTCTCAATTCACGGCCGAGCACATCGACGGGGTCGTCATCGGTGTTCAACACGAACCACCCACACTGGTGTTTCTGAAACATTCTGCGCGGAGCTTCCAGGTGCTGCAGCACCATGGATTCGTACCGCCGGCGCGATTCAGCCTGGCCCATGTCCAGAACCGCCGCATCCTTGCCGTCACTGATGGGGTAGCGTCCGTCCGGCAGCCGGTATTCCGCCGCATCGAGCACCTGGCAACCGATCACATCATTGTGCTGATGAAGGCGTGACAGGTGCCGATTGCAGTCCTCGTCCATGCCGAAAAAATCGCTGATAACAATGACCAGGCTACCTGGACGAACCGCATGCCGAACCCGTTCCAGCGCCACCGACAAGTGCTCGGTTTCCGCTGCGTCAGATTCCTGTGGCTCCAGCCAATCGACCAGTCCCTGGATCATTCTCATGGCGCCCCGCCGGCCACCAGCCGGACGAAGTTCCCGGTGCCGGCCAGGCGAAAAGAAGAACCCGCCGATGCGGTCTCCGCGACGGATCGCCGCCCAGGAGATCGCAGCGGCCATCTGGCCTGCCACGACGGATTTAAGTCGCTTTCTGGTTCCAAAGTAAAGGCTGGCACTGGCATCCAGAACGATCAGGACCGGGCGCTCGCGTTCCTCCTGGAAAACCTTCGTGTGCGCCCTCCCCGTCCGGGCTGTTACGCGCCAGTCCATGTTCCTTATATCGTCTCCTGGCTGATAATTACGGGACTCGAGGAAATCAACGCCACGTCCCCGGAAACGCGAACGGTAGGCGCCTGCGAGAGCCGATGCGGCGGCCTGTCTCATCGGCAATCGAAGAGCATGGCAGCGGGGGCGAAGCGCGATCAACTCTTCCGCGGTGAGGTGTATTCCATCCCCGGCGCCGGGGAGTTCCTGTCCGGGCTTCATCGCAGCCTGCTCAGGGTACCGGGACCAGGTCAAGCAAGCGGTCCACGAGTTGGTCCACCGTGACGCCGTCCGCTTCCGCTTCGTAGGAAAGCAAAACCCTGTGCCTCATGATGTCATGAACGACGGCATGAATATCATCCGGGGAAACGTAGTCTCTGTCATCCAGCCAGGCCCTGGCGCGGGCACAACGATCCAACGCAATCGTAGCGCGGGGGCTGCCGCCATAACTGACCAGGCGCGAAAGTTCACTATCCCAGCTACCGGGGTCGCGTGACGCCAGCACCAGTTGCACGATGTATTCCTCGAGCGCCGGCGCCATGTACATGTCGAGTACGCCGGTCTGCGCCCGGAATACCTGGTCCTGCGTCACCAGCACCGGCGCCGATGGCAGCTCACCGAGTTCGTCGCGTGCCTGCTGACGAGCCAGGTTGAGAATTTTCTGTTCGGCGGCGGCATCCGGATAGCTGATCGATACGTGCATCAGGAAGCGGTCGAGTTGAGCTTCGGGCAAAGGATAAGTACCTTCCTGCTCGATGGGGTTCTGGGTCGCCATCACCAGGAAGAGTTTGGGCAGACGGTAAGTGACACGGCCCACGGTTACCTGGTGCTCGCCCATGGCCTCGAGCAGGGCTGACTGCACCTTGGCCGGCGCACGGTTGACTTCATCGGCCAGGATCAGGTTATGAAAGATGGGGCCCTGCTGGAACTCGAAACTTCCTTCCTGCGGCCGGTAGATTTCGGTTCCTGTCAGGTCTGCGGGCAGCAAGTCCGGGGTGAACTGGATGCGATGGAAGTCTCCTTCAATCCGGTCGGCAATCACCTTGATAGCCGTTGTTTTTGCCAACCCGGGGGCGCCCTCGACCAGCAAGTGACCATTACTGAGGAGTGCGATCAACAAGCGCTCCATCAACCGGTTCTGGCCAATGATAAGTTCATTGGCTGTCCTGCTGAGCGACTTAAAGGCTTCGCGAGCATCCTGCTCTTGGGAGTTATCCACTTCCACGGTGTTTTCAAACTGTTCCATCGACCAAGTCCTGCTGTTGTGTTTTCTGAATAAAATCGCGGGAGTATACCGGCAGTATCGCTACTGTGTACTAGATAGAGTCTAAAACGGCAGTGTCAAGAGTCATGCGGAGTCGGCATGTTTTTATTGTTTAACAGAAAAGGATTCAGAGCTCCTGGGGATCGATGTCAATGGCCCAGCGAACCTTGCGCCCGGATGGCAGCTTACGCAGCTCCGGCAGCCACCGGTCGACCTGCCGGTGCAGGGCGCTGCGGCTGGCGCCCTGGATCACCAGGTACATGCGCGAACGGCCGCCGACCCGCTCCATGATGGCTGGCATTGGACCATACGCCCGGGTTTCTCCTCGCGGGAAGAGTTGCGCAGCCTGCTGGAGGAAACTCTCGGCTACGGAACGCTCGTGGGCTTCAGCACGCAACAGGGCCTGGTATCCGGCTGGGGGGAGCCCGGCCAACTGCCGTTCTTCCAGTAACCAGCGAGCATAAGCCTCGTAACCCTGGTTCAACAAAAGTTCCAGGGCCGTGTGTTCGGGATGAAGAGTTTGCAGGATCACAGTCCCGGCTTTCTCCATGCGCCCCGCTCTGCCGGCCACCTGTTGAATCATCTGCCCCATGCGCTCCAACGCGCGGAAGTCCGCACTGTACAGAGCCTGGTCGATGTTCACGATGACCACCAGGGTAACGCCGGGGAAGTGATGTCCTTTGGCCAGCATCTGGGTACCCACCAACAGGCACGGCTCTGCCTTACGCACCTGCTCGAGTTGATCGGTCATGACGCCTTTCCGGCTGGTCTGATCGCGGTCGAAACGCAGCACCGGAATACCGGGAAACCGCTTACCCAGAGACTCTTCCAACTGCTGTGTTCCTTCTCCGGCTCCCATCAGCGCATCCGCGCGGCAATCCGGACATAGCCGGGGAGCATGGCGCTGGCTGCCGCAGTGGTGGCAGAAGAGCCGGCCGATACTCCTATGCCAGGTCAGATGAGCATCGCAACGCTCGCAGCTGCCATGCCAGCCGCACTGCTGGCACATCAGCACCGGCGCATATCCCCGGCGATTCAAAAAAACGATGACCTGCTCACCCCGGTTCAGAGTTTCACCTATCGTATTCAGGGCGATCGCAGTGAGCCCGAAAAAAGTATTTTGCTGTCGCAAATCCAGAACCCGCCAGGCCGGCAAAGACGCCCGCGTCGCGCGCTCCCGGAGCCGGTGCCAGGTATATTTCCCGCTTGCGGCATTGCTCAATGACTCGAGAGAAGGTGTCGCGCTGCCCAGGACAATGGGAATGTCCAGCTGCAGTGCGCGTTTCACCGCAACATCCCGCGCCGAATACCGGAAACCGTCCTGTTGCTTGAAAGAGGAGTCGTGCTCTTCGTCGAGGATGATGATGCCGAGCCGCGGCATGGGCGTGAACAACGCGGAACGCGTGCCGATCACCAGGGCCGCCCGGCCTGACCGGGCGGCGGCCCATGCATCGAGGCGCTCTCCCGCGCTCAGTCCCGAATGAATGACCGCGGGTTCCAGCCCCAGGCGGGTCCTGAACCGTCTCAAGAGCTGGGGCGTCAATCCGATTTCGGGAACGAGCACCAGAGCCTGCTTTCCCTGTGCCAGAATCGGCTCCAGGAGACGCAGGTAAACTTCGGTCTTTCCGCTACCGGTGACGCCATCGAGCAGGTGGCAACCGAACACCCCCAGCTTGGCCGAGATGGCGCTTACCGCCTCTTGCTGGTCCGGGATCAGTTCCGGTCCCGGCATAAGTTTTGCTTCGGCGACCGGGGCCGGCCCGGACTCTACCCAACCCTGTTCCATCAGTGCGGCCAGGGTTTTACGCCACTGGCTACCGATTCCTGCAAGCCCCTCCGCACACTGCGGCCCGTCTGCTAGCGCACTCAACATGCAGTGCTGAATGGGGGCCCGTCCAGGGGGTTGCGCCAGGCGGGCAATACCATCATTTGTCAGCCGGAAGTGCAGTGCAGGTCCAGGGATTTCGCCGGCCGCTTTTCGCAGGGCAGGAGGCAGGGCGCTGAGAATGACATCCCCGGGCGCATGCTTGTAGTACTTCCAGCACCAGCGCAAAAGTTCAACCAGGTTGTTATCCAATAACGGCTCACCACCGTCAAGAATGCGCGAAACCGGCAGCAGGCGCTCGTACGGAATTTCGCTTTCATCAGTCATCCCAACCACGATGCCCACCAACTCCCGGCGTCCGAATGGCGCCAACACGCGCGCCCCCTGCGCGATTACCTCACCACTCTGGGGAGCCAGGTAATCAAACAGGTGCGGCAATGGCACCGGGAGTGCAACCTGGAGTATTCGGTGACTAGACATGTGTCAGCGATTCTAACAGTTGAAGAACTCCTATATAGTGTCTTGGCACGTTTCGTTTTAACCAAATGGAGAGACCCATGAGCATGATGAAAGAATTCCGCGATTTTGCGATGCGCGGCAACGTTGTGGATATGGCTGTAGGTATCGTTATCGGCGGTGCGTTCGGCAAAATCGTTTCGTCATTCGTCAACGATGTTTTGATGCCGCCGATCGGTATGGCGCTGGGGGGCGTAGATTTTTCCGATCTTGCCATGACTCTGAAGGAAGCCAGCGGTGATGTCGCCGCCGTGACACTGAACTATGGTTCCTTCATCCAGACCGTGATCGATTTCGTGATCATCGCTTTTGCGATTTTCATGGTGATCAAGGCCATGAACAGCCTCAAGAAGAAGGAAGAAGAGAAGCCCGCGGCACCGCCGAAGCCGTCCGCTGAGGAAACCCTGTTGACGGAGATTCGCGACCTTCTGAAGAAAGATTAGGGTTATTCAGTAACCCTAAAAAAGCCGGCGGCCCGATCGGGCCGCCGGCTTTTCCGTATCTGCAATCGAGCTCTACTGAATGCTGGAAGGCTCGGAAGACTTCTCATCCAGCTGGGCGAATTGCCGTTTGAGCAATTCGAGATCTGAATTCAGTTCCACCATATCGGCGACAATTCGCGCGGCTTCGCGCAGCAGCAGATCAGGGCCTTCATCCTGTTCTTCTTCAGCCCCTTCGGCGGCCAATTCCGCGTCTTCCAGGTCCGCGAGTTCAGGATCAGTATCAACCAGGGAGCCGCCTTCACCAAGCAACGGACCACTGATGCCCCGCTTGGCCTTGCGTTCCGCTTTTTTATCTTCCTCTTCTTTCATTTTCTGGCGGCCAACCGATTCCAGAAGCGAGACGCGGGTCTCGCTGGAATGCTCGTTGTAAGACTCGATATCGCTGAGCAGCCAGCCAAATTCTTCATCATCGACGATTCGTCCATGGTAGCGGCTGTCTGCAACGGCCACCATCTGGCTCAGGTCACCACTGGATTCGTACCTGGCCGGATCAATACTCGTCCACGGCAAGGCGTTTGTCAGCGAACTTTCACCGTATTCCTGCGGATCACCGAAGGAAGGGAAGCGGATGTCCGGTTCGACACCCAGATTCTGGGTAGAACCGCCATTAACCCGGAAAAACTGGGCCATGGTGATCTTGAGCTGACCCATGCCGGGACGGTCCGCTGACCCATAATCGTCCAGGTCAAGCAGGCTTTGCACGGTTCCCTTGCCGAACGTCGGCTCTCCAATGATCACGCCGCGCCCGTAATCCTGTATCGCAGCGGCAAAAATTTCTGACGCTGACGCGCTGTAGCGATTGACCAGCACCGCAAGCGGGCCTTCCCATGCCATTCCCGGGTCGACATCCTCTTCAAGCGAAATCCTGCCGCTGGAATTACGAACCTGGACAACCGGACCCGTGTCGATAAACAGACCGGTCAGCGTGGTGGCTTCCAGCAGCGACCCGCCTCCGTTATTCCTCAAGTCGATAACGATGCCCGCTACGCCCTGTTCCTCGAGTTCGCCGATCAGGTTGCGTACATCTCGTGTGCTGGAACGGTAGTCCGGCTTATTCTGGGCGCGCCCGCTGAAATCCATGTAAAACACCGGCAAGTCGATCACTCCAACCTTCATCACCTCGCCATCGGATCCAGCCACCGGTATTTCGATGACTTCACTTCGCGCAGCCTGTTCTTCCAGCTTCACTTCGTTTCGAACAATATCGATGATGGAAGAAGGACCGCTTACACTGACGTCGTCCGGAAGCACTTCGAGGCGGACCACGGTATCCTTCGGACCGCGGATCAGGTCTACCACGTCATCGACGCGCCAGCCGATGACATCAACCAATTTGCCGTCGCGTCCCTGCCCGACTGCTGTAATCCGATCACCTGCTTTCAGGCGGCCATCCTTATCGGCCGGCCCGCCTGGCACCACGCTTGAAATCAATGTGTATTCATTTTCGCGCCCAAGCAGTGCACCGATCCCTTCCAGCGAAAGGCTCATCGAAATTTCAAAATTCTCCGACGTCCTGGCAGAAAGATACGCTGTATGCGGTTCAATTGAAGTCGCAAAAGCGTTCATGTAGAACTGGAACACATCTTCCGTGTTCAACTCGTTGATGCGACGTTCCAGGTTGTCGTAGCGTTCTGTCAGCGTTTCAACGATGGCTTCCCGCTCCTTGTCCGTCAATAACAGGCGAAGATATTCGTTCTTGACGCGTTGGCGCCAGAGTTCGTCCAGCTCTGCGGTTGTCGATGCCCACGGCTCATCCTCGCGGTCGTACTGATAGTATTCATCCACGGTGAAGTCAAAGGGCTGTTTGACCCTCTCGCGTGCGTAATCAACCCGCTGTTGAACGCGGTCGACGTAAATATTGAAAATTTCGTAAGCCGGCAACAGGTCCGAATGTCTCAGCGAGTCGTCCAGGCCGCTACGGTAGTGCTCGAAAGACTCGATGTCAGCCGCCAGGAAATAAATCCGGCTGGGATCCAGCAGATCGAGGTAGGCATCGAAAATCTGGCTGGAGAGCTCATCATCCAGCCGGGTGCGCTTGTAGTGGTAATTGGTCAGGAATCGCGTGGCGATGTTGCTCGCATAGCGGTGTTCCATTTCCGGCTCGATTTTTAGCGAATTTTCCGAGTCCACGGAAGCAAAAACCGCGGAAATCGCCAGTATCGATATCGCTAATATTGAAATTCGTCTCACGTTAACAACTCTCCAATAACCACCAGGAAACGGCCCCTTTCGCAGTTTTGCGTTAAGCGGAACCCTTATTTATGCCTGTTTAAGACAAAATTTACAACGTGGAGGTTCAAAATTGATGTGCCGAAAGTGATGAGCGGAGTCATTTTTGTGACAGTCAGTGCAACGTTTCACGCTCCGGGGACCATGCCTGACGCATGGGCGCTCAGGTCTGCATGGTAGGAAGAGCGGACCAATGGGCCCGAGGCGACGTGTGAAAAACCAAGGCTGTAACCCAATTCCGCCAGGCTGTCGAACTCGCCGGGGGTCCAGTAACGCATCACGGGATGATGGTGAACCGAGGGTTGCAGATACTGGCCGATGGTGATCATATCCACGTTATGCCTGCGCAGATCCCTCAGCGTTTCGTCGACCTGCGCACGGGTTTCACCCAGCCCCAGCATGATGCCCGACTTGGTGGGAATTTTGGGGTGCCTGGCCTTGAACCGCATCAGCAAATCAAGCGACCATCGGTAATCGGCGCCGGGCCGGACATTCCGGTACAAAGCTTCCACAGTCTCAATGTTGTGATTGAACACATCTGGCGGTGAGACAGAGAGAATGTCCAGGGCGCGTTCTATCTTGCCCTTGCCGCGGAAATCAGGAACCAGCACCTCGATGCGAATTCCGGGGTTAATCTCTCGGGTCCGGTCGATACATTCAGCAAAATGGCCTGCGCCACCGTCTCGCAGGTCATCGCGATCTACCGAGGTAATGACAATATAGCGTAGCTTCATGTCGCTAACCGTGCGGGCGAGTTGCTCCGGCTCTTTGGTGTCCGGTTGCAGCGGCCGGCCGTGCGCCACATCGCAAAAAGAACAACGACGGGTACAGACCTCGCCGAGAATCATGAACGTGGCCGTACCCTTGGAAAAGCACTCATGAATGTTGGGACAGGCAGCTTCCTCGCAAACCGTGACCAGTTCACGGTCCCGCAACTTTGATTTGAGTGTGGCCACCGCATTGCCCGAAGGCAACCGCACGCGGATCCACGGCGGTTTTCGCAGAACCGGTGCATCGGCGTCGAAATTGGCTGTATTGCGAGCCATCTTGTCTGCCCCCAACTCTTTCGACGCCTCCAGGCGGATAGGAATCTTGTCCATTGGTTTTTCTGCGCGGCTCAAATGCTCAATTCCCGTTGCCGCTCGGTGTCGGCAATATCACTATAACCCAGTTGCCGGACCAGGCTTTCCACCAGGCGGCTCTCCACTTCCTGGAAATCGACAGGTGTCTGCGCTGACAGTTGCGTGACCTGTAATCCTGCATAACCGCAGGGATTGATCCTCTGAAAGGGCTCAAGGTCCATGTCAATGTTGAAGGCGAGCCCGTGAAAGGTACACCCACGCCGAACCCTCAGGCCGAGCGAGGCGATCTTTTCACCTTCGACGTAAATACCCGGAGCGCCCGGGATCCGTTCACCCCTGACTCCGTAGCTTTCAAGAACAGCAATGATGGCTGCTTCAATACGGTGCACGAATTCCTTTACACCCAGGCCCTTGCGACGAATGTCCACCAGGGGGTAGGCCACGATCTGGCCTGGTCCGTGATAAGTCACCTGGCCGCCACGATCCACCTGGATGACGGAAATATTACCCGCTGCGAGCACATGCTCGGCCTTGCCGGCCTGCCCCTGGGTGAATACCGGCGGATGTTGCACCAACCAAAGCTCGTCCGCGGTATTTTCATCACGGCTATCGGTAAATGACTGCATGGCCCGCCAAACCGGCTCATAGTCAGCGAGCCCGAGGCGCCGCACGTGCAGCAGCTCCTTTATTGCGGGGCGTGAAGTCAATTCCGGCGCTGTCGACATGGCATCGCGATGGATCGCTCAAAGCGCCATCAACACCTGGCTGCAGTTACTGAGTTCCATGTAAATCGAATCCAGCTGTTGTTGCGATCGTGCTTCAATCGTTGTCGTGACGGAAACAAAATTACCCTCCCTGCTCGGCGCCAGCCGGACCGGCTCGTCCGGCCACAGTTCAGCGTGCGTCAGGACAATGGCGGTAACGACGGCCTCGAAATCTTCGCTGTTTCTACCCATTGCCTTGATGGGAAAACGGCAGGGAAATTCGAGTAAAGTCGTTTGTTCCTCACTCGTCATCGGCTTTTTCAGATTCGGGTACGGGTTCAGATTCGGGTACGGGTTCAGATTCGG
>JAHEFT010000058.1 GCA_024640025.1 Chromatiales bacterium
TCTTGTAAATAATCTGGCGAAAAATAGCGGTTGGCACCGCATTACTCAGTCTAGTTGACCGTGGACAAATTACTATTTAATGCAGCGAATTGAATCTTCTTCGTTGTTCGCCTTTGGGTCGATCTCGGAATTTATAGGTAGAAATGGGCTAGTTCTGCTTTCAGGCGACCAGCGGAACCTGTTCCGTCTGCAATTTCAAAGCCGATTTGTTCTCAGTTCGGCCAGAAGCGGCCCAAATCGGTCAATGACCAAGACAGATAGCTGGTTTTTCACCTCTAACCACCACGCTGGGTCTTGGCCATAGACGGAAAAAGCCAAATCTTCGCTTTTTCAATGAATGGAAAAGTTGTAATCAAACGTTTGGTGAAATTTTTCAAAAGGATCGGCAATAAAAATGGATTCAATTTACAGCGCCGTTTGAGCTAATCTATGCCGATGTTCGTTGCCGATCCACGGGGAATTTTAGCGCTCATCGCGGTCGCGATGTGTTGGGCGCTCGCAGTGGTGCTTTTCCGTGTCGGCAACCCTGGCAGCGTTGCCCGAAAGCTTTCACTGCTGCTCATAATCGAGGGGGTGACACTAGGATCCAGCAGTTCGGTCGACTTCCTTCTGGCATCTCCTGCTGATTTCTGGGCCGGGTACCCAGGTCTTTCAAGTGCTGGCATGTTGGTTCACACGATAGGCGACTGCGGCATGCTATTGCTGTACCCACCCTTTCTCGCTGCCGCCCTGCGTATCCCTTTAACACATCCTTTCGCAAATACGCGCGTGCAGATAGCCCTTGCAGGCGTTTCGGTCGCTCTGGTCTTTCTGGTCATGCTGACCCCACTGCAGATCGGTGGCACATTGCTCTACGTGGCACTCTTACTGGTCTTTGGTTTTGCGCTAGTAGCTTCAATACAGGCATGGCGTGCGGCTTCAGGAGCGACCCGCACCAAGGCCCGTATGTTTGTGCTGGCCTTTGGGTTTCGTGATGTCTGCTGGGGTTTTGTTTACGGAATTGCTGTGTGGGAGTTGTGGACTGGAACCTACACCTTCGTTGCAGATCCGGTGCCACTTCGTTACTTCTTTTACATGCTCGGCACGCTCACCGCCGTCCCGCTTTTGACCTACGGTATCCTGCGCAACCAGCTCTTCGATATCGACCTGCGTATCCGCTGGACGATCAAGCAATCAACGTTGGCGGCAGCCATTTTGTCGATAATATTTTTAATTTCAGAAGCTGCGAGCCAGTTCCTTTCGGCCGAGTTGGGCAACGTCCTGGGCTTGCTCGCCGCTGCGGTCTTGATGTTTTTTCTGGCGCCACTACAGCGCTTTGCCGAGCGCGTGGCTACCGTGGCTATGCCCAGGACACAGGACACGCCGGCCTATGTCGCTTATCGGAAAATGCAAGTATACGAGGCAGCGGTCACGGAGGCGCAGCAGGATGGTGGCATTTCACACAAAGAGCGTGCGCTACTCGCTCGATTACGAGACTCCCTTGGGATTACAGAATCTGATGCCAACGCAATTGAGCAAGATCTGAAAGCGGATTAGGGGTCGGATTCACTTCGTTTTGCATCGCCTGAACAGCGATTGGTCGTTACGTTCTCTTTTGGGTCGTTAGCAGCCCAAGTTACCTCTTCAGCAACAGATTCCGGTATTCAGCGCATAGCAGAACTCCCCTGGACATGAATCTCAGGGGAGTTTTGTTCTGAGCTCTGCTGAGGCTGCTCAGCAGCACCAAGTGGCTACATGAAAGGCGCGGCGCGCTCGAGCAGTTCTTCCAGCCCCGGTTCATCAGGATTGCGCGGTTTGCCCGGGTGGATGATCGCCACCTGGCAGGTTTCTGCCGCCTCGACCAGTTCCCGGTAGGTACCGGCGTCCGGGTCCTTGATAAAGGCACGCTTTTCGCCGTCATAGGAGAACATGCGGTCGTTCAGCTGAGTGCATTCGTTACAGGTTGTGCATCGAATGGTCTCGATCCAGGGGTCATCCGAGGATGGCGCGGGTTCTGGCGTGATCGTGGCAGCAGGTTTTGGCGCTGCAGCTTCAGGGGCAGGGTCCGCTGTTGATGCTGCCGGGCTTGGTTCGGGCTGCACCGCCGGCGGAACATATTCAGCCTCCCAGGCAATTTTCGCCTCGGCAACTGCAGCTGCCGCATGGGAGTTGTTGATGCCGCCCATCTCCTGCAGCTTGTGCCAGGCAGTCAGGCAGCGCCTGGCGGCGTCCAGCAGCCGCTCATCCACAACAGCGCGGTACAGCACGTTGTCGCTGTCTATCAGGGGTACAAAGGGTACTTTGTCCACCCTGGCATGTCCGGAAAGGCCAAGAAACTCAGAAACCGGAACCAGATCGTAGCCCCATTCAGCCCGGGGAACGCAGGCGAAGCGCCTGGAAAATTGTGGCGCCAGCGCGATAAAGTCGACTAATGTGAACGCGGTATGCTCTGTCTCATAGTCATGGTCGGGGTTTTCATAATTCAGTTCGTGACCAGTCCAGTCTTTCTCCTGCGCCGGATTGCCGGTGAGAGAAAAGCAAGCCGCCTGGTTCCGTCCCGATTCAGGGTTATACACGAAGCCGGGGAAGGCGCGTGACTCCGTGGCTGCAGCGGTCTCAATGTAGCCAGCCCCGCAATAGATGCTGAACAGTGCGGGCCCCGAGGTGCTCACACCGGCAAGAACCTGGTGATTCATGCGGTAAAGGCTTGAAGCTGCCGCCTGGAGTACGAATGCCTGGTCGATGCCGAGGGCCATGCGGGCAAGCTGTTGTCCCTGCGTGCCGAAGGTTAACTGTCCTCCGGCGAGACTGTCGTCGCCGAGAATATCGTTGGTTTGAGCCACAATCTTGAACGGCAGGCCTGCGCGAAGAATCTGCAGGATCTCTTCCTGTACCTGATCATCAACCTGGCCGGTCTCAATGAGATAGCTTGGAAAAAGCTCCAGGTCGCGCGGCCCGAGCTGATGCTCGCTAAACTCCTTGAAAAAATGATCGTGCCTGCTTTCACTGTAATGGTTGTCGATTTCCAGCTCTGCAACGCTAATGGCTTTGACGAGCGCGGCCATCTCGGGAAGGCGTTTGCGAAAAGCTTTCAGCGCTTCGCCGCATTCGCTGAAGGCGAATGCGAAAGGAGACTTTCCACTTTTCGACGGTGCTGAATTGGAATGAAAAAATCTTTGAGAATCAAGGGTATCTATTGCAGATTGTATGCGTTTTCGACGGCTTGCTGGAAGCGGCTCTGCTACCGGTGCAGTCTTGAGGATTCGGGCCATGGCCTCGAAGTCAAACACTTTGCTGTTACCAGAACCCATGGCGCTTTCAAGCTCACCGGGCTGCCTGGCGCCGGGTGAATGCATGTGATTCACTTTCAGGATGTCGGACAATTTTTGCGCAAGACGGCCAATCCGCTTTTGCAGGTCTTTTGACCTGAGATTTTCGCTTTCCTGCCATGCGCGTGTCACCAACCGGGCTGCCAGCCGGTTGTCGAAGCCAATGATCTCGCCGTCCAGGGGGATGGCGTCAAAGGCACTGGTCAATTTATCGTCCAGTTTCCCGTCGATCGCAGACGGCTCGCCGTCAGTATGAACGAGGTGTTCCCTGGCGCGTTCCCACAATTGTGACAAGGTACCTTCCTGGCCTCCGGCTACCAGGCTTCGAATAGCCTGTTCCTGCGCCAGCACCTGGCGGCGTGTTTCTTCCCCGCCGGTACCCGGCTCCGCAATGGCCTGGAGCAGCTCGTCGATGATGTCGCTCAAAGATTTCACCCATGGACTGCCGCCGGGCGTGGTGACAAGGACTACCGGGTAGTCGGTCCGCAGGGTGGAAAGATCATGGTAGGTCCCGAACAACGCCGGCCGGAATTGCATCGGTGCCTGGGAACTGGACTCGAGGGCAGAACGGTCGCCGATCAGGTGGAAGGCGGCCAGGGGCGAGGCGGCGTGACTCATGCGGGGGCTCCCGGCGGGTTGATCGTGTACTTGTCGAATTCCTTTTGCAGGTATGTGTCGACAATTTCAGGCGTATTCATGACGTCGGACACCTGGTGGTCTTCGTAGCAGGGTATGTCCTCGTTCCGATACAGTATGCCAACCGGTATGGGGTCGCTGACGGCGGCAATCTCGCGTGCGCGGTTGCGCTGCGAAGGATCATGAATTTCCTGGTTGCGATAGATCCGTCCTAGCTCATCACTGATTTTCAGCCCGTTTTCGTGTTTGAGCAGCAGCATGCGGTCCGGGTTCTGGACCCAGTCATCATACTTGTGGCCCATGAATTCGGGACAGCGCTGCAGGACACGGATGAAAGAGAATCCACGATGGTGGAAAGCGGCCTGGATGATTGCATGCGTCAGGTCGGGCATCCAGTCTACAGCCTGCGCGACAAAGGATGCGCTGCCGACGCCGAGGGTCACATCGATCGGGTTGAGCGGATCGATGAAGCTGCCCCTGGGCGTGGTGTTGCTGATCTGGCCTACCGGAGAAGTAGGTGAAGCCTGGTTCTTGGTCAGCCCGTAGATGCTGTTGTCCAGCACGATGGCTGTCATGTTCATGTTGTAGCGCAGGGCATGAATCCAGTGAGCTGTGCCGATACTGCAGCAGTCGCCGTCACCCATGATCACGAACACATGCAGGTCGGGGCGCTTGATTTTTACGCCTTGCGCGATGGGCAGCGCGCGTCCGTGCAGTCCATGAAAGCCGTATGTTTTCAGGTAATGCGGGAAGCGGCTGGAGCAGCCGATTCCAGAAACGAAAACGGTCTTTTCGGGCGGCAGTTTTTCGTCCCGGCACAGGCGTTGCACGGCGGTAAGCACGCCGTGGTCGCCACAACCCACGCACCAGCGGGGCACCGCGCTCTGGTAATCCTCGATGGTGTACTCTTCTTCGGCCAGGTCCAGCATGCAATGGGAGATGGAATCGCTCATGGCTGTGCCTCCAGTGTTTCCAGTTGTTCGAGGATGACTTTCTCAACGGTACCGGGTTTTAGCGGTGAGCCTATTACTTCGGACCAGCAATCCACATCCACCAGGAAACGAGCCCGCAACAGCGTGGCCAACTCGGTGTAGCGGCGGTTGTCGTCATCAATGAGTTCGTTCTCGTATCGATCAGACCAGTTGTTTTCGATGGTCAGCACTTTCCTGAACCGGGGCAGGATTTCGCGAATGCCCGACGCCATCGGCTGGATGAATTTGAGGTGCAGGGAAGAAACCTTGAGGCCCTGTTTGCGCACACGGTCAATTGCTTCTTCGATGGCGCCCTTGGTGCTTCCCCAGCCAATAATCAGCAAGTCGCCTTCTTCATCGCCGTGCACTTCCGGGGCACTGAGGGTTTTTTGCAATGCAGCCAGTTTGAGGCTGCGGTGCATCACACCCTCCTGGTTCACGGAACTGTCATAGGCCACGCCGCTTTTGCGGTTGTGGGCCAGGCCGGTCAACGTATGCATGCCGCCGGGTTGTCCGGGTACGAAGCGCCGGGCTATGCCGGTGGTCGCATCCCAGTCATAGGCGAGTGCACCCTCGGGGATCGGGCTCTGGTCGAACGGCGGGGCATGCCAGTCCTTGTCCAGCGTTGGCCGCGGGAAGGGTTGCTGGGCGGACGCCAGGTTGGCGTCGGTCAGCACCACGACTACAAGGTTGAAGGTTTCCGCAATTTTACGTGCGGTGATCATTGAGTAAAAGCAATCTTCGATATCGGAAGTCGCCATCACCACTTTCGGAGCATCGCCGTGCCCGCCGAAACAGGCAAACAGCAAATCGCTTTGCTCGGTCTTGGTCGGCAGGCCGGTGCTGGGACCGCCGCGCATCACATCGACCACAACCAGCGGAATTTCGGCCATCACGGCCAGCCCAAGGGTCTCCTGCTTCAGTGAGAGTCCGGGTCCGGACGTTATGGTGACCGCACACTTGCCCGCATAAGAGGCGCCGATGGCGAATGCGCAGGCAGCGATTTCATCTTCCGCCTGGTGGACCATGCCGCCGACATTGCTGAACACTTCACTCAGGTAGTGCGACGCCGAGGTGGCCGGGGTGATCGGGTACATCGCGCAGACTTCCATGCCCGCCGCCACGACGCCCATGCCAATCGCGACATTGCCGTTGATGACCATCTGGGGTTCTTTGACTTCAGACGGCGGCACCTTGAAATGCAAGTCGAGATTTTCACCGGCCCACGCATAACCCGACTCGAGCAATTCAATATTGGAATCTACAACCGCACGCTTTTTCTTTTTGAAGATGAAGGCAATCTGTTCGCGTGCGAGCTGCAGGTCCAGCGAATAGATGTGGCACAGCATCCCGAGTACGTACATATTCTTGCCACGCCGGGGATCCCTGACCAGCTTGAGGCATTCCTCTTCCATTGGAATTTCGCGAACGTCGAATCCGCCGCGAACCATTTCGTCCACAGCATCCGCATACTTTGCAGCGATGGCCGGATCAGCGTGGGTTTTCCATTTATTTTCCAGCAGCACAGTGCAGTCGGGTTTCAGTTCTCCCTCCCGGGCCCGGCGCAACATGACCTGGTCATTGAATGCCACTACCAGGTCCGCTTCGTCACCGCCGTTAGTAACGCGCCGGGAGGCCAGCCTGATCCGGTTACCGCTGGCGCCTTCTATGCTGCGCGCCGGTGGCTGGATTTCAGCTGGAATAATTTCTACCGTCCAGATACCGATACCCATCCGGGCTGCGATGGTGCCGAAGGACTGCCCGCATTTCTGCGCGCCCTCGCCGGAGTCGCTGACAATTTCAACGGTATGGGCGTCCACTACCAGTGCCGGGCGGCTCCTGGTGGACGTGGTTTTTTTTGGACTGAGCCTGACGGCCAGCGTTTCGCTTTGATTTGTATTCATAATAGGGGTGGGCTCCGGGCTCCTAACCAGTTCTCAGTCGAACGAAATTTCTTTCTGTTTTAGGTATGCCGAACAAAGTGCTGTCCAGGTTGTCGCGCTGATTTTCGTAAACCACGCTGTTGTCCCTGATGCCCAGGAACTCCTTCATGGACCGGGCGGCAGTTCTTCCGGCCCCCATGGCAAGGATCACCGTGGCGCCGCCCGTGACGATATCGCCGCCGGCGTAAACGCCTGCCAGTGAAGTGGCCATTTTCTCGTCAGTTTCGATGAAACCCCACTTGTTCAGCTTGATTTTCGAGGTCTGGCCGATGATCGGATTCGCGCTGGTGCCGATTGCGTACACGATCGTATCGGCTTCGAATTCGAAATCGCTGCCCTCTACAGGCACAGGACGTCTGCGGCCGGAGCTGTCGGGTTCGCCGAGCTCCATCCGGATGCAGCGCATGCCGCGGACGTTGCCTTCTCCGTCATCCAGGATTTCCACCGGCGTACTCAGCCAGTGAAACTCGACGCCTTCCTCTTCGGCGTGCTCGATCTCTTCATTGCGTGCGGGGCTTTCCTCGATGGTGCGGCGGTAGATGCAATAGACTTTTTCGGCGCCCAGGCGCAGCGAGACGCGCATGGCGTCCATCGCAGTGTTGCCCGAGCCGATCACCGCAACGCGTTTCCCCAGGCCGAGCGGGGTGTCGTGGTGTGGCGCCTGCATCAGGTTGCAGCGGGTCAGAAGTTCATTGGCGGAAAGGACCCCGTTGAGGTATTCACCGGGAATATCCATGAACCTCGGTGTGCCTGCGCCGGTGCCGATAAACACGGCGTGAAAGCCCAGTTCTTCGATCATCTGTTCGATCGTGAAAAGACGGCCCACCAGGGTGCTGCACTCGATTTTAACCCCCAGGTTCACCAGGTTGTTGATCTCGGCGTCAATCACGGGTTCAGGCAGACGGAATTCCGGAATGCCGTAGCGCAGGACGCCTCCCGGTTTGTGAAACGCTTCAAATATGGTCACATCGCAGCCGGCCTTGGCCATGTCGGCGGCGCAGGCAATACCCGCCGGCCCCGATCCAACGATGCCGATCTTGAATCCAATGGGTTCGATCCATGGCTTGTTGGTCCAGCCTTCCTTGATGGCCTGGTCGCCGACATAGCGTTCGAGCCTGCCGATGGCGACCGGCGCCAGCGATTCACCCACCACGCAGGCGCCTTCGCATTGATCCTCTTGCGGGCAGACCCGGCCGCAGACAGCCGGCATCAGGTTGGTGTCGCCAATAACCTCCCAGGCGCCCCGGAAGTCCTTGTCGATGACTTTTTGGATAAATCCGGGAATGTCGATATTGACCGGGCAGGCGGGCACACAGGCCGGCGCCGGGCACATCAGGCAGCGTTCGGATTCAATCAGTGCGTGTTCGAGTCCGTAGCCTATGGCCACTTCCTCGAAGTTCTGCACCCGAACATCAGGTTCCTGTGTCGGGATAGGAGTGCGTTCCTGGGGGATTGTGCGTATCGTTTTGCGCGCCATGATTACAGCCTCGCCTTGCAGCTTTCCGTCCACTTCTCGACGGCTTGCTTTTCTTCTTCTGAAAATCGGTGAAGGCGGTTGATCAGGTCTTCGAAATCGACCTGGTGGCCATCAAAATCGGGGCCGTCGACACAGGCGAATTTCATCCCGTCATGCAGCTTGACACGACAGCCCCCGCACATTCCGGTGCCGTCCACCATGACCGGGTTGAGACTGACCATCGTTTTGATGCCATGAGGACGCGTGGTTTCCGCACAGGCGCGCATCATCACTGGCGGACCGATGGCGACCACCTCCTGGATATCCGGGTGTTTCTCGATGGCCATCTTGATGCCGTCCGTGACCAGGCCCTTAATCCCTGCGGAACCGTCATCGGTGCAGATAATAAATTCATCGCAGACTTCCCGGAACTTGTCGTCCCAGAAAACCAGGCTCTTGTCGCGGAATCCGACCACGCCAATCACGTAGGCTCCGGCTTCCTTGAAGGCGCGGGCCTGTGGAAATACCGGCGCCACCCCCAGTCCCCCGCCAACACACACGACTTTGCCGGCATTGCTGATATGACTGGGTTCGCCCATGGGTCCGGTGACACTGATCAACCGCGTTCCGGCCTGGCAGTCCTTTTGCATTTCCTTGGTGGTTTTTCCGACCGCCTGGATGACCAGTGTGATGGTGCCTTTTTCGCGGTCGAAGTCAGCGATGGTCAACGGAATGCGTTCCCCGTCCTCGTGTGACATCACGATCACGAACTGGCCGGGCCGGGCGGCCCGCGCCATCATTGGATGGTCAAGTTCAAGCAGATAGGTGACGTCAGAAAAGTCTTCGCGCCGGACAATCTCGATACCTGAAGACCGGTATCCGCCTGCCGGTTGCTGAATGGTATGCACTTCTTTCTGCGTGGTGCCTGACATGCTGATCGATCTCCCGTAGACTCGGCCAAAACTATTGATGAATAGTAGGGCATCATTTCTTACAGCCAAATGATTCTGGTCAAGATATGTTGGCGCGGAGCCTGGTCGGATACATAATGTACCGGAGCCGGGCCTGGATTGTGAAACCTTACATGGCGTCCAACTGCCCGGTTCGGGCAAGGAGAACATCATAAGCACAACCACGAGCCACTCTTCTCACGGCTGGCAGCAAAGACACACCGTCGTGCTGTTATGCTTTTTTGCAACATTCATCTGCTACATTGATCGCGTCAACATTTCGGTGGCCATTATTCCGATGGCCAAGCAGTTCGGATGGACCGACACCGAGAGAGGGATTGTGCTTTCCTCGTTTTTCGTCGGTTATCTCGTCACCCAGATCCTCGGCGGTTCACTGGCGGCCCGCTTCGGCGGCAAGGCGGTACTCGGATTTGGCGTATTGTGGTGGTCCCTGTTTACGCTGCTGACTCCGCTTTCGGCGATGACTTCATTTCCCGTTCTGATCGCTGTGCGGATCCTGATGGGGCTGGGTGAGGGCGTAGCGTTTCCCGCCACCTACAATCTGCTGGGCCGATGGGTGCCACCGCAGGAGCGAACCCGGGCCGCTTCCTTCAACCTGAGCGCGATTCCCCTGGGAACCCTGGCTGCGGTTTCGACCACGCCGATCATTGCATTGACGTTTGGCTGGCCGGCGGTCTTTTACAGTTTTGGCGCGGTGGGCTTTGTATGGTTCCTGTTCTGGTGGCCGTTGGCGGGAGACAAGCCGCCGATACAGCCCGATCCAACGCTTCCGGCGCAGTCCGCGACCGATGCTGCTGCGGCTGAGGCCGAAGAAAAGAAGGTTCCCTGGCGTCTTATTCTGCGTCAGAGGTCCGTTTGGGCCATTATCGTGGCTCACTTCTGCAATAACTGGGGGCTTTATGTTCTGCTGGCCTGGTTGCCCAGCTATTTCTCTTCCCAGTTGCAGATCAACCTGCGGGCGGTCTGGATTTACATCAGTCTTCCCTGGATCGCGAACTTCCTGGTAGCCAACCTGGCCGGTTGGCTGGGTGACCGCATGATCGCTGCCGGGCTTTCCGTCACAGCTGTCCGGAAATCCCTGCAGGTGGTGGGCTCCGGCGGTCCGGCCATTGCACTGATTGCCCTGGCCGGAACGAGTGACGCGGATGTGGCGGTTGCGCTGCTTACCGCGGCGCTGGGTCTGGGCGCGTTTTCCTACGCTGGGTTTGCTTCCAATCACCTGGATGTTTCGCCGCGTCACGCCGGTGCGATCTTTGGAATTTCAAACACGGCAGGAACGATTCCCGGCATAATCGGTGTGGCGCTCACCGGCGTACTGGTAGAGCAGACAGGCAATTATGCTTCGGCGTTTTACGTGACGGCCGGCATCTACTTCTTCGGCCTGGTGTTTTACCTGGTATTCGGAACGGGGAAGAAAATCGTATAGACAGTATGCATTGAGGGCACTGGAGTAATGGCCGGCGTAGTACAGACATCTGACATCATCGTTATCGGTGCCGGAATTGCCGGGGTTTCCGCCGCTGCAGAACTGGCGGCCGATGCCAGGGTCACGCTGCTGGAAATGGAGCCGCAAGCGGGTTACCACGCCAGCGGCCGGTCTGCCGCATTTTTCGCAGCCTCCTATGGAAAAAAAATCGTTCGGGATATCACGGCCTGTTGCGAATCTTTTCTGCGCAACCCTCCGGACGGATTTACCGAAGTGGAGTTATTCCACCCGCGGGACGCCATGTTTTTCGGGCGAGAAGACCAGGCCCGGACACTGGATGAATTATTGGCCGAAAATCCAAGGCTGCAGTTTGTTGACGCGCACGCGGTCTGCGAGAGAGTGCCGGTGTTTACGCCGGGCTATATTCATGGAGCTGCCTGGGATACCAGGGGTGGAGACATTGAAGTGGACGCGCTGCTGCAGGGTTTCCTGCGGCAGTTCCGGCGTCGCGGCGGGCTGTATCTGCCCAGTCATTGCGTCACTGGTGTGGAGAGAGTGGCTGGAACATGGGACATCACAGCCGGTGCGCAACGCTTCCAGGCGCCTGTGATCATCAACGCTGCCGGTGCCTGGGTTGAGCGGGTAGCCGCTTTGGCCGGCCTGGAATCGCTGGGGATTATGCCCCTGCGACGCACCGCGTTGACCATCCCGGCGCCGGCAGGCGTCGACATCCGGGACTGGCCGGAAATGATCGATGCCGACGAGGCGTTTTATTTCAAGCCCGATGCCGGACAGATCATGATTTCACCGGCTGATGAGACACCTTCTGAACCCTGCGATGCACAACCGGAAGACCTGGATGTCGCGATGGGCGTGTACCGGTTTGAGCAGGCAACCGGGCTGGATATCCGGCGTGTCAATCACAGTTGGGCCGGCTTGCGCACCTTCGCCCCGGATCGCATCTTCGTCACCGGGTTCGATCCACGCAGTGAAGGGTTTTTCTGGCTGGCGGGGCAGGGCGGCTATGGTGTACAAAGTTCAGCGGCCATGGCGAAAATGACACGCTACCTGGTCACGGGTGCCGAACCTGAAGGTGAGTTTGTTGCGTTGAAAGCCTTCCTCGACGAAGTAGCGCCCGACCGATTATTGGGACAAATGGGAAAAATTTAAAAATGAAATCCGTACCTGTTAATGCACTGGCCAGCGAATGACTAACCTTATTTCGAAGCTGGTCGATATCCGAAGCGATGTGGAGTTAAAAGGCCTGCTCTGGGGTACGGCCTATGGCTTTTTTATCATGTTTTCGTATTACATCCTGCGAGCAGTGCGGGATGAAATCTCCTCGGCAGACCGCGGCAATCTGCAGATTCTGTGGACAGCGGTATTCCTGGTGATGTTGCTGGCCGTTCCCCTGTATTCCTGGGCGGCGTCAAAATGGTCGCGCGGTGTATTCGTGCCCCTGGTTAACCGGTTTTTCATCGCCTGCCTGGTGGCGTTCTGGTTATGCCTGGTGTTTCTGCCGGAAGCGGCGAGGCCCTGGATCGACCGCGTGTTTTACGTGTGGACCAGCGTTTTCGCCCTGTTTGTCGTCACCGTATTTTGGGGGTTCATGTCGGACTGCTTCGACAACAGCCAGGGTAAGCGGTTGTTTGCGTTTATCGCCGTCGGCAGTTCCATCGGAGGCATGCTGGGCTCAACCGTGACGGCGGTGATGGCGGAACTGCTGCCTACTTTTGCCCTGTTGCTGGTTGCCTGCATTCCCCTGGAGATCGCCTCGTGGTGCGCAAAGGTGTTGCACCGGCGGTTTGCCACCGGAAATGTCCATATCGAAGGAGAATCCAACCGCCCGGTGTCCGGCAATGCCTGGAGCGGTATGAGGGCCGTTTTCGCGTCCCCGTACCTGATGGGCATTGCTGCGTTCATTTTGTTGATGACGTTCGCCTCGACCATGCTCTATTTCCAGCAGGCCAACCTGGTCGCGGATGCCTTCAGTGATCGCGGTGTCAGGACGGCTTTCTTCGCCAAGGTTGATCTTGCCGTAAACATCCTGACCGTGGTTTTCCAGCTCTACCTGACCGCGCGCATCGTCAGGTGGCTGGGCGTGGGGCTGACGCTTGCCATGGTGCCGTTAGCCACCGCTGCCGGCTTCCTGGCGCTGGGCCTTTACCCGACGATCGCCGTGCTGGTGGTCGTGCAGGTGATCTACCGGGCCGGCCGTTACGGGTTGACCAAGCCTGCACGCGAGATTTTGTGGACCGTGCTCAACCGGGAGGACAAGTACAAGGCCAAGCCGTTTCTTGACGCAGCCGTGTACCGCGGGGGCGACCTGGTCAGTGGCTGGATATACACTGGCCTGGCGGCCGTCGGATTATCGATTGGCGCGATCGCCCTGGTGGCCGCGCCAATCGCTGGAATCTGGGCCATTCTTGGCCTGCGGCTGGGCTTGCGTGAAGATTTGATGGCAAAGGAACAGGAGGAAAATGAATGAAACTGACCCGCAGAGACCTGATCAAAACAGGCGCAGGCGCCAGCCTCGTCCCGCTTGCCGGTAAATGGACCTCGCTTTGGGCAACTGGACAGCCGATGATTCGCACCACGATCCCTTCGTCCGGCCAGCAGCTGCCGTCCGTGGGCATTGGGACCGTCAAGTTCAGGGGTGATCCGGCCTCGGCTGAAATGGAACCGCTGGCCGGGATATTGAAGCTGTTTCACCAACTGGGTGGTGAACTGGTCGATACATCACCCAATTACGGAAATTCGGAGGAAGTGCTGGGGCATCTTCTGGCCGAACTGAAACTGCGCGACCGGGTCTTCATGGCGACGAAAGTCGACCGCGAAGACCAGGCCGAGGGGGTGGAGCGCATGGAGGGTTCGTTGCAGCGCCTGGGTGGAAGGATCGACCTGATGCAGGTACACAATCTGAGGGGTACCGACGCCGAACTGGAAACCCTGCAGGCGTGGAAGGAGCAGGGCAGGATTGGCTATATCGGCGTGACGACCCACCGGAACAGCCAGCATGCGGAAATGGAAAAGGTCATGCGCAACTATCCGCTGGACTTCATCCAGGTGAACTATTCATTGGCGGACCGGGCGGCCGCCGACCGGATTCTGCCCCTGGCTATGGATCGCGGGATGGCGGTCCTGGTCAACCGTCCTTTCGGAAACGGAGAACTGTTCGGTGCGGTGAAAGGTGTTGACCTTCCGCCCTGGGCCAGCGAGTTCGACGCACAAAGCTGGGGTCAGTTTTTTCTGAAGTACATCATTTCTCACCCGGCGGAAACCCTGCCTATCCCGGGCATGACCAAACCTCATCACGTACAGGACAATATGGGCGCTCTGAGGGGGCATCTGCCCGACGCGGGCAGGAGAACAGAGATGGAAAAATTCATGGATGGGCTGATCTGATGGGCTTTCGTGGGATTCTCTTTGCGATTTTTCTGTTGAGTCTGCCGGCAGTCTCGTTTTCCGACCCGTTAGGCGACGAGAAGGAACTGCTGCGCGCCGCCGCCGTGCAAACGATGGTTGACGACCTTGGCCTGGTCGAATCCGGTATTCCGGTCCGTGAACTGGAAGGCTGGAGCGTGCCGCGAAAAGTGGTTGTGAGGGTCGACAAACCGGAACGTCTGCCCGCCTTGCAGGCCGTTGCGCCGGGTGTCGAGTTAGTTCCGGTGTCGAGCCGGGAAGAAGCGATCCGGGCGGCGGCAGATGCCCAGGTCCTGATTGGCTTTTGTGACGAAGAGATTTTGTCGGCTGGCCCCGGGATTTTCTGGGTGCAGGTATTCTCAGCCGGCGTGGAGCATTGCCTGGCCAACCCGGCCATGCTGGAAGGCAACAGGGTACTCACCAACGGACAGCGCATTGCCTCACCCGCGTTGGCTGAACATGCCATTGCCTTGATGATGGCGCTGGTCCGCGGGCTTGACGTCTATCATTCGAGCCAGATGGAGGGAGTCTGGCAGCGGGAGGCTGAGCTCGGCTCCGGCGAATTCATGGAGTTGGAGGGCCGCACGGTTCTGGTCGTCGGCCTGGGCGGAATCGGTACCCGGGTTGCAAGGAAGGCTCACGGGCTCGGTATGCGGGTCATCGCGACCCGGGGTAGCCGCCGGGAAGGGCCTGACTACGTGGACTATGTCGGCCTGGCGGATGAAGTGAACCAGTTGGCGAAGCAGGCTGACGTGGTTATTAACACGGTGCCCCTGACGGACCAGACAAGGGGCATGTTCAATGCCGGTTTTTTCGCGGCGATGAAACCAACGGCTTACTTTGTTTCGGTGGGCCGCGGAGGCAGCACGGTCACCACCGATCTGATGGCGGCCCTGGAAAGCGGTGAAATTGCCGGCGCCGGGCTGGATGTCACCGACCCCGAACCCTTGCCCGAAGGCCATCCGCTGTGGACTATGCCTCGCGTAATCATCAGCCCGCACACCGCCGGGCGTTCCGACAAGAGCCGTGACCGGCTGTTCCTGCTGGTGCAGGAAAATCTGCGGCGCTACGTGGCAGGAGACGCGATGTATTCCGTGGTTGACATGGAGAGGGGGTACTAGCGGGAGTCCTCTGTAACTTCCTGACAGGCCTTCGTGGGAGGCTTTGTTCAGCGCATGAAAATCAGGGCAGGCTGCTCCAGTAGAGTCTTGAGCGCCTGGATCATCGCCGCGCCATCGTAGCCATCCACAAAGCGGTGGTCAAAGGATGAAGAGAGGTTCATCATCCGTCGCACGGTTACCTGGCCGTTGACGACCATCGGCCGGTCAACCGACTTGTTCACCCCGATGATGCCCACTTCGGGCTGGTTGATGACCGGTGTGCTGACGATACCGCCCATTTTGCCCAGGCTGGTGATGGTGATGGTGGAACCGCTCAGTTCTTCGCGCTTTGCCGTGTTGTCGCGCGCGGCCGAAGTCACCCGGCGGATCTCCGCAGCGAGTCCTTCCAGATCGTAAGTTTCACTGTGTTTGACGACGGGAACCTTGAGGCCGTCGTCTGTCTGGGCGGCTATACCCAGGTGAACGGCGTCGTAACGAATGATGACATTGCGTTCCTTGTCGTAGTGCGCGTTGCATTGCGGAAAGTCCCGCAACACGCGCACGACTGCCAGGCCGAGAAAAGCCAGCGGCGACAGTTTGGGTTCGCCGGCTGCCTTCAGGCTGTTCAGGTGATCACGCAGGGATTCCAGGGCGGTAACGTCCACTTCCTCCACGTAGGTGAAATGTGGAATTTCGCGGGTGGACTGGGCCATTCGTTCGGCGATTTTGCGTCTCAGTCCGATCACCTTGATCTCGGTGGTTCCCGTCCGGGTTTGCAGTGGGGACGGCGCGGAAGAGGCTGATGAGACCGTGGGCCCGCCCTGGGCCAGGAAAGCCTCGAAATCCTTTTTGAGGATACGCCCGCGGGGGCCGCTGCCCGGTAATTGGGTGAGGTCTATCCCTGCTTCACGCGCGCGCGCCCGGATCGATGGCGAAGTGACAATTTTTGCGCTGGTCACGGGAGCAGTCGGGCTGGTCGCTGAGGCAGTGGAGGACTCTTTTGTAATTTCGCTGTCCGCCTTTACGGCGGGCTTCTCCGACACGCTGGCGGCAACTTTACCTGATGTTTCAAAAACGACCAGAGGCGAACCCACCGAGACGGTATCGCCTTCGGCGCCTCCGATGGAAATCACCGTTCCACTGACCGGTGCGGTCAGTTCAACGGCGGCCTTGTCCGTCAACATGGCGCAGATCGGATCTTCTTCCAGAACCGTGTCTCCAACCTTGACCATCCACTCAGCGATCTCGGCTTCGACCGTGCCTTCACCCAGGTCCGGCAGTTTGAAAATATACTCGCTCATTCGATCTCCATCAGATTGCGGATGCCGTTGATCAGTCTTTGCTGGACCGGGAAATACTGCCACTCGAACGCATGGGGATAGGGTGTATCCCAACCCGTCACGCGAGAGATGGGTGCTTCCAGGTGCCAGAAGCATTCTTTCTGGATCGTGGCGACGAGTTCCGCGCCGTAACCGCAGAACCGCGTGGCCTCGTGGGCAACCATGGCGCGTCCGGTTTTATTGACGGAATCCCTGATGGTGTCTACATCCAGAGGCATCAGGGTCCGCACGTCGATGATCTCGGCGCTCACGCCCGCTTTTTTTGCAGCGGCCTGGGCCACGTGCACAATGGTGCCATAAGTGATGATGGTCAGGTCCTCGCC
>JAHEFT010000059.1 GCA_024640025.1 Chromatiales bacterium
GCCACCAGCCCGGCGATCAGCGTGTCAAATTTATCGGCGGAAACCCGGGCATAAGTCTCATCATTGATCCGGATGGATGGGGAACAGGCGCAGTTTCCCAGGCAGTAGACCGGTTCAAGGGTGAAAAGACCGTCCGCCGTGGTCTCGCCGAAATCGATTCCAAGGCGCTCACGGGCATGCCGCTCCAGTTCGCGGGCGCCCATGGCCTGGCAAGCCTCGGCCCGGCACAGATGAACCATGTGCTCACCGGCGGGTTCACTTCTGAAATCGTGGTAGAAACTCATCACGCCATGTATTTCCGCCCGGGAAAGACCCATGGCGCTGGCCATCATCACTACGGCCTCCTTTGGAATGAAGCCGTAGGTTTCCTGGATCGAGTGCAGGACCGGCAGCAAGGCGCCGATTTTACCTTTGTGCCGCTCAACGGCGCCTTCGACCACTTCCTGAAGTGAAACTGAAGCATTCATTGCCGGTCAGGAAGAAAACTTGAAATCGGCGAACTGCTTGCGCAAATCCATTTTCTGAATTTTACCGGTTGCCGTGTGCGGAATTTCTTCGACAAAAACCACGTCATCAGGCATCCACCACTTGGCAATCTTGCCGTCCAGGAATTCAAGCACTGTCGCGGCGTCCACTTTTGAGCCGGCTTCCCTGGTGATGATCAGCAACGGCCGCTCACTCCACTTGGGATGGGGCAAACCAATCACTGCCGCTTCGGTTACCCCGGGACAGCCAACCGCCACGTTCTCCACTTCGATGGAAGAAATCCATTCACCGCCGGATTTGATCACGTCCTTGTCGCGATCCGTAATCTGCATGAAGCCCAGCGGATCGATGGTGGCGATGTCCCCGGTGTCGAACCAGCCGTCTTCCGTCAGTGCAGACTCATCCAGTTTGAAATAGCCGCTGGAAACGCACGGACCCTTGACCAGCAAGTGACCGGACGACTTGCCGTCACGCGGCAGCAGCTCGCCATTATCGTCGACCGTTTTCATCTCGACGAGATATGGTGTACGGCCCTGCTTTTCCTTTAATTTCAGCTGGGCTTCGCGGTCCAGGCTTGAAGTTGCATTTTTCATCTTGCCGGTTGTTCCGATCGGCGACATCTCGGTCATGCCCCAGCCATGAATGACTTCAACGCCGTAATCCACCTCGAACTTCCGGATCATCATCGGCGGGCAGGCTGCCCCGCCTATCACAACACGATCCAGGTGGGGCAGTTTCTTGCCGGTTTGCTCAAGGTACTGGAGCAGGCCCATCCAGACTGTAGGAACTGCTGCAGTCGCTGTCACCCTTTCCGTTTCCAGCAGCTCATAGATGCTCGGTCCATCCATGCCGGGGCCGGGCATCACCAGCTTGGCGCCCGCTGCCGGTACTGCGAAAGTCAGCGCCCAGGCATTGGCATGAAACATCGGCACGATCGCCAGGATCGTGTCTTCGGAACGCAGCCCGAATACATCAGGCTGGTTACACATCATGCCGTGCAGCACATTGGAGCGGTGGGAGTAAAGAACACCTTTGGGGTTGCCCGTGGTGCCTGAGGTGTAGCACAGCGCGGCCGCCGTGTTCTCGTCGAAGTCCTTCCACTGGTAATCATCGTCTACCCCGCCGATCCAGTCCTCGTAAGCCACGGCGTTGGGCAGGGTCGTATTGGGCATATGTTCCGCGTCGGTCAGAATGATGTACTTTCTGACCGTACCAAATTTGTCTTTCAGCGCTTCGAGAATCGGCACAAACGTCAAGTCGACAAAGATGATGTCGTCTTCTGCATGGTTGACGATGTAATCCAGTTGCTCGGCGAACAGGCGCGGATTGAGCGTGTGGCAGATGGCCCCGTTGCCCATGATGCCGAACCAGGCCTCGACATGACGTTCGGTATTCCACGCCATGGTCGCAATGCGATCACCCGGTTTGACGCCTTCACGATCCAGCGCCTTGGCTACCTTCAAAGCCCCCGTACGAATTTCGGCCAGCGTCGTCCTGCGAATGGGTCCCTCGACACCGCGTGTGACCAACTCCCGCTCTCCATGGTTCAGCGCGCCATGATCGAGAATGGTGTGTACGAGAAGCGGATAATCCTGCATCAATCCAAGCATGTAATGGTCCTCTATTGATTCTATTTGCCTTATTATGTACTGATTGTCCCGCCTTAAACCAGACAGGTATTTCTCAATGTTCGATTGCACCAGGAACTTCATCAATGGCGAGTGGGTAAAATCCAGCGCTGAATCCGTTCATGACATCATCAACCCGGCGACAGAAGCGTCCATCGGCAAGGTCTCCCATGGTACATCTGAAGACGTGGACCGCGCTGTCACAGCAGCCCGGACCGCGTTCGAATCCTACTCACAATGGCCGGTCAAAAAGCGGCTCAAACTACTCGAAAGGATCATCGACGCTTACAAGGGCCGCTGGGGCGACATCGCGGCCGCCATCACGGCTGAAATGGGTGCGCCGGCAAAATTTTCGAGCGCTGCGCAGGCTGGCTCCGGAATGGGGCACCTGAAAGCGGCAGTCTCTGCATTAAAGGAATTGAAACTGGAAGAGAAGGTCGGTCATTCCACCGTCATCAGGGAACCTGTCGGTGTCTGTGGACTGATCACGCCATGGAACTGGCCGATCAACCAGATTGTCTGCAAGGTTGCTCCTGCGCTGGCTGCGGGCTGCACCATGGTGCTCAAGCCGAGCGAAATTGCTCCCGTCGATGCGACCATTTTCGCCGAGGTGCTTGAAGCTGCAGGTGTGCCAGCAGGGGTGTTCAACCTCGTTCATGGTGATGGTCCGGGTGTTGGGTCCGCCATTTCCAGCCACCCCGGCATCGACATGGTGTCGTTCACGGGATCGACCCGGGCTGGAATCCTGGTCGCCAAGGCGGCTGCCGACACGGTGAAGAGAGTAGCGCAGGAACTCGGCGGCAAATCAGCCAATATCATCATGAAAAGCGCACCACTGGAACAGGCCGTCACCAGCGGTGTTCGCACCATGTTCAGCAACTCGGGACAGTCCTGCAATGCACCGAGCCGGATGCTAGTGCCGGAGAAACTGTACGAAGAGGCTGTTGCTATTGCTGCGGACGCCGCCAACGGGACACGGGCGGGCGACCCTGCTGACCCGGACACCCATATCGGCCCGGTGATCAGCGCAGCACAGTACAACAGGATCCAGGGCCTGATCGAGAAAGGGATCGCGGAGGGCGCAAAAATTGTGGCCGGCGGCCCCGGCAAACCAGAAGGGCTGGAGATCGGTTACTACGTCAAACCCACGGTATTTCGCGACGTGAACAATGATATGGCTATCGCCCGCGAGGAAATTTTCGGCCCGGTGCTGTGCATTATCCCCTATTCCAACATAGACGAGGCTGTGCGGATTGCCAACGACTCAATCTATGGCCTTTCCGGCTACGTGTGGGGCGGCAGTAAGAAGAAAGCCATGCGGGTTGCGCGCCGCTTGCGGACCGGGATGGTCCACTTGAACGGCGCTCCGAATGACAACGCCGCACCATTTGGCGGCTACAAACAGTCCGGCAACGGGCGCGAATGGGGCGTGCACGGTCTCGAGGACTTCCTCGAGGTGAAAGCCGTGATGGGCACCTGACCCGTATAGTTTCGAGCTGTGAGCACCCTCATCACCATTGACCTCGACGCTGTTGAGGCAAACTACCTGTACTGCAGCGACCGCCTGCAGCCGGCAACCTGCGCCGCTGTGGTGAAAGCCGACGCCTACGGCCTGGGTGTCAGAAAAATCGCCCCGGCGCTGTGGCACGCCGGTTGCCGCCAGTTTTACGCCGCGACCCACCAGGAAGGAGTAACCCTGCGCGCCCTGTTACCGGATGCCGAAATCTATATTTTCGAAGGTGTCACAGAACGCAGCAAGTCGGTGTTCTGTGAACACAACCTGGTGCCGGATCTTATTGCCCCGGCACACAGCGAGTTGTGGGCTGCGCATGCACGCGCACTCGGGCGCGCCTTACCTGCGGTGATCCACATTGACACCGGAATGACCCGTCTCGGTTTCGGAGAAAGCGAGCTGAACGAATTGCTGGCCCGCAGCGACGACTTGAAGTGGCTGGATATCCGTTACGTCATGACACATTATGCCTGCGCTGATGACCCGGATGAGAGGAAAACCCGCGCTCAACTGGCCCGCTTCAACCAATTGCGAGGCATGCTGCCGCCCGCGCCAGCCAGTATTGGAAACTCCGCAGGCGGACTGCTGGGTGGTGAGTTTCCGGGTGACATGGCGCGCCTGGGCATCGCACTGTTCGGAGGTAATCCTTACCAGGACAAAATGCCTGCGATCAAGCCGGCACTGCGGGTGCAGAGCCGGATTCTCCAGGTTAGGGAAGTCACTGAAGGCACGACCGTAGGATACGGCGCGACCTACTCAGCGGCAAAAAACATGCGGATCGCCACTGTCGGCACCGGCTACGCAGACGGTTATCCCTGGTCACTGGGCAACCGCGGCGTTGCATCGATCGATGGATACCGGGTTCCGGTTGTAGGGCGGGTGTCGATGGACATGATCATGCTGGATGTAACCGGTGTGCCCGACGAACTGTTGCAGGTAAACAGCATGGTAGACCTGATCGGCCCTGACGTCAGCCTGGAAGAAGTCGCTGAACTCGCCGGCACCATCAACTACGAAATACTGACCCGCTTAAGCCAGAGGGCCCGGCGCAAATATCTTGGCGGACCAAAAAACTGAACCCGCCTTCACGATTTCTGATCACCATAAGTCCTGAACTTCAGTAGAACCCGGTCCATTTCGGCGTCATCAAGAATTGCGGGCGCTCCTACCGACAGACAGTGCAGGTAAGTCCTGGCAAGATGTTCCACTTCAATCGCCAGTGCAAGGGCCTTGTCCAGCGTCGGGGCGATGCAGACCAGGCCATGATTGGCCATCAGGCAGGCTTTCCTGTCCTGCAGGTTTTTCAACACGCCGTCGGATAATTCCTGCGAACCGAACGTGGCATAGGGGGCGCATCGAATGTCACGCCCGCCCGCCACGGCGACCATGTAATGAAACGCCGGAATGGATTTGTGCAGGCAGGCCAGCGCCGTGCAGGCCGTGGGGTGAGCATGCAGGATAGCGCAGGCATCTGTCCTCGCTGTGTAAATATCAAGATGAATTCGCCATTCGCTGGAAGGCAGCCGGGTTCCGTGTGCCATGCCCTTTTTATCCACGAAAACGATATCACCGGACTTGAGACCCTCGTATGCCATTCCTGACGGTGTCACCAGCATGCCGTCCTCGCAGCGGACGCTCAGGTTTCCCGACGTTCCCTGGTTGATACCTGACCGGTTCATGGCATTCGCCGTGTCGACCAGGTTGCTGCGCAGTTCTTCATTCATCAGCGGGATTCCTTTTTTCCCTCTTCCGGGTACAGCGAGATCAGGCCCTGCTCACTGGCGCTGCAAATCCCACGTTCGGTGATCAAGCCGGTAACCAGCCTGGCGGGGGTTACATCGAACGCAAAATTGCGCGCGGTAACGCCATCAGGCGTGATTTTAACCATGCCGGTTTCGCCGCTGGCCAGGCGCCCCTGTACTTCGGTCACCTCGCCGGGGTCACGCTCCTCGATCGGAATACCTGCAACTCCGTCAGCCATGTCCCAGTCAATGGTCGGGCCCGGCAGCGCCACGTAAAACGGCACGGTGTTGTCACTGGCGGCCAGCGCTTTCAGGTAGGTCCCTATCTTGTTGCAGACATCACCGTTGCGCGCGGTGCGGTCTGTGCCCGTGATGCACAGGTCAACCAGGCCGTGCTGCATCAGGTGCCCCCCCGCGTTGTCCACGATCACATCATGCGGCACACCATGCGCCTTCAATTCCCACGCCGTCAGCGCCGCCCCCTGGTTGCGCGGCCGCGTTTCGTCCACCCAGACGTGCACCGGAATACCCGAGTCGTGCGCGCGGTAGATAGGCGCCAGTGCGGTGCCCCAGTCAACCGTTGCCAGCCAGCCGGCGTTACAGTGTGTGAGGATGTTAAAAGCGCCGGATTTGCCGCTTCGATCCTGCCACATCTTCGTGATCAACTCATGACCGTGCCGGCCGATCGAGGCGTTGATATCGACGTCTTCGTCACAGATGAACCGTGCCAGCTCATAGGCCGCATCGCTGCGTTCATTCGGCGGCAAGGGATGCAGCATCTCGGTCATCCGGGACAGCGCCCAGCGAAGGTTGACGGCCGTCGGCCGCGTAGCCAGCAACATCCCGGCGGCGCGCTCGATATGTCCGTCGTCCGCCTGGGTTCTCATCGCCAGCGCCATACCATAGGCAGCCGTCGCGCCAATCAGGGGTGCGCCGCGAACCTGCATCGAGCGGATCGCCCCGGCCGCATCCTCCACGCTCTTCAACGTCCGGATTCCCAAGTCATGCGGCAGCAGTGTCTGGTCGATGATGTCGACCGACCAGCCGTCCCGGTTCAACCAGATCGATCGATAGGATTTGTCGCCGATTTTCATACAGGGATCAAATTACCACAGCTGATTAGCGGGGTGACAAATTTTGACAAAGGACTGTCGCAACGGGTCAGTTGCAGAGAAAAACACGGTCGGCCGAGTCGATTCGACAAGGCAATTGTTTCAACTTAATTTATTGAATATAAAGGTATTTCATATGGATATCTTATGCAATCATGACTTTGGCACGCTAATTGCTTTATTCAGTATGCAACCATGATTCACAAGCAACAAAACAGGAAACGAAAGTTCCACGGAGTAAGGAAGATGATCGACCAAAGCTTACAACAAACCATTTTTCATATTGAGAAGCTCAGGAACGTGGTCAATGTGGGCAGATCATCAGCCTATAATATCTACACTTCCACCGGGCCGGCACTCGGCCATTTGGGCGGAGTCTTGATACCTGCCGCACTGGAACCCTCGAACGAAGCAATTTTCAGCCCCGAGTCAGCTGAAGGTTCAAACCGGCCCGGCCGCTTGTCCTGGGTCAGAAAAGCACTCGCAACATTCGGTTCGAAGGATTAGACATTCCCCTGCCCTGCAACGTTTGTTAGAATCCGGCCCTGCGGTGTTCACACGGGTGTGCGCGCCATAACCTGCCAAATGACCGGTTTCACGCGCCTGGATCCTGTTTTGAAAACCCGGTCGGCTTCGAACAGAGTAAATTGCCGTGCCCCTAAAGTTCCGCGCACTATTCAAAATCCTCGTGTCCTGTTTCCTTTTATCAGCAAGCCCATGGCTGTGGGCCGATGAGGACAGTCCGGCAAACGATACCGACGGCGGCTGGAAGATCTCCGGTTGGAATATTCAGACTTCGCTGTATACAAAGCACTGGAGCTATGATGAAGATCATAACGATAACCAGTATCTGATCGGCCCGGAAATCGTCTTCGCGAACGATTACCTGGTCGGGTTTGCGTATTTCAGGAACTCCTTTGATCAGCCCTCCGAGTTCCTCTATATCGGTAAGACCTGGCGCCTGTTTCATTCCGAGCACTTTTATTTCAAACTGGTGGGCGGGTTGCTGTATGGCTACAAGGAACCTTATGAAGACAAGATCCCCCTCAATGGTCTCGGTATTGCGCCGGCCATCATTCCGTCGTTTGGTTTTCGCTACAAACACCTCATGATGGAAGCCCAGATTGCCGGTACGGCAGCATTGACCATTACTGCCGGGTTGAGATTTTAACCGGCCTGGCGCACTATCAACCTGAGCCCTCACGGAGAGATTTAAATGGCTACTTATGAATGCAAAGTATGTGGAATGAGCGTCAACGCAACCTGTGGACACTGCGACGCACCGCTGGAAAATGACTCAATTGAACTCCCCGACGGCCGCGAAGTGCAGGTCTCCAAGTGCCCCAACGGCCACGGCAAGATCAAGTCACCGCTGTGCTGTGGCCAGGATATGACCTGTTCTATCTGAAGTGCCGCAAATAGGTTTTTTCGAAATACCTTTTTGCCCAGTGCAGGGACCGCATCGAGGGTAAGGCGAAGCCTCGTTTCTCCCCGCGGTACACCAACATTCCCTTGTCCAGGGAATCGATGATGCACAGCAGCTCGACCTTGAACTTGTCTGCGGCTGGCTTTCCGGCGAGATTGAGCGCAATATTTTTTGCTGCTGAAACCGCCTGCAGGTCAGCCATATGGGCCTGCTTGGGCATCCAGTCCGGCCCGGGGAAACTGCCGGCATCGCCGGCCACATAAACCCGTTCCATTCCTTCGACACGGGCCATTGCGTCCGCCTGTATCATCCCCCCTGGAGATACCGGCAACGGAGTTCCCTGCATCCACGCCGGCCCCGTCATGCCGGGCATGAACAGGATCAGATCGGACGGGATCTCCCCACCCTCGGTTTTCACCATGTTGTTTTCAAATGAAAGGAGCTTGTTTCCGAGGTGTGATTCGATCCCCCTTTTCTGCATTTCTCCCAGCAATTTCACCACGGCTTTCTCGCCGAGACGTTTGCCGGGTTGCGGGGCGGGCGTGAAAAACACCAGCCGGTATTTCTCCCGGACGCGCTGCTGCTTCAGCCAGGTTTCCAGTCCAAACAACAATTCGAACATCGGGCCGCCACGCATCGCCGAGGGTTCTTTCGGGTTGCCGCCGAATCCCATTGCGATGGTGCCGCCATCCATCGCCTGCAGTCGATCGCGCATTTTCTCAGCTGCGGCCACTCCCTCGCAGATTGTAATGACGTTCTCGATGCCGGGTAACTTCTTGATGTAGCGGCCCCCGGTCGCGATCAGCAAGGCATCGTTTTCGATATCCCCTGCGGTGGTTTGCAGCGTCCTGCCGTCTTCTGAAATCCCGCTGACGCTGCCCTGGACATATTTAACCTTCAGTTTTTTCATCAGGGGCAGGATGTCGAAGACAAGGTCTGCACCCTTTCGCAATCCATAAGGCACCCATATCAGGCTGGGCAGATACACAAACTCCGGCCGGGGCGCAACCAGGGTGATTTCCGCGCCCGGGATCTGCTTTCTCAACTCGCGGGCGCCGGTAATGGCGGCAAACCCGGCGCCGGCGACAGTAATTCTTGCGCTTGTGTTCATGCTCGTCTCTTGGTGCGTATTCAGATTTTCAAATATACCATTTTGCATGCCTGAAAGGTGTTGCCCGCATTCCATTAGGGTGCCGCAGCTGAGACAATGAAGACTACCCGCCAGCTTGAGGAAGTCCCTGCATGAAGTTATGGATTTTTATTTTGCTCTTTTGGACACTCAGCGTACACGCCGACATGCAGGCTAATCCCCCGGATCGTAAACCCGATGGCGCAACACAGCGGGAAAACCCGGTCAGTACAATTCCCTACGAAACCGGCAAGGATTCAACCAATGTCTGCGAAGACCGCTGGTCGAATTTCCTGCCTATATGGGGACAGGATGCCTGTGAGAGGGGCTATGTCCTGCCCCGGCCGTTTGGAATTTCTGTCGGTTACATGCACCAGGACCAGCCCTTCGACGTTGGCGATATTTTAATCAGCGGTATCGATGTGAAGGCGCCGGGCGTGGCAGTGGTTGACGAAGTGCAGAACGAGGAATCGACGTATACGCTGCGGTTCGATGCCTGGATACT
Organism: Chromatiales bacterium; assembly: GCA_024640025.1. Taxonomy (GTDB): domain Bacteria; phylum Pseudomonadota; class Gammaproteobacteria; order Xanthomonadales; family SZUA-36; genus JAHEFT01. The sequence continues at coordinate 9,542 of JAHEFT010000059.1, forward strand.
ACCGTTCTGGAATGTTTATGGAATCCTGGGCCGTACCAGCGGCGACGCCAACGGTCCGCTGAAAATTAACCTGGAACCCGTCTTTCCCTTGCTGTGTTCATTCCCCGGCAATGATTGCCTGGTCGACACCACATTTGCACTCAAGTACAAAGCAGATGTGGTCGGTTTCGGTACGACCATCGCCGGCGGCTACAAGGATTTTTTCGGCATGGTCGATTACAACCGGACCCGCGCCGACCTGGACATATCCCTGACTGATGCACGGGCGACGGTCATTTCATCGCGCATCGGCTGGAACGGGAAACTCGGCGGATTCACCGGTGTGCTCTGGGTGGGCGCCATGTACCAGGACATTGCGCAGACTCTGGACCTGCCGCTGGATATTGGCGACAGCGTGCTGGAGGTTTCCATCGATCAATCAACCCAGTCGCCCTGGAATTACCTGGTGGGCGGCCAGTGGGACATCAACCGCAGTTTTTCCATACTTGCTGAACTGGGATTCGGTAAACGGAAAAGCCAGATGCTGAACTTCACTTACCGGTTCTGACTCCTGCGGGAACCCGCATGTCTCATATAGCCCATCAACAATCTGAAAAAATTTCCCGGATGTCCGCAGCGCTGGTTCCGCGTGAATTACTCAGCTGGTCGTTGACGGCAATCACACTGGGCGCGCTGGAAGGCGGACTGCTGGGGGTGATTGTGAAGAACCAGTTCAGCGGCGCTGCTTCCCCCACACTCATCAATTTCGCCGTAGCCATCGTGGCCGGCGCCCCGTCATTTGCCAACCTGTCCAGCTTTTTCGTCGCGCCGCTGGCGCAGGGGCGGGACAAAATCGCCTTGCTCAGCCGCCTGATGTTGCTGATGGGAGTCTGCCTGGCGCTGATGGCCATCCCGGGCAAGTCCGGAGCCGGGCTGATCCTGTTCACCGCACTGGCGGTGGTGGCGCGTTCCGCCTGGGCCGGGATACTGACCGTAAGAGCGGCGGTGTGGCGCGCCAACTACCAAAGACGCTGGCGCGGGCGGGTAACGGCGCGGATTGTCCAGCTCGCATCGCTCCTGGTAGCCATTGTCAGTGCACTGACCGGCCTTCTTATGGACTGGAATGGCGAGTCCTGGCGCGTGGTTTTTCCCCTGGCCGGGCTGAGTTCTGTAGCCGCTTTCTATGTGTATCGACTTTCCAGGGTGCGCCGCCACCGGCAACTTTTGCAGGCGGAGCGGGCAGAATTGAGCCTGGCCAGCAGTTCGTTTTCGCTGCGGGCTATGCGCGCCGTACTGGTGGAAAACCGTGATTTTCGAAACTACATGGCAGGTATGATGGTTTTTGGCAGCGGCAACCTGATGATTATCGCCATGCTGGTCGTGCTGATGAACGACTTCTTCACCCTGTCGCGTCTTTCCCAGGTCATGATCTCGTCCTCTCTGCCCCTGCTGGTCCTGTGTCTCTCGATTACCTTGTGGGCAAAACTGCTCGACCGGCACCACATTTTCACCTACCGGGCGATTCACAGCTGGAATTTCTTTTCCGCCTTTGTCGTCTTCGCCATCGCCGCCATTGCCCGGATTCCCGAATTACTCTGGCTCGGTTCATTCCTGTTGGGAAGCGCCTACGCAGGTGGACACCTGGGGTGGAACCTCGGGCACAACGACTTCACCACCGATGCAAATTCTTCTTTATACATGGCTATTCACGTCAGCCTGACCGGACTGCGCGGATTGCTGATGCCGATTGTCGGCGTGGCGTTTATCCAGTACCTGGAATCGGTGTCTCCGGGGGCCGGCGCCTACGCCATGCTGCTGCCCTTACTGCTGTGTTTTCTCGGCAGCTGCTGGTTCGTTTTCCTGCACTTCGACAGGCAGAAAACCGGATAACAATTATGCATCGAAACCCCTTATTGTGCTGCAGGCTCCATTGCCTGGCACCATGCGAGGTTCTCGCTGTCGGCAAATACACGTTCTATCGGCACCACGTCCTGGCGGTTGATAGTGGGTATATCGTAAGTCACTGTGCCCGAGTTACAGCCGGTGAACTCAACAGTGATGGTTCCATCCTTCTCGGGGGATGGGGCCGGCGAACCGGAATCGAAGACGCCGCCGCTGGTGATATAGACATCGAGCATGGCCTTACTGCCCGAATAGCTCCCCTGGGCCGTCAACCAGCGGTGTCCCGGATCACCCAGGTTCGCGGTAAAGGTGCTGTCGGGGCGTTCCGTGTCGAACGTGAACCAGGAAAGAAACACGGACTGGATTTCGGGGTAAACAATAATGAAAAAGCCCTGGCCGTTGGTTTCGGGAAAATACCAGGCGTCATTAAGGCCCTGGTTGATGGAAAAATCACTGGTTTCCTCGATCTCGATCATCACCAGGTTGTCAGTGGTTACCGGGCCTGATCCCGGGTAGTTGATCAGCGGCAATTCTCCGAAAGCCCCGCCGGCATCCCACACTGTCAGGTCAGCGATCTCGTCGATAACATCCATGCCGCTGCCCTTGACCTGTCCGAAGACGGTGAAGCCGCCATTGCTGCTATCGAGCTGCGAAGAATTGTCATCCAGGTTGAAGAACCACTGCGTGGTGGCGCTGTCCGGGTCGCCGGGCTGCTTGGCCATGGCGATCGTGCCGCGGGTGTTGGATATCCCGGCTTCGTTTTTAATCGGGTCTCCCGCCGGTATGACGTCGGCCCCTGGCGGGGCATAGAAGTACCCTCCTCCCTGCACCACGAAACCCGGCACAGAACGATGAATGAAGGAATTTTCATAGCTCCCGTCGTTGACGTAATGCAAAAAGTTGGCAACCGTATTGGGCGTAGCCTGGTCGAACAGCTCAATCTCGATCGGGCCGAATGGCGTTTGCATCGTGACGTCACTGGCAAGGGCCGCAATGGCAATGAATGGCATCAGCACAAGGCTGGACAATGAAACGAAAAGCCCTGAAGACTGGCGGGTGAAAGACATCGATTGGCACTCCGGAAAATTGGGTTGGATTGTATATAAAATTCAATCTTTTTTACAGTCGGCCAATTCTGCTTGATCGGAAACCGGTTGCAAATGATCCCGGACAACTGGCAAAGCCGTGACAACGCATCATGGGGTAACGGTAACTGTTCCGTCACGTTCGAAATACCCATTCTCCAGGTAAAAAACCACCTGAGCAATTACATCGCTGTCCCGCATCATGAACACGTGGTTGACTGGCATCTCCAGGTGGTCGTTCATGCCTTCAACACGCGTGGCGTCGACCGAGACCTTGCCGTCGTCCTTGCCGGGCAACGATTGCGACAGGATGGGGTTGAGCGTGCGCGTGCCGGCGATAATGCCCAGGTCGAAACTGACGGGCCCCAGCGCGCGCGGGACGCTGGCCTCGCCGGTGCCCAGTTGCAGGCCGGCCGGCCCGCTGAACCACTCGAAGCCCGGCCATTCTGCGTAGAGGTCAATCACCTCGCTGCCCTGGTTGGGAGGGCCCAGCATGACGACCCGGCCCAAACGGTTTATGTCATAGTGCTCCAGATATTGCCGGACCAGGATGCCGCCCATTGAATGGGTTACAAAGTGAACGGTTTCTGCATCCCCACAACTCAAAAGTCCCGCTGGGATCGCTTCTTCGGCCAGCGCATCCACCGTATCATCGGTCGAATCATACTCCACGTTCTCCACGCGGTAGCCCGCTTCCGACAGCGACTTTTCCATCTTGTTCATGGAGTTTTCGGTGCGCCACAGGCCATGCAGCAAAACCACGCATTCAGCTGCCGCCAATGGTGCTGGAACAAAACAGGAAAGCAGAATCAGGATGGCTATCCGGGAAACTTTTCTGGGCCACATAACAGCAATTCCTTCAGGCAGATTGATCTTATAACAGGATTGGAAGTCCAATGGGGATATTATGGTAATACCGATGTTGGGAGATTTCCTGCATGAAACGTTTGCTCAAAATTCTGTTGGGACTGGCCGCCGCCATCGTCTTACTACTGGTGCTGGCGGCAGTTTTGCTGCCGGTTATTTATGACACCGATGATTTGAAACAGGCCATTTCGGGCGAAATCTACAAACAGACCGGCCGGGAGCTGAAAATTGCCGGTGAACTGGACTTTTCGGTATTTCCCTGGCTGGCCGTTGAAGTGAACGACCTGAGTCTTGGCAACTCCCCGGGTTTTGGGGACCAACCCCAGGCAAAAATCGGTGAGGCCCGCGCAGGTGTAGCCCTGCTGCCCCTGTTGCGCAAGCAGATCTCCATCGACGAGATCACATTGAACGGCCTGGAGCTGAACCTGGCTGTCAATGACAAGGGACAAAACAACTGGGACGACCTTACCTCAGGCGACGAATCTTCGGCGCAGGAAAGTACCGAAGCGAGCATATTTTCAAGCCGGCGGATAGCGGGACTGAACGTTCGGGATGCCAGGATCGAATTCATCGACCACCTGAGCAATGCTCACTACCGCCTGACTGAATTTTCCATGAAAACCGGAGCACTGGGCGATGATAAGCCATTGCCCGTGGAGCTGAATACCTTGCTCGAGGACGTGACAGCCGGTACGCGTGCCGACATTGGACTTGAAACCACCGCATCAATCGACTTTGCAGCCAGGCAGTACACACTGGATGATTTTGAGCTCTCCATGGTGTTCGGTGCGGCGGAGCAGAGTCAGATGATTCGCATCTTCGCGCCCCGGCTCGATATGGACCTGGCCGGCCAGACCTTGAGATTGCAGGAATATAGGGTCGAACTGGCCGAGCTTAGCGCTGCTGGCTCACTCAATGCTGAGAAGATTCTCGATAACCCGACCTTCAATGGAACACTCAGCGTGAAGGAATTTTCCCCGCGCGAGTTAATGCAATCCCTGAAGATGGAGGTCCCGGTTACGGCCGATCCGTCCGCGCTACAGCGTGCGGGTCTCAGCACTACTCTTTCCGGCAACAGCTCTGAGCTAAGCCTGGGTGATTTCGCGCTGGAACTGGACCAGAGCCGCCTGGCGGGTGATATCAGCGTGCGGAATTTCGACCGGCCGCACATTGGATTCACACTCGCTGTGGATGAAATTGACCTTGACCGTTACCTGGAACCAGCATCCAGCCAGGATTCAGGCGCAACTGAAGATGTCGCCCTGCCGCAAGAAGACCTGCAGGGCCAATCCGTGCAGGGTCAGCTCAAGGCCGGCCTATTGCGAATGGCGGGTCTTGAGTTCAGTGATGCCGAGGTTGGAGTTGCAATTGCCAACGGCAAGTTGCGACTGCACCCGTTGTCGGCCGGATTCTACGGAGGCAGCTACAGCGGCGATATTACATTAGACGGCTCGGGCGCCATTCCGATGGTCTCGCTGGATGAAAAGGTTGATTCGATCGCATTTCGGCGGCTGATCTCCGATCTGGTCGACAATGAGTCGATTTCAGGCACCGCCAGGGGCCACGTTCGCCTGACCGGACGCGGCAAGACCAGTGGTGAAGTGCTCGGGAGCCTGCAGGGTGACCTCGGGTTAACGCTTGCAGAGGGGGCGCTGGAAGGCATCAACATCTGGTACGAAATCCGGCGCGGCATGGCATTGTACAAAGGCCTGCCAGCCCCGGAACCGGAGCCGAAACGAACGGTGTTTTCGCGAATGCAAGTGGCCGGAACCGTAAAAGACGGCGTCGTTGATACCCGGGAGTTGAGCGGAGAATTGCCTTTTCTTACCGTGCGCGGCAAAGGTGCAGTCGACCTGGCCCGCTCGCAACTCGACCTCGCCATGGTCGCACAGGTTAGCAGTTCCCCCGAGCTGTCCAGGGACCCGCTGGGTTCGGAACTCGGCGGAAAAAAGCTGCCGTTCAGGATCACAGGCCCGCTGGACGCGCCATCCCTTTCAGTAGACTGGGAAGCCTTGCTGAAAGGCCAGGCCACCGAGTTGCTGCTGGACAAGCTGGGGCTCGGCTCGAATGAGGCCACGCCGGATGGGGCCGCGAAAACACCACAAGAAGAAACTTCCAAAGATCAGTTGCAGGAAACCGCAAAGAGTGCCCTCTCCAAATTACTGGGTGGAAAATCCAGAGACAAAGACAAAGAAAAGGAAGACGGGGGAAAGTAGTCGGAGCGCCTCATTCGTCATGACACCGGTAATGCTATTTATCGGAGGTTACCTTCGCTACACTGAACCTCACTTTCAATCCGGGCTATTTCCCGGGGCGCATACTGGAGTACTTCATGGACACGTACAAAATCTCGATCGTGGTCGGCAGCCTTCGAAAAGAGTCAATCAACCGCAAGCTGGCTGAAGCCGTCGTGAATCTTGCTCCGCCCGGGTTTGCTTTTACACTTGCTCGCATCGATGACCTGCCCCTCTACAACCAGGACGATGACGACCGGCAAGCTGAATCCGTGCTGCGGTTAAAAAGTCAGATCCAGGCATCTGATGGCGTTATTTTTGTGACGCCCGAATATAACCGTTCCATCCCAGGCGTACTGAAGAACGCCATCGATCACGCCTCGCGCCCATACGGCACGAACGCCTGGAAGGGAAAGCCAGCCGGTATGCTGGGTGTCTCAATCGGACACAGTGGAAGCGCCATGGCGCAGCAGCACCTGCGGAATGTGCTTGCCGTGCTGGGTATGCCAACCATGACGATACCCGAGGCCTATCTCCACACAAAAGATGGGCTGTTCGATGATGAGGGAAATCTCAGCGAGGCCAGCGAAAGATTTCTGCAAAGATGGATGGATCACTACGTCAGTTGGGTCAGGACCTTCACAACATCCTGATTGCAGCAACAATCTCTTCGGGAACCTCGCAGCTTTTCCCATTGGCGTAATCGTAATACACGACCAGGCTCTCACCCTCGGCGACGACCGCGTCGCGGCTTTCGCTGAAGACCACGTATTCCAGGTTGATCTTTTTTGGTGACAGGATGCTCGCGCGCGTGGCGATATGGATTCGGTCCGGATAATCCAGCGGAAGCCGGTAGTTGCAGTGGGTTGCTGCAAGAATGGGGCCTATTTCCCACTGTTCTTTATGCTCACCAACGCCGACCTTTTCAAAATAGGCCATGCGTGCGTCTTCAAAATACCTGAAATAGACGATGTTGTTGACGTGCCCATAGGCATCCATGTCTCCCCAGATGACGTCCTGGCTCAGGATTAACGGGTACCTGGATTGAATTTGATGCAACAGCTTGCTCATATCAGTCTTTTCGATTCCGAGT
>JAHEFT010000060.1 GCA_024640025.1 Chromatiales bacterium
GCCCAGCTGAACCAGAACCAGAAATACAGTTTCAGCCGTGACGAGTTGGTGAAAATGCTGGACGAGGCGTTAATCGCCAATCCCTGACCGGTAGCCGGGAGAGCTGAACCAGGGAAGTGGCCGGTGGGGTCACTTCCTTTTTTTCTTGCCGCCCTTTTCTTTCGGCGGCCCTTTTCGAGCCGGCGGTCTTTTCCCGGCCGGCGCCCCCTTTCTGGCTTCAGACCGCTTCCCTCGCGGCGTGCTTTCTCCGGCCTGGCCAGCCCGCGAAAGGTTCAACGCCCGGCCGCAGACCCGCATTTTTTTCAGGTCCTGGAACACGTCCTCCGGCATATCCTTGGGCAAATCGACGAAGGTAAAAGTGGGGTGAATGTCAATATGGCCGATGAACTTGCCATCCAGCCCGGCCTCATTGGCGATCGCGCCCACGATATTGCCGGGCTTGACGCGGTGCAGGTGACCGACTTCCAGTCGAAATCGTTCCATGCCCTCGTCGGGCTGGCTTGAATTGCGTTCACGAGGCGCCCCACTCTTTTCCTGGCGTCTTGAATGAGGCTTGTCTTCCTGCGGCCGACGGCCGGGCTTGTCGGGCTCCAGCAGCAGCGGTTGATCGCCGATGTGCATCCGGGCCAGCGCCGCAGCGATGTCCATGGCTGGTATGTCGTGCTCCATGCGGTATTGCTCCAATAAACCCTGCATGAACTTGAGGTCGCCCGCCGCCAGGGTATCGGTGATGCTCTGCTTGAAATTGGCGATGCGCCTGTTGTTTACCATCTCGGTGGTGGGCAGTTTCAAGGGCTCGATTTTCTGCCGCGTTGCATTTTCAATCGCCGCCAGCATGCGCCGTTCGCGGGGCGCTACAAACAGGATGGCTTCTCCCTTACGGCCGGCCCGCCCGGTTCGGCCGATACGATGGATATAAGCCTCTGTATCGTAGGGAATGTCGTAGTTGACCACGTGGCTGATCCGGTCCACGTCCAGGCCACGGGCAGCCACGTCGGTCGCCACCAGGATATCCAGCGAACCGTTTTTCAGCCGATCCACGGTACGTTCCCGGTCCTTTTGCGCCATGTCGCCATTCAGCGCGGCCGCTGAATACCCCCGGGCTTCCAGGCGTTCCGCCAGCATTGTGGTTGCCGTCTTCGTGCGCACGAACATCAGCAACGCATCAAACGGCTCCACTTCGAGAATCCGGGTCAGGGCGTCCAGCTTGTGCAGGTGATCGACCGGCCAGTAGCGCTGGTGAATCGTGGCCGCCGTTGCCGTCTTTGACTTGATCGCAATTTCCCGGGGGTCGTGCAGGTGCCGCCGGGCGATGCGTTCAACTTCCTTCGGCATGGTGGCAGAGAACAACGCCATCTGGCGTTTTTTGGGCGTCTGTTCCAGGATCCATTCGACATCGTCGATAAAGCCCATCCGCAGCATTTCGTCGGCCTCGTCCAGCACCAGCGCCTGCAGCCCATCCAGCTTCAGCGTGCCCTTGCGCATGTGGTCCATGATTCGGCCCGGCGTACCAACCACGGCATGAACACCGCGCTTCAGTTGCCGGATCTGTCCCGAGTAATCCTGTCCGCCATAAATGGGCAGCACGTGAAAACCCTTGATGCCGCTGGCATAGCTCTGAAACGCCTCGGCCACTTGAATTGCCAGTTCACGCGTAGGCGCCAGGACCATGATCTGTACCTGTGGATTGTCAATCTTCAGCCGGGCCAGCAGGGGCAGGGCAAACGCGGCCGTCTTGCCGGTTCCCGTGGGGGCATGGCCCAACAGGTCCGAACCTTCGAGCAAGTACGGGATGGTCTGGGCCTGGATCGGCGTCGGTGTCTCGTAACCGACCTTATCCAGCGCAGACAGCAATGCGTCGGGCAGATTGAGATCCCGAAAAGTCGTAACGGCGGGGGTGGAATCAGACATTGGGGGTTCCTGCTGGGGGTGGCGCGGCAGTTGGCGCCTGCGATGTATTATAAAGCCTCCCCAACATCAACAGTAGCTTTTCGCGAAAGATTCAGCCGTTCAGGCTGGCCAGCCAGATCGTGTGCCGTGCCCCTTTTTTGCCATGCGCAAAAACAGTCGCCTCTTCCACCATGAAACCACAACGCCTGAGCCGGTCATGAAACGCCTGGTCCGGTCCGGCGGACCAATAAGCAAGGACTCCTTCGGGCGTCAGGGATTCCTGCGCAGCGATGATGCCGGCGCTCGAGTACAGCCAGTCGTTTGAAGTCGTGGTCAGACCCTCAGGTCCGTTGTCCACATCCAGGGCAATGACATCGTAATACCCCCGCTTGCCGCGCAGCAGTTTCGCCACGTCACCGACATGCACCTTCGTGCGTGGATCGTTCAACGGGTAGCCGCTGTGTTCGCCCAGCGGCCCCCGGTTCCATTCGATGACCTCCGGAATCAGTTCGGCAACCGTCACCTCGGCCCCCTGGCCCACTTCCTTCAGTACGGCTGCCAGCGTGAAACCCATACCCAGTCCGCCAATCAGCACACGGGCGTTTTCGGCGTTTTTAAGCCGGCGGCACGGTAAGGCGCCCAGCGCGTCTTCCGAGCCATGCTTGCGGGTGCTCATCAGCTCACCCCCGCCGGAGGTGATCCTGATGAAGAAGTCGTCCTTGCCCTGGTACAGGCTAAGCGACTGGCCGGACCCCGGGATGGGGGCATCACCGAGGTGTGTCCAGTTTTTCATCTGTCCGGCTTCTCCTGTTAAACTGAAATGTCTGCTTCATTGAACAATACGGGAAAGCATCATGCCATCTTTCGACACCGTCTCCGAAGTTAATCACCATGAACTCAGCAACGCGGTCGACCAGGCCAACCGCGAGGTCACCACGCGTTTTGACTTCAAGGGGACCGACTCCAGCTTCGAACTGAAGGATTCCCAGATCACCATGCACACCGAGTCCGAATTTCAGCTGCAGCAAATGTACGACATCCTGTGCAACAAACTGGTCAAACGCAGTGTGGACATCAGCTGCCTGGAATTGGCCGACCCCGTTATCCAGATGAAAACCGCCACCCAGGTGGTCACGGTGCGCGAAGGCATTGATTCCGACACAGCCCGCAAAATGGTCAAGCTGATCAAGGACCAAAAAATGAAAGTGCAGGCCGCGATCCAGGGTGACCAGCTGAGGGTGACCGGCAAGAAACGCGACGACCTGCAAGCCGTTATGGCGCTGCTGCGCGAAGGCAACTTTGGTCTGCCCCTGCAATTCAAAAACTTCCGGGATTAACCCCGGTTGAAGGATATTGCAATCTACCGGGAGCCGGTCGAGCTTTACAAGCTCCTGAAGTTCGAGGGGCTGGCATCCAGCGGCGGCGAGGCCAAGGTCATCATCAGCGAAGGCCTGGTCAGGGTAAATGGCGAAGTTGAAACCCGTAAACGTAAAAAAATTCTGTCCGGTGATGTGCTGGAACTGGCCGGAGAACAATTTCGCGTAAAACTTGGCTGAGGTTTTCCGCTATGATCGACCACTCGATCAAATACGGAACCCGGCAATGGCCCCTCGCATCAACCTGATTTTCGGTCTTTTCCTGCTATTCAATCTCAACTCATCCCTGGCGGCGGAAGAGGCCGGTGAGGAGGAGAAGTGGGACGTCAACAACCCGCCGGGAATGTCCAAATCCATCTCCATCGATACCCGCAGCGGTACCTGGATGAGCCTGGACGTCAGTCCGGACGGAAAAACCATCGCCTTCGACCTGCTGGGCGATATCTACACCGTGCCGATGGCCGGCGGGGACGCCCGGGCGATCAACAGCGGCCTGGCCTGGTCGATGCAGCCGCGGTTCTCACCTGACGGGTCCGAGATTGCATTCATCAGCGACGCCGGCGGCGGCGACAATATCTGGATTATGAATTCCGACGGCAGCGACGCGCAGCAGCTAACCAAAGAAGACTTCCGTTTGCTCAACAACCCCTACTGGTCGCCGGATGGCAGGTTCATCGCAGCGCGCAAACACTTCACCACGGAGCGCTCCCTTGGCACGGGTGAAATCTGGCTCTACCACCGCGACGGCGGAAGCGGCGTCGCCGTGGTCGAAAAGCCCGGTGAAGAACACCAGAAAGAACTCGGTGAACCGGCCTTCTCACCGGACGGGCGTTACATCTATTACAGCCTCGACAGCACTCCCGGCCCGATATTCCAATACGCGCAGGATACCAACGGCCAGGTCTTTGAAATCCGCCGGTACGACCTGCAGACCGGTACAACCGAAAACACGGTCAGCGGCGCCGGCGGCTCGGTCCGGCCCACCCCTTCGCCGGATGGGCGCTACCTGGCATTCGTGCGCCGCATCCGCGGCAACAGCGCCCTGTTCATCAAGGACCTGGTGAACGGCGCCGAGACACCAGTGTACAAGGAGCTGGATGGGGACATGCAGGAGGTCTGGGGTGTGCAGGGCATGTACCCGAATATGGACTGGACACCGGATTCCGCAAACGTTGTGTTCTGGGCGGGCGGCAAGCTTCTGCAGGTCGCCATTGAGAGCAGGGAAGTCAGGGAAATAGAATTCCACGTCACCGATACCCGCACGGTGTACCAGGCCCCGCGCCCCCCGGTCGAGGTTGCGCCCGCCAGTTTCGAAACCCGCATGGTCCGTAATGCCGAGGTTGCGCCGGACGGTTCAGCAGTGGTGTTCGAAAGTGCCGGGAGGCTTTATCTGCAGTCTCTGCCGAACGGCAAGCCGAGGCGACTGACCCGCGACGAGGAAGATCATTTTGAATATGCGCCGGCCTGGTCCCGCGACGGAAAACACATCGTGTTCGTGACCTGGAACGATCAGAGTCTTGGCCAGATTCACAGCGTTAAGGCCGGCGGCGGACACAGCACGCGACTGAGCACTGAACCCGGTCACTACCATGCACCGGTCTATTCGCCCGACGGCAAATCCATCGTTTTCGAAATCAGCAGCGGCGGTTGGTTGACCTCCCCACACTGGTCGATGAAGACCGGTGTGTTCCGGATACCGGCCGATGGCGGCGAGGCTGTTCGAATCACCCGCGACGGTGGCAACCCGCATTTCGGCAGCCGCAATGACCGCCTCTACATCTCCCGTTCTTCTGCATCAGGAGACGGCTTGAACCTGGTCAGTGTCGACCTGAATGGTGAAGCGCCCCGGATTCATGCTGAAGGACCATACGTCAGCCAAATAGAAGTGTCACCGGATGACCATTACCTTGCCTTCCGGGAAAATTACCACGTGTATGCCCTGCCCCTGCCGCCCGGCGGCAAACCGCTCGCCCTCAGCACCAAAGTCTCCAGTGTTCCCGCTATCCGGGCCAGCGGCGATGGCGGTAACTTTCCGCACTGGAGCAAGCGTGGAAACACCCTCAACTGGACCCTGGGCGCAACCCTGTTCAGCACGGATGTCGGCACACTGTTTGCTGAAGCCAAAAACGAACAACCTGCTTACACGCCGCCCGCTGAAGGAATATCCATGGCAATGCGCCTGCAGGCAGATGTTCCGGATGGTGTGGTTGCGCTGACCGGGGCCCGCCTGATCACCATGGCGGATGATCAGGGCGGCGTGATTGAAAATGGCGTTATCGTGGTCGAAGGCAACCGTATCCTGACCGTGGGTGACGCGGATACACCGATTCCCGCAAACGCGAAAACGGTGGATGTCAGTGGTCAAACCATCATTCCCGGCCTGATCGACGCTCATGCCCATGGCTCCTCCGGGGTCGGATTCATTCCGCAACAAAACTGGATGTCCTATGCCACGCTGGCGTTTGGCGTAACCACGGTGCACGACCCTTCCAACGACGCCACCGAGATATTTGCAGCCTCCGAGATGCAACGCACCGGGCAAATCCTGGCCCCGCGTATTTTCTCAACCGGCGACATCGTTTACGGCGCGCGGTCGACTTACTTTGCGGAAATCAACTCGCTCGAAGAAGCCCGGGAACACATCAGGCGTCTGAAAGCCCAGGGCGCCAATAGCGTGAAGAACTACAACCAGCCGAGGCGCGAACAGCGCCAGCAGGTGACTACGGCCGCCCGGGAGGAAGGCATGCTGGTGGTATCAGAAGGCGGCTCGCTGTTCCACATGGATCTGTCGATGGTTGCCGACGGCAACAGCACCATCGAGCACAACCTGCCGCAGTCCATGCTGTACGACGACGTGCTGCAGTTCTGGGGTCAGACCAATGTGGCCTACACGCCCACCCTGGTCGTTACGTACGGCGGGCTCAGCGCCGAGGCCTACTGGTACCAGGAATCGAACGTCTGGGAACACGAAATTCTCAGCAACTTCGTGCCGCCGCACATCCTGCAACCGGTTTCAGTGCGGCGGATTACAGCGCCCTTCGACAATTTTTATCATGTGAAGAGCGCCGCAACCGCAAAATTACTGTCCGAACAGGGCATTATGGTGAGCATCGGCGCGCACGGCCAGCGCGAAGGACTCGCCAGTCACTGGGAAATCTGGAGTTTCGCGCAGGGTGGCATGTCGCCCATCCATGCCCTGCAGGCGGCCACCATTACACCCGCCAGGGCGCTGGGTTACTCGGCAGACCTCGGCAGCCTGGAAGCGGGCAAACTGGCCGACCTGGTGGTGATCGACGCCGACATCCTGGCGGATATCTACCAGACTGACAAGGTTTCCCACGTGATGCTGAATGGCCGGTTATACGAAGCGGGCAGCCTGAATGAAATCATCACGGGTGACCGCAAAACCAAGCCTTTCTACTGGCAGTGAGCTGATCATGCGGGTTGTCGTCGCCTCCCGGAACCCGGCCAAGGTGCGCGCGGTGAGGGGGGCGTTTGCACTGCAATTTCCGGGTAAAGACATCGAGTACATCCCGGTCAGCATCGCGTCCGGGGTCAGTGACCAACCCCTGTCAGACGATGAAACCCGCAGCGGTGCCCGCAACCGGGCGCTGAATGCCGGCGAACAAGTCCCCGACGCCGACTTTTGGGTCGGCCTTGAAGGCGGCATTGACACGATCGATGATTACCTGATGGCCTTCGCCTGGATGGCCGTGCTCGGGCCCGGCGGCAAAATCGGCGAAGCGCGCACCGTCACCCTGCCCCTGCCGCCGGCGGTCAGGCGGCTGGTCGAGGCGGGCATGGAGCTGGGGGATGCCAATGACCAGGTCTTCTCCACCGTGAACAGCAAGCACCAGGGCGGCGCCTTCGGTCTTCTGACCAATGGGATATACACCCGCGAGGGCATTTATACCGAGGCGCTGGTGATTGCGCTGGTGCCTTTCGTCAACAGCTTATTTGATGTTTCTCCCAACCATTAAAGGGTATGGGTTCAGCCAATGTCGTTGATCTTGGCAGTAGTTTACAGGAGTGAGTCGTGAAATCTGGATTGATAGTCTTTCTTATTATCCTAAACATGTCCGTTTATGCTGCCGAGGGTATGTGGACACCGGCCCAGTTACCTGAGCTTTCCGAAGTACTGGAGGCGAAGGGCTTACAGATCGATCCAGTATCCATGAGCGACCTGACTGGCTATCCCATGAAAGCCATTGTCAGCCTTGGGGACTGCACCGCCTCCCTCGTCTCACCACAAGGCCTGGTGATCACCAATCATCATTGCGCCTACGGGTCGATCTCGTATAACTCCACGGATGAACGCAACCTGCTCCGGGATGGCTTTGCAGCGGGCAGCTTTGCGGACGAACTGCCGGCCGTGCCCGGCAGCCGTGTGCTGGTGACCGTAGCCGTCCAGGATGTAAGCAATACAATCCTCGGGGGTTTACCAGCCGGAATGAGCGGCCGGGCCCGCTACCAGGCCATCGAAGAAAGCGAAAAGGAGTTGGTCCGCGAATGCGAAAAAGACAAGGGACACCTTTGCCGCGTTGCGTCTTACAACGGTGGCATTCAGTTCGAGTTGATCAAACAGTTGGAAATTCGTGATGTAAGGCTGGTTTTTGCACCGCCCGCCTCGATAGGTAATTACGGTGGTGACATCGACAATTGGATGTGGCCGCGCCATACCGGTGATTTTTCTTTCTACCGCGCTTATGTTGGCCCGAATGGCCTGCCTGCAGACCCGGGCCCCGAAAACGTTCCCTTCCAGCCGCAACACTGGCTGAGGGTGCAGCCCAAAGGAGTTCAGGACGGGGATTTCGTGATGGTTGCCGGCTATCCGGGGCGCACCAACCGTTATCGCCTCTCGTCTGAAGTAGCCAATGTCATCAATTGGAGATACCCCGAATACAAAATTGCACTCGAAGGCTGGCTGGCCGCAATCATGACGGCCATTGACGGCAAACCTGATGCTGCACTGAAGTATGCCTCCCTGATCTCGAACATCAATAACGAGACCAAGAATTATGGTGGCATGCTCGAGGGTTTCGCCAAGGGCAACCTGGTGAAGCGCAAGCAGGAACTTGAACGAGAACTGCAGACGTGGATAGCTGACCATCCCGAAAACCAGGACAGCGATCTGTCTGCCATAGAAGCACTCCAGGTGCTGATAGACGAAAGCCAGTCTCGTCAGCAACGCAAACTTTATTACCAGCTAGCCTACCGTTCTGCCTTGCTGCGTGCGGCACGCACACTCTACCGCCTGGCGCGTGAGCAGGAAAAGCCGGATGAAGCGCGTGAGCCAGGCTACCAGGAGCGCGACCTGGTCCGCATACGCGAGCAGATGACCCGCATCGAAGGCACCTTTGATGCGGAAGTCGATCAGCAGGTCTGGCGCCACCTGGTCTTGGCCTATGCTGCTATTCCGGAGGATCAGCATGTCGATGCTTTTGACCAGTGGTTCGGAATTAACGGCAATTCCATAGACACCGAGGCACTTGATACACAGCTTGAGAAAATGTATGCCGGCAGCTCCCTGGCGGATACCCAGGCCCGGCTCGACTGGATTGGAAAATCATCGACAGAATTCGAAACCAGTGATGACCCGTTTATTCGTATGGCAGTCGCGCTGTTCGACGGCGACATGAAAATCGAAGAGTGGGATAAGGATCTGTCGGGCCGATACCTGGAAGCACGCCCCCGTTTCATGAGATCGCTGCTGACCTTCCAGCAAGCCCGTGGGCGAGTCGTCTACCCCGATGCGAACAGCACACTGCGCGTCAGCTACGGTGTGGTAACCGGCTCGCAACCCCGTGACGGGATAGTTTACCTGCCGTTCACAACCCTCGAGGGCATTGTTGAAAAAAATACAGGTACCGAACCTTTTGACACGCCAGCCGGTCTGCTCAGGGCCATTGGTGAAAAACAATATGGCGCGTACATTGACGAGCAACTCGGATCTGTACCGGTAAATTTCCTCAGCACTCTGGATACAACCGGCGGTAATTCCGGTTCACCCATACTCAATGGGAAAGCAGAGCTGGTTGGCCTGCAGTTCGACGGCACCTACGAGAGTATCATCTCAGACTGGGATTTCCTGCAGGACAAGACCCGCTCTATCCAGGTCGATGTCCGCTACGTGCTCTGGACCATGGAACAATTGGGCGGTGCGGAACAGCTGCTGAAAGAGATGGGCGTGGGTAGATAGGAAGTATTTTTGCACGGAGTCGTTTTCCTGGTCCGCGCCATCCCTGGTGCACGGAAGACGGTAATGAGCAATAATGAGTATAAGAAGGTTTTGACTCCACTCACATTTTCATGCGTACGGGAGCTCAACATGAAGATTCGCAAATTCTTGCTCATCTGCACAACCATTTTTCTCCTCTTGATTCCACTGGCGCCGCCTGCGTTTGCAGTCGACACCGGCACAGTAAATAACCTGATCCAGGGCGGACACAGCGGCAGTTGGTATGATGTCGTTCAGCCCGGCCACGGCTTGTTTGTTGAAGTCATCGATTCAAAAGATTCGCCGACCGGCAAGGGCGTTGTGGCCGCCTGGTTTGCATTTATAAATGGCGAACGTACCTGGGTGTTGGGATTGGGCGATGTCGTCCCGATAGACGGGGGTTTCAGGGCAGAGCTGGATGCCTATGTTTACGATGGAAATGATTTCCCTCCCTATTATGATCCTGACATGACCACCCAGATAAGCTGGGGGACGTTGCTGCTGTCTTTTACCGGCTGCGACCAGGCAATGCTCGAGTGGGATTCGACACTGCCAGAGTATGGCTCCGGCCTGCTCGAATTGCGGCGGCTGACTTCGATTTCCAGTTCGACCTGCATACCCGATCTGGGCGGCGAGATGAAACAGGACGACCATGGTGATAGCTGGCAGTCCGGCACCTATTTAAGTGATATCGGGAGAATCGTCAAAGAAGTGAAAGGAAAGCTGGAGGAAAACGGAGATGTCGATGTATTCGTATTTACGTTGACATCAAGGGAAACCGTGAAGTTGTTCACGTCCGGGCCGACAGATACTGATACGTTGGCCAAACTTTTTGAAATTGTCGATTTTGAAGAGGACGAAATACTCGAATCCGATGACAACCCGGTGGACGAGGGGTTTTTTATTGAAAAAGTACTGGATCCCGGCACCTATTCCGTCCATGTAAGCGGAAAAGATGACCTGGAAAGAGGCAGCTATTACCTGTACTACAAAACCGAAGCTGATTAGCGGGAAGAAGCTTGCGCGATTCTATCCCAGCTCTTTCGCGCTTTTCATTCCCATTTTGCGCATTATCATTGCAGCGGGACAAAAGCCGGTAAAGGAGCTTTGCAGCAGGTTTGCGCCAACGAAAACCGTCAGCCAGATGAAACCCGGGTGCACCTTCCAGGCCAGCAACAGGGACAGGAGCACCATGAAGCCCGCAAAAGCGGTAACGCCACGTTCGATAGACATATCCATTCCTCAGTTTCAAAGTGTTGCAAAAGAAATTCACCAGAAGGAGCTTCCGGACCGGACTCTGGCTTGAAGTCATTATAGCACCGGATACTCCGCGCCCTGGTTGAGCGGAGCATCGCGCCCTTTAATGCGCCTTGGCTAATTGTTCGATTTCTTCTTTCTTCAGCCTGGTGGCTTCCCGGCCCTCTTTGATGCTTTCGCCGGCCAGGTCAAATTCCATTAAACCAACATGGCTCAGGCGCGGCGTGATGTGGATGTCCGGCGGCTCACCCGCCATTCGGGAACGCGTGATGCGGTCCTGCATGATATCGATCGAGCCGGCGATCACGTCGAACAGGCCTGGATCAGGATTTTCTTTCTTACGCAGGGATGAAATGTAGGAATCCAGCCGAATACCGAACCCGGTTTTCATTTTTGCCGCCCACTTGGCCACTACCGAGTCTTTTTCCTCGATCTCTGCAAGCAGCCTTTCGCTCTCTTCTTCGCTGGTCTCGTCATCGATGCCGTGCACGAAAAAATGCCGGCCGATGAGATCGCCATTGAGGTTAACGGCAATCACGAGATCCGCACCCATCGCGCGCGCCAGCGATACCGGCACCGGGTTGACCAGGCCGCCGTCCAGCAGCAGACGATCGTCCAGCAGTCGTGACGGCGCAAACATGCCGGGCAGGGCAATTGACGCCCGGCAGGCGTCCAGCAACGAGCCCTCCCGTAGCCAGACTTCGCGACCGGTGCCCAGTTCGGTCGCAACACAGGCATAGGGTATTTCGAGTTCGCGGATCTCCGGGTCTCCGATCTGTTTCTTGATCGCGTTCATCAGGCTTGTGCCTTGCAGGAACCCGCCGCCCGTCATCTTGGCGTCCAGCAGCCGGATAATGTCCACGCGCCCGAGGCTGCGGACCCATTCTTCGAAAACATCCAGGTTGCCGGAAGCATAGGCCCCGCCGACCACGGAACCGACCGAGGACCCTGCAATGATGTCCGGGTGGATACCCATCGAAGCCAATTCTCGAATGACCCCGATATGCGCCCAGCCACGGGCTGCTCCGCTGCCGAGCACCAGTGCTATTTTGGGTTTGTCTTTGCGTGCCATCGTGATTTCCTGCCCTGGAATCATGGTTGATTTCTACCCTCACCATCTTACTCGCCCGCGGCGAAATCGGGCAAACAGGCGCATCTGCAGGTATGCTTGGCCGATGAAAAAATACCTGCTATTGATTCCGCTCACGCTGGCCATGGCCATTCAGCCGGCATTCGCTGCGGATTCAACCCCGAAGGAACCGGGTCATGCAGATCTGCCGCATGCCTTCGACGCCGGCTGGCAGGGTGAAAAAACCTGCGAACTGTTGTTCGAGGACGAGACCACCCGGATCGGCCGATGCGTTTTTCCGCCCGGCATCGGCCACGAAAAGCACTACCACAACCCGCATTTCGGCTACACGCTGGAAGGAAGCACCTTGCGTATCACGGACAGCACGGGAGCGCGCGAGGTAGTGACCAGGGCCGGCGGCACCTGGTCGACCACCCGTATCACCGTGCATGAAGCCATGAATATTGGCGACACCACCACCAGTTACCTGATCGTGGAACCGAAAATCCCCTGAATGACAGCAAACCCGTTGCAAATCTGGGTTGACGCCGACGCCTGCCCCAACGTGATCAAGGAAATCCTGTTCCGTGCCGCTGACCGGGTTGCCGTTCCGGTCATCCTGGTCGCCAACCAGGCTATCCAGGTGCCGCGCTCGCCCCACATACGCACTGTCCAGGTCATGTCCGGCTTCGATGTCGCGGATAACTACATCGTGCAGCAGGCCGTTCCCGGTGACCTCGTCATCACCGCAGACATCCCCCTGGCCGCGGAAGTCATCGACAAGGGCTGCCTTGCGCTGAACCCGAGGGGTGAGCTCTACACCGAGGACAATATCCGCCAGCGCCTCAATATGCGCGATTTCATGGACACCATGCGCGGCAGCGGAATCGATACCGGGGGCCCGCCGGCTTTCAGCCAGGCAGACCGAATGGCCTTTGCCAACCAGCTGGACCGGATATTGGCCAAAGTTTGATCCGGTCCGTAGCTCCAGATCGTCTATAATCCCCCGCCTCCACCGCCCAGGAATCCTGTATGTTTCGCAATTTACGTTTTTATCGCATTACCAGCCCATGGCCTAAATCCGAAGAAAAACTCTCCGGGGTCCTATCCGAAAATCCGTTTACCCCCTGCGGCGCCTACGCCGAGCGCACCGCGGGCTGGGAAGCGCCGGCAGAGTTTGACGGTGCGCCATTGTGCCGGCGGCTGCACGGCGCCGACCTGCTGCAACTGAGAACCCAGAGCCGGGTGTTGCCGGTGGCAGCCATCAAGGAGGCCATGCAAGAAAAAGTAATTGAGTACCGGTCTCGCATGGCAATCGATCCCCCGCGCAGCGAACTGCGGCGGCTGAAGGAGGAAACCCGGGAAGAACTGCTGCCCAAAGCGCTGCTGAAATCCGAGCGGAGCCGCGCCTGCTTTATCCACGCCGAATCATTGCTGGCCATAGACGCAGCAACCGATACCAGGGCGGAATGGTTTATCGACCAGCTTCGAACCTGCTTCGGTCAGTTCAAATGCGTCCCGCTGACCTTCAATAAGTCGCCCGATGAGCTTTTGAAACGAATTTTCCTGGGAGAAAATCCGCTTGGCTTCTCGCTTGGCCGTGAATGCCGCATGCAGGATTTGTCCGACAGCCGCTCCATCGCAACCTGGCGCGAGTTTGAGCTGACTGAACCGACGATCCGCCGCCACATCACCGACGGCATGAAGTTGACCCACCTGGGCGTGGGCTTCGACGAAATCCTGAGCTGTGTGATCAGTGAAGACGGCGTATTCAGTAAACTAAAATTCATGCAAGGAGATGCCGTTGATACCGTCGACTTCGAAGACCCGCTGGCCAGGCTCGACGCCGACTTTGTCCTACTGACCGGAACCATCATCAGAATGCTTGAAAGCCTTAAAAAGCTGTTGGGCGGCTACGCCAGCGGAGCCTGAGAGGCCGTTTCAAGAATACAAAAACCATTGCCTTATCAGCATTTTGCTGGCAAAGTATGAAGTAATCCATGGAAAGGATAAGGGGATTGATTACGATGTTGAACATACATCCAAGGGATTTTTGCCTGGCGTTGTGCCTGCTGGTCTTTGCCGGCTGTGCTTCGACACCAACTACTCCGCCGGGGCCGCCAGCCCCGCAAAACCTGCTGGGTTCGACCGACGAACTGCAGTTGGTCACCGAATTATCGCTGAACCTGGCCTCCGAATATGGTGGCGCACAGGTACTGGTAGTGCTGGAAATCGACGGCACTCTGTTGAACATGAAACCGGGCCAGGATGTCGATCCCTGCAGCCCGACCGCACTGGAGTCCCATGCCAGTAAAATGCAGCCGTCTCAAGAGGATGCGGCCGACCTGGTCCGGCGCCTCCAGGCCGCGGGCATGAAAGTGATCGTGATGACCTCGCGCGGACCAGCCTGCCGCCAACAGACGTTCACTGAACTGAGCAACAACGGTTTTAGTTTTTCAGCTGATGCCTGGCCGCCTGCAGAGGGCTATCCCGAGCCTTTCCTGCCGGAAGGCGGGGACCAGCCGGTAGTCTATGAAAACGGTGTTTTCTTTGCAGATGGTCAGAACAAGGGCCTGATGCTGAAAGCCCTGCTGGACAAAACCGGTGATCCCAAACCGGTGCTGATCGTAATGGCCGATCGAAGCCGGGACAGCCTCAACGCAGTCATGAAAGAATTTTCGTGGACCAGCACCAAGGTTCACGCCTGGCGTTACACGCGGGACAACGCAATCGCGTCCGGGTCCTGACCCCACAATGGATCTGAATTGAGATCCTGGTTTCGCCGCTACCTGCTGCCGGGGCTCGTATTTCAGTCCATCTGCATCGCCGGCGGATACGGCACCGGCCGTGAACTGGTCGAGTTTTTTCTGCTCTATGGCCCAACAGGCGGCCTGCTGGGGATGCTCCCGGCTACATTGATTGTCAGTGCTACCTGCATGGTAGGCTTCGAACTGGCCAGGATTTCCCAAACATACGATTACCGCAGCTTCCTGCAAGTGCTGCTCGGGCGGGGCTGGCTCGTTTACGAAATCGCTTACCTGTTCTCTATCGTATTGATAATGGCCGTGATCGGGTCGGCCACGGGCGCCGTGGTCACCGAAACATTCGGAGTACCCGGAGTCATCGGCACCGTCCTGCTGCTGGCGGTGATTGCTTTCCTGGCCTTCAAGGGCACCGGGGTGATTGAGAATGTGCTTTCGGCCTGGTCCTTCGTGCTGTACGGCGTGTACCTGGCCGTGTTCCTGGTGAGCTTCTTCCTGTTCGGACCGGCCATCAGGGATTCGCTGACGACAATGCCAACCGAACCGGGCTGGTTCCTGTCCGGAACGCGATACGGGGCGTTGCAGCTTGCGCTGTTGCCGGCCATCCTGTTCGCAACCACCCACATCAAGCAACGCCGGGAAGCCATGATCGCAGGCGCGCTGACCGGCCCGATTCTGATGATCCCGGCAGTATTGTTTTTCTTTACCATGCTGGCTCATTATCCGGACATTCTCGAAAAGCCGGTACCCGTTAACTACATCCTCCAGATGCTCGACTCCACAGCCCTGACCATCGTGTTCCCCATCGTGTTGATCGGAACTTTCATCGAAACGGGAACCGGCATGATCCATGCCTTTAACGAACGCATCGCCGGCGGCATGAAAGCGCTCGGAAAAACCCTGCCCGACTTTGCACGGCCCCTCATTGCCGTCGCGCTAATCCTGGGTGCGCTGCTGATGTCGCGCTGGGGCATCATCGACCTGATTGCTGTCGGCTACGGCGCGATGACCTGGGTATTCATTGGTATCATTGTTGTCCCTCTGCTAACCATTGGAATCTGGAAAGTCAGCCGATGAAAATGGCGGATAACGCTACAACGATCCAAACCGAACGACTGGTGCTCCGCCCAATCCTGAAAGAGGACGCACCCGCTGCCCTGGAAGTCTTTTCCGATGCCAGGACCATGGAATACTGGTCCAACGAACCGATCACCACGCTGGCTGAAGCGGAACTGCTGATCCAAAAGGATATCGAGTGGGCCGCCTTGGATAGCACCAGGGCCTGGGCCATCACCCTGGCCGGCACGGACCGGTACATGGGCAAAATAACGCTGTTTCAGATCAGTCAGCAGAACCGCCGGGGCGAAATCGGTTACCTCCTGGGCAGGAAGTACTGGGGCAAGGGATACATGACGGAAGCGATGGCGAGCGTGCTCTCTTATGCTTTCGACGGACTGAAATTGCACCGTGTAGAAGCCGATACGGATCCCGATAACCTGCCTAGCCTGGCCCTGCTGGACAGGTTCGGGTTTACCCGTGAAGGCCTGTTCAGGGATCGCTGGTATGTTCATGGCGCCTGGCATGACAGCGTGATGCTGGCCTTGCTTGAAAACATTTACAGGAAAAACTCTCCTCCCGATTTATCATAGTCGCCATGTCTAGCAAAGAATCAACACCCCGGGGTTTCCTGGTCGCCGCCTTTTACCGGTTCGTTCCTCTGCCGGATTATCGGGAACTGCGTGATTTTCTGCAGCAAAAGTGCGAAGACCTGGGCCTGCTCGGCAGCATCTTACTGGCCGAGGAAGGCATCAACGGCACGGTTAGCGGCGCCGATCCTGACATTCACAGCCTGTTTGACAGCCTGCGCGCGGATCCGCGCCTGGCAGACCTGCACTACAAGGAGTCCCGCGCTCAGGAACAGCCCTTTTACCGAATGAAAGTTCGCCTGAAAAAGGAAATCGTCAGCCTGGGCATCGAAGGGGTGGATCCGAACCGCATCGTGGGTGAATACGTCTCCCCGCAGGACTGGAACGCGCTGATCTCGCGCGAGGACGTCCGCGTGGTCGATACACGAAACCATTACGAATATCACCTGGGTACGT
>JAHEFT010000061.1 GCA_024640025.1 Chromatiales bacterium
TTAGCGTGGAGTCAGTCCGTATCGTTAATGTCAAGGGTAAAACCAAGTCTTTTAAGATGCGCCCCGGTAAGCGCAGCAACTGGAAAAAGGCTTATGTTCGCGTGCAGGAAGGTCAGGTCATTGACTTCCTGGGCGGTGAATCAGTTTAAGGACAAATAGCCATGGCAATTGTTAAGGCAAAACCAACATCGCCAGGACGCCGGGGAGTCGTTCAGGTCAAGCATGATCACCTGCACAAGGGCGCTCCATATGCTGGCCTGGTGGAAAAGCAATCCAAGTCCGGTGGTCGTAACAACACGGGCAGGATTACCACGCGTCATCGTGGTGGCGGCCATAAACAACACTATCGCGTCATTGATTTCAAGCGTGACAAGGATGGTATCGTCGGGCGTGTTGAGCGCATCGAATACGACCCCAACCGCACGGCGCACATAGCACTGGTGCTTTATGTTGACGGTGAACGCCGTTACATCATTGCGCCGAAAGGCGTGCGCGCGGGTGACGAAGTCATTAGTGGCCGCGAAGCAGCAATAAAGCCAGGTAACTCCATGCCTCTGCGTAACATCCCGATGGGTTCAGTCGTTCACTGTGTGGAGATGAAGCCCGGTAAAGGCGCGCAAATCGCCCGCAGCGCCGGCGCGGCAGTGCAATTGGTTGCCCGTGAGGGCCAGTATGCAACCTTGAGGCTGCGCTCGGGCGAGATGCGCAAGGTTCCTTCTCGTTGCCGTGCAACGATTGGTGAAGTGTCCAATTCGGAACACAACCTGGAAAAACTGGGTAAAGCAGGCGCAACAAGATGGAGAGGCGTACGCCCGACCGTCCGCGGTGTTGCCATGAACCCGGTAGATCACCCGCACGGCGGTGGCGAAGGGCGCACGTCCGGCGGACGTCACCCGGTTTCACCCTGGGGTGTCCCGACCAAGGGATACAAAACCCGAAAGAACAAGACTTCGGACAAGTTTATTGTTCGTAAGCGTTCAGGCAAATAATAGGTACTGCTATGCCACGTTCGATTAAAAAAGGCCCGTTTGTTGATCACCACCTGATGAAAAAGGTGACTGACTCTGTAGCAACGAACAACAAACGCCCCATCAAGACCTGGTCGCGTCGTTCCATGATCCTGCCGGACATGGTCGGTCTGACTATTGCGGTCCACAACGGACGCCAGCATGTTCCGATCCTGATCAGTGATCAGATGATCGGCCACAAGTTGGGTGAATTCGCGGCAACCCGGACCTTTAGGGGTCATTCGGGTGACCGCAAGACGAAGTAGGTGTTGCCATGCAATCGACTGCACGATTAAAAAATGCGCGCATATCAGCGCAAAAGGTTCGCCTGGTGGCTGATCAGGTCCGTGGTATGCCGGTAGATAAAGCCGAGCAGCTCCTGACCTTCAGTAACAAGAAAGCGGCGCATATCGTCAAGAAGGTACTGCTCTCTGCTGTTGCCAACGCGGAACACAATGAAGGCGCCGACATCGACGAACTCAAAGTCAGCGTGATCATGGTCGATGATGGGCCCACGCTGAAGCGCGGACGCGCCCGGGCCAAGGGTCGCGGAACTCGAATTCTTAAACGGAACAGTCACATTACCGTGACCGTAGCCGACGAAACGACGGGACAAGCATAATGGGTCAGAAGGTACATCCTATAGGAATCCGCCTTGGAATATCCAAGGACTGGAATTCAACCTGGTTCGCAGAAAAAGGCGATTATGCGGAGCAATTGATCTCTGATCTGGAGGTTCGTGCATATCTGCAGAAACGGCTTACGCAGGCTGCAGTCAGCAGGATTCAGATTGAGCGTCCGGCCAAGTCCGCACGGATCACGATCCACACGGCGCGTCCGGGAATCGTGATCGGCAAAAAAGGCGAAGATATCGAGCGTCTGCGCCGCGATGTCACCCAGTTAATGGGCGTCCCCACGCATATTACGGTCCAGGAAATCCGCAAGCCGGAGCTCGATGCGCAGCTGGTTGCCGAGGGCGTTGCCCAGCAACTGGAACGCCGCATCATGTTCCGCCGCGCCATGAAACGTGCTGTCGGAAACGCCATGAGACTCGGGGCACTGGGTATCAAGGTCTGCGTTTCCGGCCGTCTGAACGGCGCTGATATCGCCAGAAGCGAGTGGTATCGGGAAGGACAGGTGCCTCTGCACACATTGCGTGCCGATGTTGATTATGGGTTTGTCGAAGCCAAAACCACTTACGGTGTTCTGGGTGTGAAAGTCTGGATCTACAAGGGTGAGGTTTTTGACCTGTATGGTTCCGACAGTGAGAACAAGCGCAACCAGGCGGTTGCCAGCTAGGAGATGAAGTAATGCTGCAGCCCAAACGAACAAAATTCAGAAAGCAGCAAAAAGGCCGCAACCGTGGTCTGGCGCAAGTTGGTAGTCGCGTCAGCTTCGGTGAGTATGGCCTGAAGGCGACGACACGAGGTTTCATTACCGCGCGTCAGATTGAAGCTGCCCGGCGTGCTATTACTCGCTACGTCAAGCGTGGCGGAAAGCTGTGGATTCGTGTCTTCCCGGACAAGCCGGTTACCAAGAAACCAGTCGAAGTCCGTATGGGCAAAGGCAAGGGTAATGTCGAATACTGGGTGGCTCCGATTCAGCCCGGTCGCGTGTTGTATGAGATCCAGGGCGTCTCTGAGGAGCAGGCCCGGGAAGCATTCCGGCTCGCGGCGGCCAAGCTGTCGGTCAATACCACCTTCGTCAAGAGGTCTGTGCTGTGATGAATGCGCAAGATATGAGAGAAAAGAAAGTTTCTGAACTCCGTGAAGAGCTTACGGGGTTGTTGCGGGAGCAGTTCAACCTGAGGATGCAGCGCGGTATTGGCCAGTTGGCGACGCCACACGATATTCGTCGTGTTCGCAAGGATATTGCACGCATCCAAACGGTATTGAATGAGAAAAAGAAGGGTAGCGAAGCATCATGAGCACGACCGAATCAGTAAAACGCACCAAAACGGGTCGCGTGACCAGTAACAAGGCTGACAAGACTGTCACCGTGTTGTTGGAGCGCCAGGTTAAGCATCCGCTGTATGGCAAGTACATCAAGCGCTCTACGAAAGTACATGCGCATGATGAAGACAACAGCTGCGGCGAAGGCGACCTGGTGAAGATTTCAGAATGCCGTCCACTTTCCAAGTTGAAGAGTTGGCGGGTAGTGGAAATTTTGGAGCGCGCCAAGTAAGGCCGTAGGCCTGAAGAAGAGCGTAGCAGAGGACATCAACGATGATTCAGATGCAAAGCATGCTTTCAGCCGCCGATAACAGCGGCGCGCGCCGGGTTCAGTGCATCAAGGTACTGGGCGGATCGAAGCGCCGCTATGCGCGGATAGGCGACGTGATCAAGGTCACCGTCAAAGAGGCGATTCCGCGTGGCAAGGTTAAGAAAGGTGAAGTTTACAACGCGGTGGTTGTGCGGACCCGTTCAGGCGTGCGCCGGGGCGATGGTTCTCTGATCCGTTTTGATGGTAACGCTGCTGTGCTGCTTGACGGTAAGCACGAGCCTATTGGCACTCGTATTTTTGGCCCCGTGACCCGCGAATTGCGAAACGAGCGGTTCATGAAAATCGTCTCGCTGGCACCAGAAGTACTGTAGGCGGGGAGAGTAAACAGATGAAACGAATTCATAAAGGTGACGAAGTCATCGTAACGACCGGCCGCAGCAAGGGTCAACGAGGACACGTATTGCGTGTTGTAGATGACAGCAAGCTGTTGGTCGAAAATGTAAACATGGTGAAAAAGCACCAGAAGCCCAACCCGCAGCTGAACCAGGGCGGCGGCATCGTGGAGAAAGAATCTCCGATCCACGTGTCAAATGTCGCACTGTACAACCCGGGTACCGGAAAAGGCGATCGCGTGTCATTCAAAACTCTGGATGATGGCCGTAAGGTGCGTATTTTCAATTCCACTGGCGAAGCAGTGGATATTTAAGGATCGTCAGATGTCCAGATTACAGACATATTACAAAGAAACCGTGGTGCCGCAGCTGAAGGAATCCCTCGGCCTCGACAACATCATGGAGGTGCCGAAAATCACCAAGATCACCCTTAATATGGGTGTGGGTGAGGCTGTGAGCGACAAGAAAGTGATGGATCGCGCGGTTGGCGATATGACGGCGATTGCCGGACAGAAGCCCATTGTCAATCTTGCGCGCAGATCAGTAGCCAGTTTCAAGATTCGTGATGGTTGGCCGGTGGGCTGCAAAGTAACCTTGCGCAGGGAACAGATGTATGAGTTCCTGGACAGGCTGGTTAATGTGGCTATTCCCCGTGTCCGTGACTTTCGCGGTCTCAACCGTAAGTCATTTGACGGACGCGGCAACTACAGCATGGGCGTCAAGGAGCAGATCATGTTCCCTGAAATTGATTACGATCAAATCGATGTAATACGCGGTTTGGATATCACCATTACAACGAACGCAAGGAACGATGCGGAAGCGCTGGCGTTATTGCAGGCGTTCAACTTCCCGTTTAAAGAGAAATAAGCGAAGGATTCACGATGGCAAAAGTATCAATGATCAATCGCGAGGCTCGTCGCACAAAACTGGTGGCCAAGTACGCCAAGAAACGTGCCGAACTCAAAGCGATTATTACCAACCCGGATGTGAGTTTCGACGAGCAGCAGGACGCTATGTTCCGTTTGCAGAAACTACCCCGTGATTCCAGCCCGGTCCGCCAGCGTAACCGCTGTCAGATTTCCGGCCGACCCCGTGGTTTCTACCGGAAATTCGGACTGGGACGTAACAAATTACGCGAAGCTGCAATGCGCGGCGACGTGCCGGGCCTGCGTAAGGCCAGCTGGTAAAGAGGAAGATATCATGAGCATGAGCGATCCGATTTCGGACATGCTGACGCGAATTCGCAACGCGCAGGCGGTGCAGAAAACGACAGTAAACATTCCCGCTTCCAAGGTGAAGACAGGGATAGCCAAGGTTCTTAAGGAAGAAGGCTATATCACTGATTACCGCGACGTGGAAGTCGATGGTAAGCCGGCCCTTGAAGTCACGTTGAGATATATGCAGGGCAAGGGCGTTATTGAAACATTGAAGCGCGTCAGTAGCCCCGGTTTGCGCCAGTATCGTGGCAAGGATGATTTGCCGAAGATCCTGAACGGTCTGGGTATCGCCGTGATAAGTACTTCCCACGGGATCATGACGGATACATCAGCCCGTGCGGCAGGCCAGGGTGGCGAAATCCTGTGCATTGTCACGTGATGCCAGAAAGGATTGGGAGAAAAATATGTCACGTATAGCCAAAGCCCCGATCGCACTGCCCTCTGGCGTTGAACTCAATGTCAAAGGCGGTCAGGTCAAAGTGAAGGGTCCGAAAGGCAGCCTCGAAATGGTTTTGCACCCGAATGTGAGCCTCGAAAAGGACGAAGCCAATTATGTCGTCAAGCCGGCGAAGGCTTCCGATATACCGATGGCCGGAACGTTCCGCTCGCTGGTGAGTAACATGGTTGTGGGTGTTTCGGACGGGTTTGAAAAAAGGTTGACGCTGGTCGGTGTCGGCTACCGCGCGCAGGTCCAGGGTGAAAAGCTAACCCTGGCGCTGGGTTTTTCGCACCCGGTTGAATACAACGCGCCGGAAGGTGTCACGATTGAGGCGCCAACGCAGACAGAAATTGTGATCAAGGGCTGCGATAAGCAGAGAGTTGGCCAGGTGGCTTCTGAAATCCGGGCGTTCCGTCCGCCGGAGCCCTACAAGGGCAAGGGTGTTCGTTATTCAGACGAACGCGTGATCCGGAAAGAAGCCAAGAAAGCTTAAGAGAACGAGGAAATACAGATGGACAAGAAAAAGGCAGCACGTTTGCGACGGGCTAAGAAGGCTCGTGCACACATTCGCCGCCTCGGCAGGCCCAGGCTGACGATTTTTCGCAGTGGCAAGCATATTTATGCCCAGGTGATCAGTGCAGAAGGCGGCAACGTCATTGCTGCAGCTTCAACGCTGCAAAAAGACGTGTCGGCCAAGCTGAAAGGCACTTCCAATAAAGAAGCCGCCGCAGCAGTTGGAACGGCAGTGGCTAAAAAGGCGGTCGACGCCGGCGTCAAAGAGGTTGCTTTCGATCGCTCGGGGTACAGGTACCACGGGCGGGTAAAAGAACTGGCAGATGCAGCACGCAAAGTTGGTCTGGACTTTTAACTCGGCTTAATCGAATTCGGGGCAGGATCTGACCCGCAGAGACAGGTAAGAAACATGGCGAATATGGACAAAGACTCAGGCGATGGCCTGCTTGAAAAACTGGTAGCCGTCAATCGGGTAGCCAAGGTGGTCAAGGGTGGCCGGATTTTCGGTTTCACCGCACTGAGCGTGGTCGGCGACGGCAACGGCAAAATTGGTTTCGGTTATGGCAAGGCCCGTGAAGTGCCTGTAGCTATCCAGAAGTCGATGGAGAAAGCACGGCGCAACATGGTGACCATCTCACTGCGTGAAGGAACGCTATGGCACGCTGTTAAGAGCAGCCATGCCGGTTCACGGGTTTACATGCAACCGGCATCAGAGGGTACCGGCGTTATTGCGGGCGGCGCCATGCGTGCTGTCCTGGAAACGGTGGGTGTTAAAGACGTTCTGGCAAAGAGCGTCGGGTCCAATAACCCCCAGAACCTGGTTCGCGCGACCATCAAAGGCCTGCAGTCAGTGCAGAGCCCGGAATCGGTAGCCATCAAGCGTGGCAAGTCGGTTGACGAAATCATGGCGAATGTTGGCGGGGCGACTCTCGGGTAAAAGACAATGGCAAAAACTAAACAGATAAAAGTGACGCTGGTTCGTTCACCGATCGGATTTCAGCCAAAGCATCGGGAGTGTGTTCGTGGGCTTGGACTCAAGCGCATGAATCATTCCGTCGTATTGGAAGACACACCGTCGATTCGGGGCATGGTGAACCGGATCGAATACATGGTACGAGTGGAGAAAGCCTGAAGCCGGAAACGGCGAGGTTGCTCTGCGAACCGCCAATTTAATTAATTTGGGAAAGTACTGACATGAAACTGAATAATCTCAGCCCGGCAGAGGGCAGCAAACAAGAGCGCAAACGCGTTGGGCGCGGTATTGGGTCCGGACTGGGCAAAACGGCTGGTCGCGGACACAAAGGCCAGAAATCCCGTTCCGGCGGGTTCCACAAAGTGGGATTCGAGGGCGGCCAGATGCCTTTGCAGCGTCGTTTGCCGAAACGGGGATTCGCTTCGCGCACTTCGCGCTATAACGCAGAAGTACGTCTGTACCAGCTCGAGGTGATGAATGTAGATGTCGTCGACCTGGAAACGCTCAAGGCGCAGAAAATTGTCGGCCACGATGCCAAGAAAGTGAAAATTATCAATACTGGCGAGCTGAGCCGCGCGATCACGGTCAAGGGCCTGGGTGTCACCAAGGGTGCACAGGCTGCCATTGAAGCTGCCGGAGGAAAGGTAGAGTAATGTCACGTTCCCCGTCACAAATGGCGGAAACGCTGGGTGGGCTGGGTCGTCTGACCGAGTTGCGCCAGCGTTTACTGTTCGTTGTTGTCGCCTTGATCATTTATCGCGTCGGCACTTTCATCCCGGTTCCCGGTGTGAATCCCCAGGCTTTGCTGCAGTTCATGAACTCGCAACAGGGCACGATCGTGGATGTGTTCAACCTGTTCACCGGCGGCGCACTCGAACGTTTTTCGCTGTTTGCCCTCGGGGTCATGCCTTATATCTCTGCGTCCATTATCATGCAGTTGATGAGCAGCGCCGTTCCACAGTTGGCGCAGCTCAAGAAAGAAGGATCCTCTGGCAGGCAAAAAATTACCCAGTACACGCGTAATTTCACCGTGATCCTGGCAGCCATCCAGGCCGGAGGCGTCGCCTTCGCTCTGCAAGGCCAGTCAGCTGTGGTGCTGCAACCTGGATTCGGTTTCTTGTTCACCGCCATGGTTACACTCTCTGCGGGCACCATCTTTCTGATGTGGCTGGGTGAGCAAATCACCGAGCGTGGCGTGGGTAACGGTATTTCGCTGATCATCTTCGCAGGAATCGTCGCGGGACTGCCAAGGGCAGTAGCCGGGACTCTTGAACTGGTGAATACAGGTCAATTGAGCATTCCGGCCGTGCTGATCATTCTGACCCTGGTGCTTGCAGTCATTTATTTCATCGTTCGCGTGGAACGCGGACAACGGCGGATTACGGTTAATTATGCTCAGCGCCAGGGACGTGTTGCCTATCAGAACCAGTCGACACATCTGCCGTTGAAAGTGAATATGTCTGGTGTTATCCCGGCAATTTTTGCTTCCAGTATCGTGATTTTTCCGTCTACGCTGGCGACCTGGTTCAGTGGCTCGGAAGGCTTGTCCTGGTTAACGGATGTTTCTGCGGCGCTGACTCCGGGTAATCTCGCCTACACGATTCTGTATTCCGGCTTGATCATATTCTTCTGTTTCTTTTACACGGCGATGGTGTTTAATTCGAAAGAAACGGCGGATAACCTGAAAAAATCCGGTGCGTTTATTCCCGGAATCCGCCCCGGTCGCCAGACGGCGAGCTATGTTGACTCAGTGCTCACCCGCTTGACCATGGTGGGTTCTCTGTATCTGGTGGCAGTGTGCCTGTTGCCGGATATTTTCAGGGTGTTGTGGTCAGTTCCGTTCTATTTTGGCGGAACATCCGTGCTGATTGTCGTGGTCGTCATCATGGACTTCATCGCACAGATTCAGGCACACCTGATATCGCACCAGTATGACAGCCTGATGAAGAAGGCGAATCTGAAATCCTATGGACGCTCCGGAGTAGTGCGTCGGTAGATTTGTTTTATTCCGCATGAGCGGGTAATTACGGGTTGCCTTGATTAGGCCGGCCCGCTTGCTTGGGAGAAGAGAGATGAAAGTGCAGGCTTCAGTAAAAAAGATCTGCAGGAATTGCAAAATCGTCAGGCGCAAAGGTGTGCTGTTTGTGATTTGCAGTGAAAAAAAGCATAAGCAGAGACAAGGCTGACGAATTATTTGCGTCGGTGTTAAGCCAGAAAATTCAGGCTTTTACCGGCACTTTGGATTAGATATAATACGCTGTTCACATTTACGGCATTTAGCTGACAGGAGTTAAGACATGGCTCGTATTGCAGGAGTCAATATACCGGTTCATAAGCACACCTGGGTGGGCTTGACCCACATTTATGGTGTGGGAAAGACCCGCGCCTTCCAGATTTGCGAGGCGGTTGGTGTCACACCCGAGACCAAGATCCGGGATTTGACCGATGCCGAAATCGAGGGAATCCGTGCACAGATCGGTACGTTCTCGGTTGAAGGTGACCTGCGCCGTGAAGTGGCAATGAACATCAAGCGTTTGATGGACCTCGGGTGTTATCGCGGTCTGCGGCATCGCCGCGGCCTGCCGGTGCGCGGTCAGCAAACGAAAACAAACGCACGTACCCGGAAGGGTCCACGTCGTCCGATCAAGCGTTAATTAGCAGGAAAGTTATGGCCAAGCCAACACTCAAGAAAAAGAAGGTTAAAAAGACAGTCGTGGACGGCATCGCCCACGTACATGCCTCCTTCAACAACACAATCATCACGATCACTGACCGTCAGGGTAATGCGCTTTCATGGGCGACATCGGGTGGGGCCGGTTTTCGTGGTTCCAGGAAAAGCACGCCGTTTGCAGCGCAGGTTGCTGCTGAAACAGCAGGCCGTGCCGCATTGGACTATGGCCTGAAAAACCTTGATGTTCGTGTCAAGGGCCCGGGTCCGGGACGTGAGTCTTCGGTCCGCGCGCTTCATGCGCTGGGTTACAAGATCACCAACATTACTGACGTGACGCCGATTCCGCATAACGGATGCCGGCCTCCCAAAAAACGTCGCGTCTGAACGGAGCATTGAAGAATGGCTAGATATATTGGACCAACATGCAAACTGGCGCGCCGCGAAGGCGTTGACCTGGAGCTGAAAAGCCCGGCCCGTGGGCTGGAATCCAAGTGCAAGCTGAGTCAGCCACCGGGACAGCATGGTTCTTCCCGGCGGGTGCGTTTATCGGATTACGCCCTGCAGTTGCGTGAAAAGCAGAAAGTCCGCCGCATTTATGGTGTTCTGGAACGTCAATTCCGCAACTACTACAAGGCGGCAGCGCAGCAAAAAGGCGCAACGGGCGAAAACCTGCTGCGTTTGCTCGAAGGCCGTTTGGATAACGTGGTGTACCGGATGGGTTTTGCCGTTACCCGCGCGCAGGCCCGCCAGCTTGTTTCGCACAAGGCCATTCAGATCAATGGCCAAATGGTGAATATTCCTTCCTACCAGGTGAAGCCCGAAGACATCGTAGCGATTCGCGAGAAGTCCAGGAATCAGTTGCGGGTGAAGGAAGCACTTACCGTGAGTCAGGAAATGGGTCTGGCGCCGGCGTGGGTGAATGTCGACCCCAACAAGATGGAAGGTGTGTTCAAAACCTATCCGGACCGCGCAGACTTGTCTGCCAATATCAACGAGAGCCTGATCGTGGAGCTTTACTCCAAGTAAAAAGCTTGCGACACAGCGAATATCGGACTGGTGCTGTGGATATCACCACAGCGAACAGAACGTTTCATCAGAATTTTAGATTAAGAGGGCGATCCCTATGATGGGTGTTATAGATCAAATGCTGAAGCCCAGCTCGGTGGGTGTTGATGAAGTCAACCCGAACCGCGCCAGAATTACCATGGAACCCCTGGAAAGGGGTTTTGGTCATACCCTGGGAAATGCGCTTCGCCGCGTCCTGCTGTCATCCATTCCTGGCTGCGCCATCGTTGAAGTTGAGATGGACGGTGTCTTGCACGAATACACCGCGGTGGAAGGTTTGCAGGAAGATATCATTGAAGTATTACTGAACCTGAAGGGAATTGCGCTTCGAATGTACGATCGTGAAGAGGCCGTTCTGACCCTGAGTAAATCGGGTGCCGGCGCGGTTACTGCTGGAGATATCCAGGTGGATCACACAGTTGAAGTGGTGAACCCTGACCACCTGATTTGCAATCTGACCGCGAATGGCAGCATCAATATGCGCCTTAAAGTGAGCCGTGGCGTTGGTTATCAGCCCGCAACGCAGCTCACGATCGGTGACCAGGAAAGCAGGCCGATTGGCCGGCTGCAGTTGGATGCCTCTTTCTGCCCCGTCAGGAAAGTCGCTTACTCAGTGGATGCTGCACGTGTGGAGCAACGTACCAACCTGGACAAGCTGATCCTCGACATCGAGACCAACGGAACGATGGATTGTGAGGGCGCCGTAAAGCTCGCTGCCAACATCCTGGCCGACCAGTTGTCTGTGTTCGTGGACTTCAAGGCACGTCAGGCGGTTGAAGTAGAAGAGAAAGAACAGGAAATAGATCCCGTATTGCTGCGCCCGATCGATGATCTCGAATTGACAGTGCGGTCAGCAAACTGCCTGAAGGCGGAAAGCATCCTGTACATCGGGGATCTCGTTCAGCGCACAGAGGTTGAGTTGTTGAAAACGCCGAACCTCGGAAAGAAATCCCTGACGGAAATCAAGGACGTTTTGGCGTCGCATGATCTGTCACTGGGTATGAAATTGGAAAATTGGCCGCCTGAGAGCCTGGTTAGCGCCTGAGTTTGTGCTCGGGCCAGTATAGATAGACAAAGGATAAGATCATGCGTCACATGAAATCCGGAAGGAAACTGAATCGAAACAGCTCGCACAGAAAGGCCATGTTCCGCAACATGGCGTCGTCGCTGATCGAACATGAAATCATCAAAACAACGGTTCCCAAGGCAAAGGAACTGCGCCGCGTCGCAGAACCGCTGATTACCCTGGCGAAAGAAGACAGTGTGGCGCACCGTCGCCAGGCTTTCGATCGGTTACGCGACCGCGAAGTTGTGACAAAACTTTTTAATGAACTTGGGCCGCGCTATGTAGACCGTCCGGGTGGGTACCTCCGGATAATGAAATGCGGTTTCCGTGCAGGCGATAATGCTCCCATGGCTTACGTTGAGTTGGTGGACCGTCCTGTTGAGGAAGAGGTCGAAGTAGAGTAAGTCCGGGTACGGGGGCTTCAGATTTGGAATCTTCGTAAATAAACTGTAAGAAAACACGAAGCCCGGCAAATGCCGGGCTTCGTGTTTTTTAGCACCCGGAGCCGAAGCTTTCAAGGTGCTCCCCTTGCACTGATTTTGATCAGGAGACTAAGGATATAGACGACATTGTCAGGAAAAGTAACCACCCCGCGAAAGTCCACCCCACTAGCATCGTCAAGCTTGCTTTGAACAGGTTTATCATTGCAGTTTTCATGGTTATTTAGCCTCCACGCGTCCTTTACAGGTGGCGATAATTCTGTTTGTACACCTAGTAAGATGCAAGTAGTGTGCCAAATAATTTAGAAAACTAAATATAACGTAATATCAGTAAGTTAAAAACGAAAGTTTCATGATAATGACAGGTTTCTGGTGCGTTACTGCCTGATAATGTCATCCGGATGACAAAAATTGTCGCCACGCATAGCTGTAGGACTGGCCAGGGAGCCTGCGATTTTCAGGCCATGCTGCCCAATTGGTAAATCAGTAATGCTCCGACGTAACCGATCACCGTCATGTAAGTCCAGGCGAAAATTGGCCAGCGCCAGCTATTGGTTTCACGGCGAATGGTGGCTATCGTGGCGACACATTGCAGGCACCAGGCATAAAACAACAGCAAGCCCAGCACCATGGGAACGGTGAATATCGGGCGGCCGTCCGGCCAGGATGCCGATCGCAGTTTTCCAGCCAGGCTCGACTCCTCGGCGTCCTCTCCGACGGCATAGATAGTGCCCATCACGGCGACCACGACCTCCCTTGCCGGAAAGCCTGCGATGACAGCGGCTGAAACGCGCCAGTCCCATCCCAGTGGTATGAAGACGGGTTCAATAAAGCGACCTGCTCGTCCCAGGTAACTTTGCGCCAGTTGATCAGCGGCGGCTTCATTTCTGAGGCTTGTGAGTTTATGCTCGAGTTCCCCGGCCGTATGTGAAGCTCTTGCCTGTTCGATAGCCGCATCCAGGTTTAACCGGATTTCGGAAGATCTTGGGAAGTAAGCCAGGCCCCACACGATAATCGCGACAACAAAAATAACGGTTCCGGCCCGCTTGAGGAAAACGCGGGCCCGTTCCATCAGCTTGATGAGTACCGTTTGCAGATTGGGCCAGCGAAACTCAGGAAGAGCCAGTGCGAATTGCGGTTTTGGCCCCCGAAGTGCCGAGCGTTTCATGATCCATGCCGTCGTCAGCCCGCCCACGATACCCAGCAGATAGAGGCCCAGGAGGACCAGGCCCTGCAAATTGAACCAGCCTATAGACTGGTTGGGAACAAACGCCGCGATCAGCAACGCATATATGGGTAACCTGGCCGAACAGGTCATGAAGGGTGCAGCCAGTATGGTGGCTATCCGGTCTCGCCGGTCAGGAATAACCCGTGTGGCCATGATGGCGGGCACCGCACAAGCGAAACTGGACAGCATGGGAATGACGGATTGACCGGAAAGACCAACTGAACGCATGGTCCGGTCCATCAGAAAGGCAGCCCGTGCGAGGAATCCGGAATCCTCAAGTACGATAATGAAAAGAAAAAGGATCAGGATTTGCGGCAGGAAAACGAGGACGCTGCCCACTCCTGCAATAACGCCATCGGTAATGAAACTCGAAATGGCGCCTTCCGGTAACACCAAGGCGACTTTTTCAGCCAGCAGGGAAGCCCCCAGATCAATACCTTCCATCAACGGTGCCGCCCACGAAAAAACCGCCTGGAAAACCAACGCCATGACGACGAAAAAAAGAACCGTGGCAGGCCAGGGACGATTCATCCACCTGAAGCTCCGCGCGCTGAACTGTTCGATCATTGGTGCCTGGTGCTGAGCTTCCTGGAGCACGCCATGAACCCAGCGATATCGGTGCCGGGCTTCACAGGCCTGCGGCGGTTCATCACCAAACAGGCGGTTACTGATTTCATCGACCGGTCCCTTTCCCAGCTGTGCAACGAGCAAGTCTGACTGAGTGCTCCCGGGATGCAGCAGCGCCTGGATCACTTCGATTCGTGGCATGGAACCAGCGGTACTGGAATGTAGTTTGTCGGCAATGCTGCTGAGTTGTGGCCAGGATTCCGGGATGGATGGCGCTGCAGCCTCCGCTATGGTCTCCAGAGCCTCTTTCAGCGCATCCAGGCCGCGCCCGGTAGTCGCCACCACGGGGTAGATGTTTATGCCGCCAAGGTGCCGCTGAAGGACTTCAATCGAGATGTCCGTACCGTTGGCGGTAGCCGCATCGGTCATGGTCATCGCTACAACCATCGGCAACTGCATTTCCATCAACTGTTGCAGCAGGTACAGGCCCTGGTAGAGGTGCGTGGCGTCCAGAACAACCAGCAGCCCGTCCGGCCGGGGCGTTCCCCTGATTCGGCCCAGCAGCACATCTACGGCAACACGCTCGTCGGCGGAGAAGCCTCCAAGACAGTAAATGCCCGGCAAGTCGATCAGTTCCAGGGCGCTGTTGCTAAGTTGAACGACGCCGGAGTGTTTCTCGACGGTGACACCCGGGTAGTTCCCGGTAGTTTGGCGCAAGCCGGTCAATCGGTTGAAAAGCGTACTCTTGCCGGAATTGGGATTGCCGATAACGGCAACTTCGGCAGTTGGCCGGCGGCGAATGTTGATTTTTTCGACCGGTACGTAGGTCGTTTCTACTTCAGACATTCGATGTGAGCGGGGAAATCCGGAAGAAGTCTGCCTGTTGTTTGCGCACCGAGATCGCGGTGCCATACACGGAAATTTCCATGGGGTCGCCGCCAATCGCCGAACTTTCGTACTGCACTTCTGCCCCTTCGATCAGGCCAAGCACCATCAGGCGCACCACGCCGGGCTGTCGCGCGTCTACCTGGTCGATTCGGGCCGACTGGCCCCGGTTCAATTCCCTGAGTGTCATGATCCTGCTTCTAATTGAGAATGATTTTCATTTAGCACAATTTTAGAGGAAAATGACCTGCCCGTATATAGACCCAGATCAATAAAGTGGGTTAAACCCAAAGACCGTTTTTTAAAACCTTGATGCAGGCGTTGGGGACGAATTGATAAAGCCACTGATTGAGAGAGGGCATGTCGACTATAACGAGATCCGCTTTGTAGCCTGGTAGCAGGGAACCGATCCGATCGGAGGCGGAAATGGCACGGGCGGCGACCGTAGTTGCGCCATTGAGAACTTCCTGTGGTGTCATGTGCTGGTTAACGCAGGCCATGGTCATCGCCAGGGGCAAGTGGAAGCTGGGTGCAGATCCTGGGTTGAAATCAGTCGCAACCGCAACTGGCACCCCCGCGGTAAGAAGCTCCCGGGCAGGAAGATAAGCCTCACCAAGATAGAAAGAGGCCAGCGGCAGGCTGACGGCAACGGTTCCGCTTCCAGCCAGGGCTTCAATGCCTTCTTTACTGATGTATTCCAGGTGTTCTGCGGATACGGCGCCCAATTCCGCAGCGAGCAGGGCGCCACCGAAGTCAGACAATTGATCTGCGTGAATCTTGATTTGCAGGCCGTATTCAGCGGCCCGGGACAAAATTCGCCTGGCCTCGGCAACGGTAAATGCGCCGTTTTCCACGAAGGCATCGCAAAATTGCGCCAGGCCTTCCCTGGCAATGGCTGGAATGAGTTCATCACATAGAAGGCCGACATATCTTGCGCGTAAATTCCGGTGCTCTGCAGGCACGACGTGGGCGCCAAGAAATGTCGCAACCAGGTCAACGGGATGCGCCTGGTTCAAAAGCCGGTAGACTTCCAGCAGCTTGAGTTCATTTGCAGTATCCAGCCCGTACCCGCTCTTGCACTCGACAGTTGTGACCCCGAGCCTGAGCATGGCGTCGAGTGTCAGGCTGGCTTTACGCCTGAGCTCTCCCAGGCTGGCAGCCCGTGTGGCCGTAACGGTGCTGGAAATCCCGCCCCCGGCCGCGGCAATTTCCTGATAACTGGCGCCGGCAATCCTTTGAGCGAACTCGTCGGCCCGCCACCCACCGAAACACAAGTGTGTATGGCAATCGATCAAACCGGGAATCACCAGCCGGCGTTCGCAATCGATGGCCGGCTCGCTGTTGTATTCGGGTGGCATATCACCCGCCGGGCCGGCCCAGCGGATGGTGTCTCCGGTCCAGGCGACGGCCGCGTTGTCGATCAACCCGGCGTCTTCCTGCGGATTGCCGGAAGGGCAGGTCGCGAGCTGCGCAATATTACGCAGTATGGGCATCAGGCAATCGGACCGATCTGGGCTTCAACCGTCGAAGCCAGGTCGCCGCTGCGCAGAATATTCGCGCACATATTCAGGTCATTACGAACTTCATAGTCCTGCTGCGCATGGCCCATTTGTCTGCGCAGCAGTTCATGCGCAACGTACACGCCTCTGCCGGGTTTGAGCGGTGCCCGGAAATCAAGGGCCTGGGTGGCGCAAAGCAATTCCACGGCCAGCACTCTTTCGACATTTCTCAAAACGGACAGAAGTTTTAACGCGCTGATTGATCCCATGCTGACATGATCTTCCTGGCCAAGACTGGTCGGGATTGAATCCACGCTGGCCGGGTGGCACAGGATTTTGTTTTCCGATACCAGTGCCGCGGCTGTGTATTGCGGAATCATGAACC
>JAHEFT010000127.1 GCA_024640025.1 Chromatiales bacterium
CAAAAGCCCTGGAACTCCAGAGCAAGGGCCTGGCGCTGCTGTGTCCCCTGATGCTGAGAGGGCCGCAAACCCTGGGCGAACTGAAGACCAATGCGCACCGGCTGTTCGAATTCGATGACCTGGACGATGTTCAGTACACGCTGTCCCGCCTGGCTGAACACGAACCGCCCCTGGTGGTGCATCTGCCCAAGCAACCAGGCCAGAAGGAAGCCCGTTTCGCACACCTGCTCTGTGGTGAGCCCGACATTCCCGAACCTGCGGTTTCCACCGGCTCCGGATATTCCAGCGGCGGACTGGCCAGCCGGGTGGATGCGCTCGAAGAGGCCGTGGAACAGTTGCAAACGGAAATCAGTGAGCTCAAATCCCGGCTCGCGCCTGACGGTTAAAAATAGCGCTGAAGAATCCGGTCGCACTGGGAGAAGTAGGCGCTCCCGAACAGGTTCAGGTGGTTCAGCAGGTGATATAACTGGTAGACGGGACGCCGTCGCTCGTAACCGGGCATGAGCGGAAACTGCGCCTGGTACGCCGAGTAGAAAGCGCTGTCGAAACCGCCGAACAACTGCGTCATGGCCAGGTCCGTCTCCCGGTGCCCGTAGTAGACCGCAGGATCGATCAGGCAGGCCTCGCCCCGTTCGTCAACGAGGTAATTTCCACCCCACAGGTCGCCGTGCAGAAGGCTGGGAGGCTCGATCGCCTCTCCCAGGAGTTCGGTCAGCTGAGGTTCCGCGCGCTCCAGTTTGCGTTCGAGTTCGCTGCCGTGTCCTTTTTCCGCGGCAAGCCGCACCTGGTACCGCAAACGCCGCTCCAGGAAAAACTCCGGCCAGTCGGAACCATCACCTGCAGGGGGCTGTTGCTGAGAAAATGCGTCTTCGTGCAGCGGCACCGGCGTGTTCACCTGGGGCGTCGATCCAATGAAGTTATCTTCACTGAACCCGCAACAAGGCCCGTTAACCGTGTGAAGCCGGGCCAGCGCGCGGCCGAACGCTTCAGAAAAGCCCGGATGCCGGGACCCTTCCTCGATGCATTCGAGCACCAGTGCGCCTTCGCTGACAGCGAGTACTTCCGGCACCCGGATGGCGCCGGCTTCAGCCAGTACGCGAAGGCCATTTGCTTCGCGTTCGAACATTCCCGGGACGTTTTCAAGGCACTTGACGAAGACACGGGAACCGTCTGTGAATTCCGCGACCATCGATTGGGCGATACAGCCTCCGCCTGAACCGGAAGTCCTGACCGGCGCCCCCCGCTCAAGCCGGTCCAGGATCGGGGGATAATTATTCATCCTGGTATTAAGCCCGGCTAAATCCGGCGCAGCAGGTTTGCGCAGGCGTCCTCGAGGATGTCGATGACCCTGTGAAACCCGGCTTCGCCGCCGTAATACGGGTCCGGCACTTCGGTCTCGTCATGGACCTCGCAATAATCACACATCCGAACCACGCTGGCACGAGACCCCGGATTCGCGCGGCTCACGTCGCGGAAATTGTCCTCGTCCATAGTGACGATCCAGTCGAACCGTTCAAAATCCGAGGAATCGATGCGTCGGGCGATACTTTCCAGTTCATAACCCCGCCCCGATGCGGCCGCCCGCATGCGCGAATCCGCCGGGTGGCCGGCGTGGTAGCCGATGGTTCCGGCTGAATCGATATCAAATTCATCGGCCCTGCCGGATTCATCGACCAACTTGCGGAAAATGCCCTCCGCGGTCGGTGAACGGCATATGTTGCCCATGCACACAAAAAGTACTGCGGTAGATTGCTTTTTCATGGCAATGGATTATATCCAAAGGACGACGACATGATCGTGGGCAGGGCTACTCAAAGCCATCGCTGAAAATACGATCTGCGGAAGGACAATTCACGCCAACATCGTTGATGTCTGCTCCGGAAATTTTGCCACTGCCCAGGGTGACAGCACAGAGTTGGCCTGGCGATTGCGGTTGAGCGAATATGCTAACTGAATAATCACTGCCGTCTGGCAGAGCCGTGGCAAAAGAAAAACTGCCGTTGACCTCGATCGTGAGGTTATCACCGCCGTTGTTTTGTAACACCAGGCCCGAACCCGCCAGACCGCTGACGGTTCCGCCCACCGTATACTTTGCGGCGCCCGTGTTCCACTGAGCTGTTGCCATCACTACCGGCGGCACCATTTTGCGGTCACCGGCCACTTCCATGGCGACGGGAACTTCGGCATTGATCCATGCCTCCAGCATATTTTCCCCTTCATCGCCAAGGAAAGCGTTGCCGCCTTCAGCCGGGTCGGCGCCATTGTTGGCTTCTTCCAGAAACTGGATGTATTCCCATGAGGTTCCCTGGTAAAGCAGCGCTATCTGGGCGGAGACCGCGCCGTCCGGTTTCAGTGTATCCAGGTCGAGCTGATCCCAATAATTGTAGGTGCCGCCTGTTGCAGGGGCGCCGAACTGGTCCTCAGGAACCGGAAGAACGTTGCGCATTTTGGCGTCGTCGTAACGCATTCCATACGGTGGAATACGATTGTCCCCACTCACGTAATTGTTGAGCGCAAAATGAAAGGTTTCCTGGTAACTGCCTGCCTGCTGAGCGGCCAGGTCGCCGAGGGTAAGTACTTCCTCTCCACTGTAGCGGTTGTAACTCAATTCGAGGTCGACCGGCTTGCCGGCCGCTATCAGGGTCGCGGCCCACTCCTGTGTCATTGCATAGTGAGCTTCGTAAACGCGGGTGTTTGAATCATCGAGGTTGAGGATCGACTCCACCTGCACATCCGGGCCACCAGCAGGATTCTCAACCATTACCGGCGCACCACTGATATCCAGCAGTGGTCCGTAGGCGCCATCTTCCCTCAATAGCTGATCTTCGGCGCCGTACCACTTGATGTTCAGCCACATGCGACGGCCTTCCGGGTAGCCGGTAATCAGCTTGTGCCCTGTCAGGTTGATCACTTTCAGGCTGTCATCGTTTACTTGCAGGGAAGCCGCCTGCTGCAGGTGCTCAATGGCACGCTTCTGGCCAAGATCCAGTGCAGTTAGCTGGTTGGCTGTGAGGCCGCCGCCGAGCCGAAGCAGGCCGTTGGCATCCTGGTATTTGATCATATCGGCCAGCCAGTAATTGCCGCCCACGTGGTCGTGCCTTGGCAGATCCGGCCGGACAGGCGCGTCTGCTTTATCTGCACCTGCGCTGTTGGCCGGGCGCATGTGGCAGGACTGGCAACTGAAGTATCGCGGGTCGCCATCCTGATAGTTTCCACCGGTTCCTGCCATCAATGCAGCCTGGTAGGTGACTTCCAGCGAGCCGCCCTCGGCCTTCAGGTCTGGGGGTAGCCCCGGAAAAGCGGAAACCAGCGTGGTGTGTAAGGAACTGGATTTGTACTCGCTGAAGGTACGCTCAACGATGCCATAAGCATAAGGCGGATTATTGAAGGCGGCTTTTTCTTCCACCGGCCCTCCGATATTGGGCGTACCGCCGTGCAGGTCCTGGCTGGAAA
The DNA here is from genome assembly GCA_024640025.1 of Chromatiales bacterium. Lineage (GTDB taxonomy): Bacteria > Pseudomonadota > Gammaproteobacteria > Xanthomonadales > SZUA-36 > JAHEFT01. The sequence continues at coordinate 3,454 of JAHEFT010000127.1, forward strand.
CCACGTGTGGTGAGCCAGGCTGAGCGCCATTGCCTGGCGCCAGGTCGCCAATGACGGAATTGGAGACATCATGGCAGCTGCCGCAAAAGTCGACGTCCCGATGAAATTTTGATTGCAGGAACTGGTGGCGGGCAGCAGTTTCAAGATATGGCCCAAGCTTGGCGGAGCCAGCAGAGAGGGACAACATACCGCTGCCGTAAAAGCCCTCGTCGCTGGCGTCACAATTCTTGTAAGGCACCTGCGGATCGAACGAACAGTTGGCGATGAACGGTGAGTTCATGACACCCGAATGTTCCTGCTCATCCGGGTCGGTAGACAGGTGGCAGGCATCGCAGTCAACGCCATCTGCGTCACCGGTCGCGAGACCGGAACCGTCTGTTGGGGTGGAGCGGCCGCCGTACCAACCGCCCGTGCTGTGGCAGCGCAGGCATAAATCACCGGACCCGTCGAAATCCTGTTCCGAGATGGCCATGGTCGCCCAGAAAACCGGATCGCGACCGGCATTGGCCATACCGGCGCCGGCCCAGCCGGTGACAGGCTCATCCTGTGGCTCCCCCTGACCAGCGGCCGCAGTCGCTGCGTTGTTATAGCCCGCGTGGCAGTTGTCGCACCGGTTGGGAGATTCGAGGTTGCCAACTTCACCGGGTTGGGTGCCGGGTAGCTGGACTTCGGTGGGGACGGTATTGGCCGCATTGCCCATTCCTGACAGGGCCAGGAGAAGTAGTGCGGTCGTCACATGAATCGATAATGACTTCACTGATCTGAATTCCGATCCGGCGGATCCATGTAGAGATTTACAGGGTCCCTATGTCAATCGATCATACTTGGATGGAAATTTTTGCTCATTGACCAGTATCACAGCAAATCAATTGGGCCATCATTTTTTGATCAAGTAATTAGCCCCTTGAATACGCATAATTGCTCGCTATCGCGTAAAATGACGCCTTGCATGGCTGCCGATTTTTCGGCCCATGATCAAAGGTGCTGTCAATCATCAAAGGAGTTTCGGCAACATGAAGTGCAAGAGAGCTCTCATCTTTCTTTTTACGGTTATTGGATGCGCCGCCATCCCGTCAACGCTTTGGGCCCAGTCGGATGATACGCAACTGGCCAAGCAGTTGAGCAATCCCGTGGCGGCCCTCATCAGCGTTCCCTTTCAGTTCAACTTTG
>JAHEFT010000062.1 GCA_024640025.1 Chromatiales bacterium
AGACAGCGATTTCAATAAAACCCCGTCCAAGATATAATTAATCGATTAACTCTTCGACGCCCGGCCCGCACCGGGCGTTTTGCAACAGGAGAATATCCAGCATGCAGTTAATCGGTGAAGCTCTTACCTTTGATGATGTCTCCCTCGTGCCCGCCTATTCACAGGTTTTGCCAGGAGACGTCAACCTCAAAACACGCCTGACCCGGGAAATCGACCTCAACGCGCCGTTGATGTCCGCTGCCATGGATACCGTTACCGAGGCGCGCCTGGCCATTGCCATGGCGCAGGAAGGGGGCATCGGCGTCATTCATAAGAACATGACGCTGCAAGAACAGGCCGCACAGGTTCAAATCGTCAAGAAGTATGAAGCGGGGGTGATCAAGGACCCCATTACGGTCAATCCCAACACCACCATTCGCGAAGTCCTGGATATCACTCACCGCCATAATATATCCGGTGTTCCGGTGGTTGATGGTGATGAACTCGTCGGCATTGTGACCAGTCGTGACATGCGTTTCGAAAAGCGGCTGGGCGATCCGGTACGCAACATCATGACCGGAAAGCAGGACCTCGTGACCGTGAAAGAGGACGCCAGCCAGGACGAGGTGCTGAACCTGCTTCACCGCCACCGGATCGAAAAAGTGCTGGTGGTCAATGATAATTTTGAGCTGCGCGGACTGGTGACCGTAAAAGACATCCAGAAATCCACGGACTATCCCAATGCAGCCAAGGATTCACAGGAGCGCTTGCTGGTGGCCGCCGCGGTAGGTGTGGGCGGCGATACCGAGGAACGGATCACTGCGCTGGTTCAGGCCAAGGTAGATGTTATCGTGGTGGACACCGCACACGGGCACACACTCGGTGTGCTGGATCGCGTTCGCTGGGTCAAAACCCATTTTCCGGATGTGCAGGTCATCGGCGGCAACGTTACGACCGCTGAAGGCGCGCTGGCCCTGGTCGAAGCCGGCGCTGACGGCGTCAAGGTGGGCCAGGGACCGGGGTCGATCTGTACGACCCGCGTGGTTGCCGGTGTGGGTGTTCCACAAATAACCGCCATTGCCAATGTTGCCGCTGCCTTGAAGGAGTGCGGTGTCCCGCTGATTGCGGACGGAGGGATTCGCTTCTCCGGGGATTTCGCCAAGGCCGTCGCTGCCGGCGCCTGGACCGTGATGATTGGCGGCCTTTTTGCGGGCACCGAGGAAGCTCCCGGCGAAGTGGAGCTGTTCCAGGGCCGCTCGTACAAGTCCTACCGTGGCATGGGATCGCTTGGAGCGATGAAGGACGGATCCAGGGACCGTTATTTCCAGCACGATGTCTCCGCCGAAAAACTCGTGCCGGAAGGTATCGAAGGCCGCGTCCCTTACAAGGGTTCGTTGTCCGGGGTGATTCACCAGCTACTCGGAGGCCTCAGGTCATCGATGGGTTACATGGGTTGTGAGACCATTGACACGTTCCGGACGGAATCGCGGTTTGTACGAATTACCGGTGCGGGTGTCACGGAAAGCCACGCGCACGATGTACAGATCACCAAGGAAGCACCCAACTACAAGATGTCCTGAGGTTACCGGCTGCCATGCAAAACGACATTCACCTGCACCGAATACTGATCCTGGATTTCGGTTCTCAGTATACCCAGCTCATCGCGCGGCGCGTCAGGGAAATTGGCGTCTACTGTGAGATCTGGCCCTGGGACAGCGCCCCCGCAGCCATTCTTCAATTTGCACCGAAAGGAATCATCCTGTCCGGCGGACCGGAGTCCGTGCATGCCGAAAACGGACCGCGAGCACCGGAAATCGTGTTTGAACTGGCAGTCCCGGTGCTGGGAATCTGTTACGGCCTTCACACCATGGCCGCCCAACTGGGCGGAAAGGTCGCGCCGTCTTCCTTCAAGGAATTCGGATATGCGCGGGTTTCAGTCACCCAGCCATCACGGCTTCTGCAGAACATCGAGGACCATATCGATGCGGGCGGCAAGCCGCAACTGGATGTCTGGATGAGTCATGGCGACAAGGTGGTGGATTTGCCCGCCGGGTTTGAACTGGTCGCCAGCACGGATTCTGCCCCGGTGGCTGCGATGGCGGATGACGGAAGGGGCTTTTATGGAATCCAGTTTCATCCCGAGGTAACCCACACGGCGCAGGGCAAACGGATACTCGAGCGTTTCGTGCATGAGATCTGTGGTTGCGAAGAAGCCTGGACACCGGAAAATATCATCCGGGACAGCATCGAACGGGTCCGTTCGCAGGTTGGAGATGACCAGGTGATCCTGGGGCTTTCCGGCGGCGTTGATTCCAGCGTGGTTGCAGCACTGCTGCACCGGGCGATCGGTGACCAGTTGACCTGTATTTTCGTCGACACCGGCATGTTGCGTTTCAGGGAGCCGGAACAGGTCATGGCGACGTTCGCGCGTCACATGGGCGTTCGTGTCATCAAGGTCGATGCACGCGAGCGGTTTCTCACAGCGCTGAAAGGCGTGACTGACCCGGAGAAGAAACGCAAGGTGATCGGGAACATGTTTATTGACGTGTTCGAAGAACAGGCGAAAGAGCAGGGGGATGCCAGGTGGCTGGCGCAGGGAACCATCTATCCGGACGTGATCGAATCGGCTGGCAGCAAAACCGGCAAGGCCCATGTCATCAAGTCTCACCACAATGTCGGCGGTCTGCCGGACTACATGAAAATGGAACTGGTGGAGCCTTTGCGTGAGCTGTTCAAGGACGAGGTGCGCCGGATCGGCATCGAACTCGGCTTGCCGCGTGAAATGGTATGCCGGCATCCGTTTCCCGGCCCCGGCCTGGGGGTTCGAATACTGGGTGAGGTCAAGGAAGAGTTCGTGGATCTTCTCGGCCGTGCGGATCATATCTTCATTGAAGAATTGATCAAGCACGACCTTTACGACAAAACCAGCCAGGCGTTCGCGGTATTCCTGCCGGTCAAATCCGTCGGTGTGACCGGGGACCAGCGCCGGTACGAGTATGTTGTCGCGCTCAGGGCGGTCGAAACAGTGGACTTCATGACGGCCAAGTGGGCTCGTTTGCCTTATGAATTTCTGGAGCATGTTTCATTGAGAATTGCGAATGAAATCAATGGAATATCACGTGTTGTTTATGATATTTCTGGGAAGCCGCCTGCCACCATCGAGTGGGAATGAGACCTTCTTGCTGAATCCACCATGTTAGACAGACATGTTAATCCGGTGGTCCAGGATTCCGTGCAGGAACTCGCCCGATCGTTCAGCGAAGGGAAACCCTTCCGCCACGTGGTAATTGATGACTTTTTGACCCCTGATTTTTGCGCCGCCATTTGTGACCAGTTTCCGGAATTTCGCGTGGTTCATGCGATCAACGAAAACGAGAAGGTTGGAGGCAAAGCCACCCGGGAGAAAGTTCGCACCCTCGGCAGCGCCTTCAGTGACATGGATGACCTGGTGCGGAACCCGGAATTTCTTGCCCTGGTTGAGGACATCACCGGAGTCGAAGACCTGCATTATGACCCGTTCTATTTTGGCGGCGGAACGCATGAGAACCTGGACGGCCAGGACCTGGATCCGCACATCGATTTCAACTACCACCCGATCACCAGTCAACACCGAAGGCTGAACCTGATCATCTATCTCAATAAAGGCTGGCAGGACGCCTGGGGCGGCTCCCTGCAGTTACACAAGGATCCATACCGGGAGCCGCATGAGGACGAAATCGTAACCGTTACGCCCCTCAGGAACCGGTGCGTGATTTTCGAAACCACGGAAAATTCCTGGCATGGATTTCAAAGAATCTCTTTGCCTGAGGATCAGAAAGCAAGGTCCCGGCGGTCATTCGCGGTTTACTACTACACCGATACCCGTCCGGTGGAGGAAACCGGCGACGAACATTCAACGGTTTACGTGGAAAGGCACTTGCCCGAACGTTTTCAGCCCGGAATGCAACTCGAGCAGGAAGACATCCGTGAAATCAAGAGTCTGATGAGGCGCAGGGATCAGCATCTGCAACGGATGTACCGCGATATCCGGCAGTTGCAGGGTAAACTGAATAAAACCCATTATTCCGGAGGACGCAGAGCGACCTCGATGACCCGCCCCGAAGAGATTCCAGGCGATTATGTGTCGGCGGTCCGCATGATCCAGCGGTTGCAGAATCAGGTGGACGAGATGGAAGCGTCCACTTCCTGGCGGATCACCGCGCCCATGCGGGCGGTCAAACGACTGCTGACCGGAAAACTTTGAGCCTGTTTCGTTCGCTGTGACCGATAGCGCCCCCTTCACACCCTCAGACCTGAAATGGATGGAGCATGCCATGTCGCTGGCAAACCAGGCTGAGAGGGAGGGGGAAGTGCCGGTCGGGGCAGTGGTCGTGTGCGCTGGAGAAGCCGTTGGAGAGGGCTGGAACCGTACCATCACGCTCAGTGATCCTGCGGGCCATGCTGAAATTATCGCATTGCGTGAGGCGGGGAGGCGCCTTGGCAACTACCGCCTGCCGGAATGTACATTGTACGTGACACTGGAGCCCTGTTGCATGTGTGCAGGAGCCATGGTCCATGCGCGGCTGGAACGCGTCGTGTTCGGCGCTCATGATCCAAAAACCGGCGCAGCAGGTAGCGTGTTCGGGGTGCTGGGTGACTCACGCCACAACCACGTGCCGCTGGTTTCCGGAGGATGCATGGCCGCGGAATGTGCGCAGCAGCTGAAACAGTTTTTCAGGCAGAAGCGGGATGGAAAAGGGGCTGAAGGAGCACCGTCGCCAGTCACAAGAGCAAAACAGCCATGACTCTAAACCGCTGGATCCTGTTATTTGCCTGCCTGGCCGGGGGACTCGGGGCGCTGCACTATGGCTTCGCGCTTGAATGGGATTTGTTGAATTACCATCTTTACAATCCCCACGCATTACTCAACGGCAGGCTCGCCATCGACGTGGCGCCGGCCCAGCAACAGACCTATCTGAACCCCGCACTATTCATACCGGTTTACCTCCTCTTCAAGTACTTCGGGGCTGCTGTCCTGGTATTTGTCATCGGCGCGATCCAGGCAGGGCAATTGATTTTACTTTGGTTGATCCTGCAGGAACTGGCCGCCCATCGGATCAGGGAACAGTGGATGCTGCTGCTCGTCGCAGCGTTGGGTCTGGGCGGGCCGATATTCCTGAACCAACTGGGGGGTAGCCAGGGTGACACCCTTCTCAGTGCGCTGGTACTTGGCGGCTTATTGGCGGTGCTGCGGGACCAGGTCCGGCCGGACGATTCCAGAACCTTGCGTACCGGCATCCTCGCCGGATTGCTGCTCGGTATGGCCTGTGCCCTGAAACTGACGTTTTCCATTTATGCCCTGAGCCTGGGGCTGGCCGCTTTCTTTTGTTTTAGCGGAACCCGTCGTTGGCGCATGGTTTTCAGTCTGGCCGTGGGCGGCCTCCTGGGGGTTGGGTTAGCCGGTGGCGCATGGTTCGTTCACCAGTGGGAACTATACGGCAACCCCTTATTCCCTTATTTCAATAACTTTTTTGCCTCGCCGTGGCTAGACCAGGGTGATTACCGTGATCTTCGCTTCATGCCCGGGTCGACGACCGAGTGGCTTTTTTACCCTTACTACTGGTTGATGGATCCGCAACGTGTCTGGGAATTCAGCTTCCGCGACCTGCGCGTTCCACTGGTCCTCATCGTTGCATTTCTGCTGCCCTTTTTTACCTGGCGTAAGATGCGCCAAAACGCGCCTGCGCTGGGCCTGGTATGGATTTTCATTGGCCTGAGCTACCTGTTCTGGATCAGGCTGTTTTCCATTTACCGCTACCTTTCGGTGATCGAGTTGCTGGCGCCTGTCGTCATTTTCAGTTCGGTTTTCCTGCTGACTCAATCGCGGCGGGTGCTGCTGTTGACACTGGCGGCGTTGATCGGTTCGCAGGCGCTGGTGGAGTACTCCCGCGGAGCCTCGACCTGGGAATTCCAGCCGGACACGGCCACCACGCTCGCGGACCTGCCCCCAGATGCCATGGTGCTGATCGACGGCTATGAACCGGTGGCCTACGCGGCGCTGTGGCTGGGTGATGATATTCCTTTGGTTCGAATCCGGGCGAATTTCATGCACACCATCGAGCCGCAACACAAACTGCATGAACTGGCTCACCAGGCAGTCAGGCAACATCCGGGTTCTTTCTTTCTCCTGCTGTCACAGGCCGATGTTGCAGCAGGTTTCCTGCCTGGGGACCTTGAGCAGGTTGGCCTTGGTCTTGAGGATACGGCGGACTGCACTCCCGTTTTCGAATCCGTGGAGTTGCAACGCATGCAGGATATAAAACTCTGTCCTCTGAAAAAACTTTAACTGCATCAACTCTGTTTCAGTTCAGAACAGGGCATTCAGCCAGAAACCGACATTGAGTCCGGGTGCATCGACACCGGAGCCATGCTCCCTGTAGTCCTTGTCGCCCAGGTTCTGCAACCTGAGCCCCAGTTCCATTTTGGGACCGGCCTGCCAACTCGCCAGCAGGTTCAGGGTTCCCCAACCCGGTGTGCCCCGGGGATTGATCCTGGGATCCAGGAAATCGCGCGGACTCAGGCGGCCCTGGGGACCGGCGTAATCCAGGTAGGGCTCAAAGCGCAGATTCCCGCCGGTCTGCCAGACCAGGCCAAGCCGGCCGTTGAGAGGTGGAATACGGTCCGCCGGAACCGTGCTGGCGAGGTAGCTCTCATCACCGCGGGTGTAATTCAGCACGGCGTAGAGTTCCCATCCTGCATCCGAAAAGTAGCGCAACCCGGATTCAACACCGTAAATTTGCGCTGAGTTGATGTTGTCGCTGGTCACGACGAGGCGGCCATCGTCGGTGACGTCGCCGGTGAAGCGTGAGCTGATTTTATCCTTGTAGTCGGAATACCAGGCGAAAACCTCGATCTGCCACCGGGCTGTCGAAGCCTTGATGCCCAGATCGTAACTCCAGACCGATTCAGGTTTCAGGTCCGGATTAGGGACATTGAACCGGTTGCCGGGTCGAGAGCCCAGTGTCCCCAGGTCAAAAATGTTCGGCGGCCTGAATCCACGGCCGATGTTACTGACCAGGTGCGTGCCGGGGGCAACCTCAAAGTTCAAGTGGACATCACCCGTGAGGTCGCTAGGGCTCAGACGGGTTGCCTGCACTTCGGGCGCGGCGGGAAGGAATATGTTGAACCGGCTGTATCGCAGGCCTGCGTTCAGGTTCAGCCGGTCCCAGCGCCAGTGATTCGACACGTACAGGGCGGCGCTGTCCATGGTCGATTCGTCGGGAAAGCGTCCGGTTGCCTGCCGGCTCTCGCCCGTTTCCGGGTCTGTCCTCAACCGGCTGCTCGCAATTTCATCGGCGTAGTATTCAAATCCCCAGACCAGTTCCTTGCCGGGGCCGCCGGCGCCACCCCAGGGTGAGTTGAACTGGAGTGTCAGGCCATCCAGCCGGCTTTCGTTGGATTCGTTCGTGATCACCGGATCCTCCCAGTCCTGGGTCAGGCGATCGTCGGTGATTACCTGCCGGGCCAGGTGCGCCTCCAGGCGATTAAACCAGCGCGAGTCACTGTCGAGCCGGTAGCGTGCATGCAGGAATTCACGGCTATTGGGTTTGAACTCGTATTGCCTGGAACTGGGGTGGTCCTGTCCGTAGCCTGGAATCAGTTCGTCGACGCGTGGTGTAGACGGTTGCTCCAGGTATTGTGCGGACAACATCAGTTCGGAGCTCTCCCCGAAACTGTACCGCCACTTGAGGTCAGCGGCGTTCACACGGTAACCGCTGGGCGCCACGGTTTCACCATTACCGGTCTTGCGGTCCCCATGGTCCTGGTAGGTGACCCCGCCGGACAGCACGTTGCCTTCCCGGCCGGCGGCCGCGCTCAGGCGCCCGGTCAGGCCGTCATCGACGCTGTTAAATGTCCCGTAAAAGCGACCCTGTGCGTGCCAATCTTTTCCGGCCAGTTCCGGTTCCGGCGTGAGAACGTGCACCACCCCGCCCATCGCGTCTGCGCCATAAAGTGACGGGGCTGAGCCCCTGATGACTTCGGTCCGGTCCGTCGCATAGGCGTCTACCAGCCCGAGGTACTGGTTAGGCGCATTGCGGAAAAAGGCGTTGTTGAGCCGCATGCCGTCGACCAGGTGAAGCACCTCGGAGCCTTTCAAACCGCGAATGATGGGAATGCCCTGGCCGGGCGTGGTTTGCTGAAAATAGGCCCCGGGCATGCCGCGCAGCATCTCGGCCAGCACATCCGGCGCTTTCCTGTTAATCGCCCCGCCTCCGACGACCGTTACCGCTTCGGCAACATCCAGCACCGACTCCTCGATCCGGGTGGCAGTGACGACGACAGTCTCCAGGAGCCTGTTTGATTGTTCATCAATGTCATCCCGATCCGTCGCCGCCTGCACGGTGACAACCCGGGCCAGGAATACGAGCAGTAAAATCAAAAAAACGGGGGTGGGTTCCCGCCCCCGTGTCCTGTCCATCATTTATATCAATCCCGGTCTGGTACGCCTCGCCCCGGAGTCCATGGCACTCCGGCCCGGTCAAGCTCCTGCCGCAGGGCGGGCAGTTCGACGTCTACAATACGCCGCAGGCTGGTTTCCAGGATCGCAAACTCACTTTCTGCGATCTCAACTGCCTGGCTGTGCGTGGGCGTAGGGCCATATGTCGAACGGAATGTGCCCATGACAGCGGCGTCCACCCGGCTGCTGATGGAAACCGGTCCAGGATCGCCATACAGGCTGCGGGTCTCGTTTCCGTTGAGCGTCTGTTGCAGTTCCAGGAGTTCCAGTTCCAGTGACCGAGCCTGCTCACGCAGCGCCATGGGCGCGCTGGAACGGAGCAGGGTTTCCTTGATGGCCTGGGTTTCGACCAGTAATTCCGCAACCGCTGAGTCTGCGCCGGAAACCTTCCGCTGCAGATCATCCAGCCTGATGGCAAAGGCCGCAACTTCCTCGACAGGGGCCCCGGGCAAGCCGCGTTGCGAGATAGATTTGACTTCAAAAGTCTGGGTCATTTCCACATCACGTAACTGTCCATTAACCCGCTTCGCCAAAGTGACTTTGTAACTGCCGGGAGGGGCGAGCGGGCCGAGGATCTGAATGTACTGCTCACCCTCATTTTCCGGCGTCCAGGCTGAAGAGACCGGATACCGGAGGTCCCAGGCCACGCGATGAAATCCGGGGCTGATCGGACCTTCTATCTGGCGGATGACTTCGCCCTGCGCATTGCTGACGGTCAGTACCATGGCCGGCGATTCCTCGACCTGCTCTGAACGCAGGGCTGCCCATCCCGGATAAGGGGTGTCTTCACCCGTTTCTTCCCGTTCTTTCTCAGATTCACGGCGCTGCTCTTTGGTCGTTTTAAGCCCCTCGGCCAGGTAGTACGTAAAAACGGCTCCAAAAGGAGGGTTGGGGGCTATGAAATAGCTGTCGCCCTGGCTGGACTTGCCGCCGGTTTCAAAATCTCCCAACGGCAGCTTCGGGATATACCAGTCAGCATCCCGGACAGGAAACAGCAGTGTCCCGCTGGTTAACTGTTCTTCCGTGATGCCGCGCAGCGGCGAGTAGTCGTCGAGAATCCAGAAACCACGGCCAAACGAGGCGGCAACCAGGTCGTTCTCACGTTTCTGAATGGCCAGGTCACGGAAAGAGATCGTCGGGGCGCCGCCACTTAATTCGACCCATGATCCGCCACCATCAATCGTGAAGAATACGCCGAACTCAGTACCGGCAAACATCAGGTTTGGCTCTACGTGGTCCTGCACCAGCCGCCACACCACGTGCCGTTCGGGTAATCCCCTGGAAATACTCGTCCATGTTCTGCCGCGGTTTGTGCTCTTGAACACATAGGGTGAAAAATCTCCCGATTTGTGGTCATCAACGACCACGTAAACGGTGTCGGCATCAAACAGGTCAGCCTTGATGTCATTCACGAAGAAACGGTCAGGAACGTCCGGCAGCCGCTCCACCGCACGCCAGCTGGCGCCGCCATTTTCACTGATCTGGATGCGACCGTCATCCGTGCCGGCGTAAAGCAACCCTTCGACCACCGGAGATTCGGAAAGCGAGGTGATGGTGCCGTATTCAGACATGGCCATCAGGTCCCAGGCCGAATCGAAACTCCAGACGCGTCCCATCATTGGCTCCTTCAGCCGGTCTCGCCCGTGCGACAGATCGCCGCTGATCGCCGTCCAGCTATCCCCCCGGTCATCCGAGCGCCATACCCGCTGGCTGGCGTAATACAAGCGGGCCGGGTCGTGCGGACTGATCAGGATGGGAGCATCCCAGTTAAACCGCTCAGCTTCTTCTCCCGCACCGGGTTGCGGCTGTATGTGAATCTGTTCGCCGGATTTACGATCGTAGCGGACCAGGTTGCCTTGTTGCCATTCCGAGTACACGATATCCGGATCGGCAGGGTCTACGGCAGGCTGGTGGCCATCGGCGAAAAGCGTGATGAACCAGTCGCAGTTTCTGATGCCGTTCACGTTGTCGGTGCGTGATGGCCCCCCCTGCGTATTATTGTCCTGGGTTCCGCCGTATACGTTGTAAAACGGTTCATCATAATCGACGGCCACTTTGTAGAACTGCGTAACCGGGAGGTTGGCGAAAAAGCGGTACGTCGCGCCCAGGTCGTAAGATTCGTAAAGTCCGCCATCCGTGCCAAACATCAGGTAGTCAGGGTCTGCTGGGTCGAACGCCATCGCGTGATGGTCGCCATGCTTGTAGCCGTAAGGCTGCGCGACGAAAGTTTTGCCTCCGTCTTCGGTGACGTGCAGCGTGGCGTCCATCTGGTACACACGATCAAACTGGTGTGGACTGGCAAAAATCTCCTGGTAATAATGGGGCCCGGTGCCTCCGGACAGATAGTCACTGCGCTTTTCCCAGCTTTCTCCGCCGTCTTCGGAGCGCCAGAATCCGCCGGTCCTGCCGCCCAGTTCGATCGTGGCGTAGACGACGTCAGCGTCAAAGGGGGAAATGGCCATTCCAATCTTGCCCATATCCTCTTCGGGCAGTCCCGTAGTCAGTTCCCGCCAGGTCTTGCCACCGTCAGTGGATTTAAAAATCCCTGATTCCGGCCCGCCGTTGATCAGGGCGGCTACATTGCGCAGACGCTGGTGTTTGGCCGCAAAAATCACGTCCGGGTTGCTCGGATCCAGATGCACTTCGTTGACTCCGGTGTATTCACCACCCGCGAGAATTTTTTCCCAGCTTTCGCCGCCGTCAATGGATTTATACAGGCCGCGATCTCCGCCCGCGGACCAGAGAGGCCCCTGGGCTGCTACATAGACAACATTCGAGTCGCGCGGGTCGATTGCGATCATCCCAATGTGTTCCGATGCCTCCAGGCCCATGTTTTTCCAGGTTTCACCACCGTCCGGGCTTTTGTAAATTCCATCCCCGAATCCCACGTGGCGCCCGCTGACATTTTCACCGGTTCCAACCCACACCATATTGTGATTGTTCGGATCAATCGTGATGGAACCGATGGAGTACGATTCCTGGTCGTCAAATACCGAAGTCCAGGTGGTGCCGCGATTGGTCGTCTTCCACACGCCGCCACTGCCCACTGCGATGTACCAGGTGCTCCGGTCAACCGGATCGATCGCGATATCAGCGATTCGACCTGACATCAGCGCGGGGCCAATTCCACGCCATTCCAGTCCCTTGAATGTCGCTTCGTTGAGACCAGGATTCGGGTTTTCCTTCTCTTCAGCGAATGTTGACTGAACGTTTAGTACAACGGCGAGCCCCAGGAGCAGGACGTGAACTGGCTTGAACATGCTGTTTTCTCCGGTTGATCTTGGCGGCATCATGTTACCAGCGTGTCCGCGAATAGATCAGAAAAATGGCCGCAATTTATGACACACATTATACTGGGCACCATGTCAGAAACTCCGCAGACCAACGTACACTCCATTAGCGTTGCCGGTCGTCACGTGGAACGCAATCCGGGCCTGGAATTTGAACCCGGCCTGTTTGCCGGAATCCGGGTCAATCGCAGTGCGGTGGAGCGCCGTGCCGCTACGATTGGCACCCGCCGGACCGTCAAGAAAGAGTACCAGGCTGCCTGGTTGCTAAGAGCCCTGAGTTGTATCGACCTCACTACCCTGGCCGGTGACGATACGCCAGGCAGGGTGCGCCGCCTGTGTCAGAAAGCCATTCGTCCCGTGCGTCGTGACATTCTTGATGCATTGGGCGTTGCTGACCTCAACCTCAGTACAGCGGCGGTCTGTGTTTATCACAACCTGATTGAAACCGCGGTCGGCGAATTGAAGGGAAGCGGCATTCCTGTGGCAGCGGTATCGACCGGCTTTCCCGCAGGTCAGATTCCTGTCTCTCTGAAGCTCGCCCAGATCGCCGCATCTGTGGCGGCCGGCGCAACCGAGATTGATATCGTGATCAGTCGGAGTAAAGTGCTTACGGCTGACTGGAAAGGCCTCTACGAGGAGGTGAAGTCATTTCGAAAGGCCTGCGGCGAGGCCCATTTGAAGACCATCCTGGCGACGGGCGAACTGGCGACCCTGAGCAATGTGGCCAGGGCCAGTTGGGTCTGCATGATGGCCGGCGCCGACTTCATCAAAACCAGTACCGGTAAAGAATCTGTAAATGCAACCCTTCCTTACAGCATGGTGATGGTCAGGGCGATCAGGGACTACCATGACCTGACGGGTTATCGCATCGGATACAAACCGGCCGGCGGTATCAGCACGGCAAAAGACGCCTTGAACTACTTGATTCTGATGAAAGAAGAACTGGGGAACCGATGGATTTCCCCAAACTTGTTCCGGTTTGGAGCGAGCAGCCTGCTGGGCGACATTGAACGCCAGCTGGAGCACCACGTGACCGGGAGTTACTCGGCGCAGTACCGCCACCCCAACGGCTGAACCAGGGAAGAATTGATCATGGAAGTCAGAGACCTTTTTGAAACGCTGGAATACGGACCCGCCCCCGAAAGCCCGGACGAGGCAAACCGCTGGTTGCAGGAACGGGACAACACGCTCAACCATTTTATTGGCGGAGATTGGGTCGTCCCGGGATCAGGTGAATATTTTGCATCACACAACCCGGCGAACGGCGACCTGTTGGCCATGGTGGCCGATGGCGATGGCTCGGATGTGAACCGGGCGGTGGCGGCAGCGGCTGATGCACTGGAGGGCTGGGTCGCAATTGGCGGTCACGGCAGGGCGCGTTTTCTCTATGCGATGGCCCGGCACATCCAGAAAAACAGCCGGCTCTTCACAGTGCTGGAAAGTCTGGATAACGGTAAACCTGTCAGGGAATCAAGGGACATCGACATACCGCTGGTCGCCCGCCACTTCTATCACCACGCCGGCTGGGCACAAGTCATGCAGCAGGAACTCCCGGGGTACCGGCCGATCGGTGTCGTCGGGCAGATCATTCCATGGAATTTTCCACTGTTAATGCTTGCCTGGAAAGTGGCGCCGGCCCTGGCAATGGGCAATACCGTGGTTTTGAAGCCGGCTGAATACACTTCGGCAACGGCCGCTCTGTTTGCCCAGATGTGTCACGATATCGGCCTTCCGCGCGGTGTGTTCAACCTTGTGCTGGGCGATCAAAAGGCCGGTGAAGCGCTTACCCAGCACCAGGAGGTTGGCAAACTGGCATTTACCGGATCGACTGAAGTCGGCAGGATTCTACGGCGGGCGACTGCCGGAACCGGGAAAAAACTGACCCTGGAACTGGGCGGAAAATCCGCCTTCATCGTATTTGAAGACTCGGACCTGGACAGTGTGGTTGAGGGCCTGGTGGATGCGATCTGGTTCAACCAGGGCCAGGTCTGTTGCGCGGGTTCCCGGCTGCTGGTCCAGGAATCCATTGCCGAGCGTCTGTACAAAAAAATCAGGCGCCGGATGTCTCTGCTCGTCGTGGGTGATCCGCTGGACAAAAGCATTGACATCGGGGCCCTGGTTGACCCCGTGCAATTGGAAAACATCAAAAAACTGGTGAACCAGGGCGTGGAGGAGGGCGGTAAGCTCTGGCAGCCGGCAGGTGAACTGCCGGCACGCGGCTGTTACTACCCGCCCACCCTGATCACCGACGTTCAGCCTTCGGCCACATTGGCACAGGAGGAGATTTTTGGCCCGGTGCTGGTGTCAATGACCTTCAGGACGCCGGCCGAAGCGGTGGAGCTCGCCAATAACAGCCGCTACGGCCTGGCGGCCAGCGTCTGGACGGAAAACGTCAACCTGGCGCTGGATGTGGCGCCAAAGATCAAGGCCGGCACGGTTTGGGTCAATTGCAGCAATGTTTTCGACGCCGCCTCGGGTTTTGGCGGCTACCGCGAATCGGGTTTCGGACGCGAAGGCGGCAAGGAAGGATTGCTGGAGTACGTTAAGCCATTCTGGGAGTCACGCCTGAGCAAGGAACCGGTGCATCGACTGCCCCGGTTCACACCCGCGGAAGTCATGCCGGGACACGAAGCGCCGGAAATCGACCGGACGGCCAAACTGTACATCGGCGGCAGGCAGGTTCGCCCCGATGGCGGATACAGCAATGCCGCTTTCGACTCAACCGGCAAAGTCATCGCTGAAATCCCGGCCGGCAACCGCAAGGACATCCGGAACGCGGTCGAGTCGGCGCGGGCGGCCAGTGGCTGGTCATCGACCACAGCCCACAACAGGGCTCAGGTCTTGTATTACATCGCCGAGAATCTCAGCGCGCGGGCAACGGAATTCCAGCACAGGATCAGCCTTTTGAGCGGCAAGGAGGAAGCGCTTGCCCGGTCTGAACTGGACCTTTGCATTCGGCGAATTTATCACTACGCAGCCATGAGCGACAAGTATGACGGCCAGGTTCATGCCACGCCGCTGCGCAACGTGACCCTGGCCATGAAAGAGCCCGTGGGCGTGATCGGTATCGTGGCGCCGGAAGAGGCGGGTCTGCTGGGTTTCGTGTCCACCGTGATGCCTGCCATTTGCATGGGTAACCGCGTGGTGGTGGTTCCCTCGCAGCATTACGCGCTCCTCGCCACCGATTTTTACCAGGTGCTGGATACTTCGGATTTGCCCGGGGGCGTAGTGAATATCGTCACCGGCGACCAGGATGTCCTGGCGGAAGTGCTGGCCAAACATTATGACATCGAAGGGCTCTGGTACTGGGGCAGCCGGAACGGCAGCCGGATGGTGGAGATGGAAGCGGCGGCCACCATGAAACGCACCTGGGTCAATTATGGATTATTTCATGACTGGGAGGACGATGAGCAGGGTCAGAGTGCCTCTTTTCTGCGCCATGCCACGGAAATCAAGAATATCTGGATACCTTACGGAGAATAACAATCGTTAGAACACCACTCCTGGTCATCAGCTTGATGGTCGTCAGCGTATTGGCGGCTGGCTGTGCTTCGATGATGGCGACGGCCGGCAGCGGCCTGGCCGGAAACCTGAATACAGCGATTCTTAACCAGGACGACCCGGCTCTGGTCAGGGACGGGGCTCCGGCCTACCTGTTGATGCTGGATAGTTTTGTCGAAGGTGCGCCGGAGAACGTGGCCGCTCTGAGCGCGGCGGCCCAGTTGTATTCAGCCTACGGCGTAGTTTTCGTCAACAATCCGGTCCGTGCACGCAAATTGACCAAAAGAGGTCAGTCCTACGGACAGAGGGCTCTGTGCGCTGCTGAAAAGCGCGTCTGCGGGATATGGAACCTGAACTACGACGAGTTTATCAGCCAACTTGACCTGTTGGATGACAAACACCTTGAAGCCCTTTATACCTTTGGGCTGAGCTGGATCGCGTATATCCAGGCGCACAGTGACGAATGGTCCGCGCTGGCCAGGCTGCCGCAGGCGCAGGCGACTCTTACCCGTATCCAGGAAATCAACCCCCGTTATCAGCAGGCAAATATTGAACATTACCTGGCCGTGCTCGATACCATACGTCCACCGGCGCTGGGTGGCGATTTTGAGAACGGTCTTGCGCACTATGAACGCGCCATGTCGCTTTCCGGGGGCTATGACCTGAGCATCATGGTGGACTTCGCGAAGTACTATGCACGCACCCTTTATGACCGTGAGTTACATGACCAACTCCTGCTGGAGGTACTGGCGGCCGACCCCGTGCAGCCCGGCTATACTCTATTCAATACGCTGGCCCAGGCCGAAGCACAGGCCCTGCTCGACAGCGCAGACGATTATTTTTAACGGGATATCAAAATATGAACCGTATGACCTTACGTAAGATTCCTGCCATCCTGATACTGGTTTTTGCAAGTTCGGCGGTTTTTGCCCAGACCCTGAAAATCGCCACCATTGCGCCGGAAGGGTCTTCCTGGATGAACGACATGAAGCGCGGCGCCAAGGTGATCGAGGCCCAGACGGAGGGGCGTGTGAAGTTTAAATTCTATGGCGGGGGCGTGCAGGGCAACGACAAGCAGGTGCAGCGGAAAATGCGTACGGGTCAACTGCAGGGCGGGGCGTTTACATCCGGCGCCATGAACATGTTCCAGCGAGACGCGGATATCTTTTCCATGCCAATGGTGTTCAGTACCATTGAGGAAGCCCGTTTTGTGAGGAAAAACATGGATGACGTGGTCCGGGAACGGCTGGAAGATGCCGGTTACGTCAATTTTGGTTTCG